>NZ_JBSFXK010000038.1:0-73749 GCF_053595355.1 Streptomyces sp. NPDC002513 | reverse complement strand
GTTCTTCCATGCACGCCGACCGGCCAGCAAGATCGTTCGAGGCATCCCCCGCCAGCCCCACCCACCGAACACTGTCCGGTTCACCACCACGCTCTTAGTCTCAGCGCAAACAGCCGCACACATACGTCGGCCCTCGGCCGGGACTAGCGATCCCGATCGAGGGCCTGGCCACCAAGGAAGAATCCAGCTTCCCGATGGATACCCGAGACCCTAGCGTGCCCCCGCACGTCCAGTCAGCCGTTGCCACGAACGAGCCCCACTCCCTGGCGAAGCCGCGCACGCGCACTCGCCCGAGTGCCTACGGCGTCACGCACGAGAACGCCCGCCACACCACCCGCTTCACGGTGATCGGCAACCACCTCGCCCAGCACCCGGAACTGTCGCTGGTCGCCATCGCGCTGGCCGTGCACATCCAGTCCCTGCCGAGCAACGCCCCCGTGGACATCAAGACGCTCGCCGAGCGCTTCCCGGAGGGACGCAGCCGCATCGCCGCCGGACTGCGCGAGCTGGAGACCCACGGCTACCTGCGCCGCGAACGCGAACGCACCCCCACGGGCCGGATCGTCACCCGCACGATCAGCTGCAACCAGCCGACGCCGACTCGCCGCCACGGCCCCACCACCCGCATTCCGAGCACCGCCGCCCGCACTCCGAGCACCGCCGGCGACACGACGGCCCCCGAGGCGCACACGCCCCGCGGGAAACCCCGCGAGTCGCCCAAGAAGCACCCCCTGCCGCCCGTCCCCCAGCCGGCGTACCCCTCTCCGGCCCTGCTCCAGACGGCCGTGGACCTCCTCGCCACCCTGCACCAGCAGGACCCCCGGCTGCTGCTCAGCGCCTGCGACACCGCCCACCTCGCCCCCGGCGTCGCCGCCTGGCTGCAACGCGACGTGCCCCCGACCGCCGTACGCCACGCCCTGACCACCGATCTCCCCGCAGGGGGCCCGCGTCGCCCGGCGGCCCTCCTGGCCCACCGCCTCACCGCCCGGCTGCCACCCCCACCCCCGTTCCGCGCACCGGCCGCCCCACCGCCCCCACGCCACCCCTTCCACACCTGCGACGGCTGCGACCGCCCCTTCCGCGCACCCGAGCCCGGCCGCTGCCGCGACTGCCGCCCGGCCGGAGCCGACGTGACCGTCACCGCGCCGGGCCCCAGCCCCTCGTAGCACCGCTGACCAGCAGGAACGCACATCGTGTGCGCTCCCCAGCGCCCGGGTCGTCCCCGGCGGCTAACCTGGCCAGTGCACTCCCGGGAGGACTCCATGAGCACCCAGGCCGACCACGGAGACGAGCTGGTTCCGCGCCCCGAGCAGACCCCGGACGCCCTACGGGCCGCCCTCGCCGTCGTCGATCCCGCACGCCTGCCGGAGATGCAGCGGACGAAGGACGAGGCGTTCGCCAGGGCCGTGGAGTGGCAGTGCTTCAGCCCGGTGCGAAGCTGGGTCCTGGTCTGGGCCAGGGACGTCGAGATCGCCCGCCGCCCCGACCTCGCCGCCCGCCATGCCCTCGCCAAGAGCAACCTGGAGCATGAGGACGCCGCCGTGGCCAGCGAGGCTCTGCGGGAGCTGAGCGCCGTCCTGGACGAGGCCATGAAGGCAGTACGCGATTGAGCTGGACCTGGGAGTACGCCTTCGGCACCGAGGAAGCCGCCCGCACCGCCCCGCCCGCCTTCCTCGCCGAGGTGGAACACAAGGCCGCCGAGGTGGTCGCAGCGGCGGAGGCACGGTACCCGCACGGCCGGAGTCATGACGGGGACGATCCGCGGGTCGGTGACGTCGCCGTTCCCGGCGGGATGTTCACGTACCAGCTCGTCGTGCACAGCAAACGCGTCTACGTCGTGCAGCTCACCTACCTGGGCTGGTGAACAACGGGGCCGGCCGTTTTCCGGGGGCCGTCGCCGCGAGGGGCGACGAGGGAACGCGAAGAGGCCCGTACGACCGGAGTCGTACGGGCCTCTTCAGGTCAGCGGGTGACCCTCAAGCAAGACGTACTTACTTGACGATCTTGGTGACCTGGCCGGCGCCCACCGTGCGGCCACCCTCACGGATGGCGAACTTCAGGCCCTCTTCCATGGCGATGGGCTGGATGAGGTCCACCTTCATCTCGGTGTTGTCACCCGGCATGACCATCTCGGTGCCCTCGGGGAGGGTCACGACGCCGGTCACGTCCGTCGTACGGAAGTAGAACTGCGGACGGTAGTTGTTGAAGAACGGCGTGTGGCGGCCACCCTCGTCCTTGGAGAGGATGTAGGCCTGCGCCTCGAACTCGGTGTGCGGGGTGACCGAGCCCGGCTTGATGATGACCTGGCCGCGCTCGACGTCCTCGCGCTTGATGCCGCGGAGCAGCAGACCGACGTTCTCACCGGCCTGGCCCTCGTCGAGCAGCTTGCGGAACATCTCGATGCCGGTGACCGTGGTGGTGGTCTTCTCGGTCTTGATGCCGATGATGTCGACGGTCTCGTTGACCTTGAGGATACCGCGCTCGATACGACCGGTGACGACGGTGCCACGACCGGTGATCGTGAAGACGTCCTCGATCGGCATCAGGAACGGCTTGTCGACATCGCGCTCCGGCTGCGGGATCGACTCGTCGACGGCGGCCATCAGGCTGAGGACGGAGTCCACCCACTCCTTCTCGCCCTCGAGGGCCTTCAGAGCGGAGACCTTGACGACCGGAACGTCGTCGCCCGGGAACTCGTACTCGGTGAGGAGCTCACGGACCTCGAGCTCGACGAGCTCCAGGATCTCCTCGTCGTCCACCATGTCGGCCTTGTTCAGGGCGACGACGATGTACGGAACGCCGACCTGGCGGGCCAGGAGCACGTGCTCCTTGGTCTGCGGCATCGGGCCGTCGGTGGCGGCGACCACCAGGATCGCGCCGTCCATCTGCGCGGCACCGGTGATCATGTTCTTGATGTAGTCCGCGTGACCCGGGCAGTCAACGTGGGCGTAGTGACGCGACTCGGTCTGGTACTCGACGTGCGCGATGGAGATGGTGATACCGCGCTGGCGCTCCTCGGGCGCCTTGTCGATGTTGTCGAACGGGGTGGCCTCGTTCAGGTCCGGGTACGCGTCGTGCAGCACCTTGGTAATGGCGGCCGTGAGGGTCGTCTTACCGTGGTCGATGTGACCGATGGTGCCGATGTTGACGTGCGGCTTAGTCCGCTCGAACTTCGCCTTCGCCACTGGGGTCCTCCTGTGGAGTGGTTCTGTACGCCTTACTCATCGGCGCCAGGTGATCTTTGCTGGGGTGCCGCCCGCCGGGGTCCTTCACGAGGAAGAACCCCCGGCGGTCGGTGTCAAGCCTAAGGCGTGCAAACGGGGTGCGTTACTCGCCCTTGGCCTTCGCGATGATCTCCTCGGCGACGTTCCGCGGAACCTCGGCGTAGGAGTCGAACTGCATCGAGTAGCTCGCGCGACCCGACGTCTTGCTGCGGAGGTCGCCGACGTAGCCGAACATCTCCGACAGCGGAACCAGGCCCTTCACGACACGGGCGCCGGCACGCTCCTCCATGGCCTGGATCTGGCCACGGCGGGAGTTGATGTCACCGATGACCTCACCCATGTAGTCCTCGGGCGTGGTGACCTCGACGGCCATCATCGGCTCGAGCAGCACGGGGCTGGCCTTGCGGGCGGCCTCCTTGAAGGCCTGCGAACCAGCGATCTTGAACGCCAGCTCGGAGGAGTCGACCTCGTGGTAACCACCGTCGAGCAGGATGACCCGCACGCCGGTCATCTCGTAACCGGCGAGGATGCCGAACTGCATGGCCTCCTGGGCACCGGCGTCGACCGAAGGGATGTACTCCTTCGGGATACGGCCACCGGTCACCTTGTTCACGAACTCGTACGAGGTGTCGCCGGCCTCGAGCGGCTCGATGCCGATCTGCACCTTGGCGAACTGGCCGGTACCACCGGTCTGCTTCTTGTGCGTGTAGTCGATGCGCTCGACGGCCTTGCGGATCGTCTCGCGGTACGCGACCTGGGGCTTGCCGACGTTGGCCTCGACCTTGAACTCACGGCGCATACGGTCGACCAGCACCTCGAGGTGCAGCTCGCCCATGCCACCGATGATGGTCTGGCCGGTCTCCTGGTCCGAGTGGACCTGGAACGACGGGTCCTCCTCGGCCAGGCGCTGGATCGCGATGCCCAGCTTCTCCTGGTCGCCCTTCGACTTGGGCTCGATGGCGACCTGGATCACCGGCGCCGGGAAGTCCATGGACTCCAGGATCACCGGGGCCTTGTCGTCGCACAGCGTCTCGCCCGTCGTGGTCTGCTTCAGACCCATGACGGCGACGATGTCGCCGGCGCCCACCGACTCGATCTCCTCACGCTTGTTGGCGTGCATGCGGTAGATCTTGCCGATGCGCTCCTTCTTGCCCTTGACGGAGTTCAGCACCGCGGAGCCGGACTCCAGGCGGCCCGAGTACACCCGGACGAAGGTGAGCTTGCCGAGGTGCGGGTCGCTCATGATCTTGAACGCCAGCGCGGCGAGGGGCTCCTCGTCGGACGGCTTGCGCTTGACGATCTCCTCCGGGTTGTTGACGGCGCGGCCCTCGATGGCCTCGACGTCAAGCGGGGAGGGGAGGTAGCGCAGCACCGCGTCGAGCAGGGGCTGGACGCCCTTGTTCTTGAACGCGGTACCACAGAACACCGGGGTGACGGTGGTGCCGGTGCCCTTGCCGGACGCGATGGTGATACGACGGATCGCCGCGTACAGCTGCTCCTCGGAGGGCTCCTCGCCCTCCAGGTACAGCTCCATCAGCTCCTCGTCGTTCTCCGCGACGGCCTCGAGCAGCTTGCCGCGCCACTCCTCGGCCGCCTCGGTGTGCGTGGCCGGGATGTCGATGATGTCGTACATCTCGCCCTTGGTCGCCTCGGCGGACCAGACGAGGGCCTTCATCTTCACCAGGTCGACGACGCCCCTGAAGTCCGCCTCAGCGCCGATCGGCAGCTGCATGACCAGCGGCTGCGCGCCCAGGCGGTCGGAGATCATGTCGACACAGCGGTGGAACTCGGCACCGGTGCGGTCAAGCTTGTTCACGAAGCAGATACGCGGAACGCCGTAGCGGTCCGCCTGACGCCACACCGTCTCGGACTGGGGCTCAACGCCGGCGACGCCGTCGAACACCGTCACAGCACCGTCGAGCACACGCAGGGAGCGCTCCACCTCGACGGTGAAGTCGACGTGCCCCGGGGTGTCGATGATGTTGATGGTGTGGTCGACGTCTTCCAGCGACCAGTGACAGGTGGTGGCAGCAGAGGTGATCGTGATGCCACGCTCCTGCTCCTGCTCCATCCAGTCCATGGTGGCAGCGCCGTCGTGGACCTCACCGATCTTGTAGGACACACCGGTGTAGAACAGGATCCGCTCGGTGGTGGTCGTCTTGCCCGCGTCGATGTGGGCCATGATCCCGATGTTGCGGACCTTGGCCAGGTCAAGTGAAGTGGTAGCCATAAGGCTTCAGTCTTCTCTCGGTCTCGATGGGGGTAGCGACTACCAGCGGTAGTGCGCGAAGGCCTTGTTGGACTCGGCCATCTTGTGCGTGTCCTCGCGCTTCTTCACAGCGGCGCCGAGGCCGTTGGAGGCGTCGAGGAGCTCGTTGAGCAGACGCTCGGTCATGGTCTTCTCGCGACGGGCGCGGGAGTAACCGACGAGCCAGCGCAGCGCGAGCGTGTTGGCACGACCGGGCTTGACCTCGATCGGAACCTGGTACGTCGCACCACCGACACGGCGGGACTTGACCTCGAGGGTCGGCTTGATGTTCTCCAGCGCGCGCTTCAGCGTGATGATCGGGTCGTTGCCCGTCTTGTCACGCAGACCCTCCATGGCGCCGTAGACGATGCGCTCAGCGGTCGAGCGCTTGCCGTTCATCAGCACCTTGTTGATGAGGGAGGTCACCAGAGGAGAACCGTAGACCGGGTCGATGATGACCGGGCGCTTCGGGGCGGGGCCCTTACGAGGCATTCTTACTTCTCCTTCTTGGCGCCGTAACGGCTGCGAGCCTGCTTGCGGTTCTTGACACCCTGGGTGTCGAGCGAACCACGGATGATCTTGTAACGAACACCCGGCAGGTCCTTCACACGGCCGCCGCGCACGAGCACGATGGAGTGCTCCTGCAGGTTGTGTCCCTCACCCGGAATGTAAGCGGTGACCTCGATGCCGCTGGTCAGACGCACACGCGCGACCTTGCGGAGGGCCGAGTTCGGCTTCTTCGGGGTGGTCGTGAACACACGCGTGCAGACGCCACGACGCTGAGGGGAACCCTCGAGTGCGGGCGTCTTGTTCTTCTCGACCTTGTCCTGCCGGCCCTTGCGGACCAGCTGCTGGATCGTAGGCACTACTTCTCCGGTTTCTGTGTGCCGATGGGTACAGCTAACCTGGAACATCGCCGACCCACGCGGTCGGGTGTGTCGAATCCCGCAAACTCCCGCCGCAAGGCGAAAAGGGCGCAGATTACGGTGGCCGGTCATGACTCCCTGTGCGGTGTGGAGGCACGCACGAAAGCCAGGGCACACCCCAGGCACAAGGTCTGAGCGTACCTACCGCACGGACTTCGGTCAAAACAAATGGTGCCCCCCGCGACACGCCGGACGTTCCACCTCCTCACCTGGCATTCGTCCCACTTGTCCCACCGGCCGTCCAGGGCCGTCGCGCGCTGCCGAGAGACAGGTCGGACACCGCCCTGAGCCCTGCGGACATCATTGGCCGAATCCCGTGCTTCCCCGCCACGCGCTCTTGCGCGTTGAGTACGTTGATCCGTCCGCTCGGGCGCGAGGATCGGGGGATGGGATGACGGCGACACCGAGGACACCGGCGGCGTCCTCGCCGGACGACGGCGGTCTGGACGACCGGGTGCCCTTCCTGGCGCGCCTGGAGGCCGAGGACCGCTCGGCGCTGCTGGCACTCGGCCGTGAGCTGACCTTCAGCCCGCGCATGGTGCTGGTGCACCAGCACGAACCCTCCTCCCATGTCCTGTTCCTCGTGCGCGGCTGGACGAAGGTCACCGCCGCCGCGGCCAACGGCTACGAGGCGCTGCTCGCGCTGCGCGGACCCGGCGACATCGTCGGCGAGTCGGCCGCGCTGACCGGGCGGCCGCGGTCGGCGACGGTGACCGCGCTGGAGCCGGTACGGGCGACGGCCGTGGAGAGCGAGCGGTTCAAGGACTTCCTGAACCGCTCCCCCGCCGTCTCCTTCGCCCTGCTGGGGCTGACCGCCGACCGCACCCGCGCGGCCGACCGGCGCCGGCTGGAATTCGCGTCGATGAGCGTGCGGGAGCGCTTCGCGGTCCTCCTGCTGGACCTCGCCCGCACCCACGGCCGGCGCACGGCCGACGGCATCGAGCTGGCCGTACCGCTGAGCAAGCAGGAACTGGCCGGATCGGTGGGCGCCTCGCGGGAGATGGTGCAGCGGCTGCTGCGCGAACTGCGCGACAGGGAAGCGGTCGTCACGGGCCGCCGCACCCTGCTGATCCGGCGCCCCGACCTGCTCCGCCGTATCGCGGCCGCGGGGCCCCTGCCGGGCATTCCCGCACCGCCGACAACGCCGGAGGACTGACGGCGGCGGGCTCCGTCACCAAAGGGATCGCGGCGGGGCGGGGCCCGTCGTCTCGTCCGGCGCTCTGTGCACACGGTCACACTCCGAGTGCGTCATCCGCCCTCACCACTCGGGAAGCCGCGCGGCCAGTCTTCTGCCCTGTACGGCGTACCCCCTCGAGAGGCGACCATGACCGATCCCGTGAGCCGCACGATCCTGTTGCTGGACATCGAGAGGTTCAGCGACCGGGACGACGTGGAGCAGGCGTATCTGCGGCGCATGCTCTACGACATCACCGACCGCACGCTGCAAGGCGCCGGCATCGACGAGACCCGTCGGCTGCGAGCCGACCGCGGCGACTCGGTGATGGAACTCATCGATGCCAACGCCCCGGTCACGGCGCTGCTGCGAGCCCTGCTCACGGACGTCCCCGCACACCTGCGGTCGCTCAACCGCATGGCGTCCCGCTCCGCGCAGATCCGGCTGCGCGGCGTCGTCGCCACCGGCTATGTCGCGGTGGACGAGCACGACGGCTGGGTCGGCTCCGATCTGAACCACGCCTGCCGGCTGCTGGACGCCGCTCTGCTGCGCGACGCCCTGCGCGAGCGGGCCGACGACTTCGCGCTGTGCGTCTCGGACGCCCTCTACACCGGGGTCGTGCGCCATGACCACGTCGGCGTCCCGGCCGCCGACTTCCACCCGGTGACGATGGAGAGCAAGAACGGCCCTCTCAAGGCGTGGCTCCACGGGCCGGTACCCGGTGCCGCGGCCACGGACGGCCGGGAAGACCACGGTGACACGGGGGCGGGGGAGGCGCCGGGCGGATCGGGGGACCGCCCGGCGCCGCGGGGCGACCGGGCCGCCGAGGAGGGCCCGGCGCCGCGGGGCACCGAAGCCCCGGAGGGCGGCGCGGCGCCGCGGGGCGCCCGAGCCCCCGAGGACGGCCCGGCGCCGGGCGGATCAGGGGGAGCCCCGGCGCCGGGCCCTGTCGTCACCGTCCAGGGCGGCACGTTCAGCGGCGGCGTGATCGGCGGCTCCCAGTACGGCGGCATCAGCGGCGGTCACTTCTCCGGCGATGTCGTCCTCGGCGAGGGCGGCGGCCATGAGCGGGGCGAGCGCGCATGAGCACCCCCGAGGCACCGGCTCCCCCGCACCCGGTACCCGGCACCGGGAGCCCGGCGAAGGACCAGCCCCCGGGCGACCCGGGCCCCGCCGACGGCACCGGGCACGACGACGAGGAGGGATCCGAGGAGCGCGACCAGCCGCAGAACGCCTGGTCGGCCCGGCGTGACCTGGTCGACCACAGCCCGCGGTCCATGAACGTCGGCGCCCGGGCCCGCTTCAGCGGCGGGCTGCTCGGCGGCGACCAGCACGGCGGTATCAGCGGCGGCCACTTCTCCGGTGATGTCTTCCTGGGCAGCAAGACGGAGATCTACCAGCTCGCGGTCCCCGGCTCCACTGCCGCCGCCTCCGGCGAGATCCCGGAGGCCACCCTTCAGGAGCTGGCGAGCCGGTTCGTCGCCGACGAGCGGCTCATGTCCCGGCTGCTGGGCCGGCTGCGCGACGACCGTGTCCTGGTGCTGTCCGGCGGCCGGTTCACCGGCCGGCGCACCGCCGCCCTCATGCTGCTGCACCGCCTCGGCGCCCTCCCGGTGCGCACCCTGGTGCGCGACACCGGCCCGAGCGGTCTGGCCGACCTGGTCACCGGTGAGCACCAGGCCCGCGGTCATGTCCTGTGCGACCTCGCCCCGCGCCGCGACAACCCGCTGCGCTGGACCCATCTGCTGGCCGCCCGCGACCGTCTCACCGAACGGGACGCCTATCTCGTCGTCACCCTCGACCCCGGCGCGGCCCTCGACGACGTGACCGCCGAGGAGTGGCGCGCCCCGGCCGCCGCCGAGGTCCTCGCCGCCCAGCTGCGCGCCCGCACCGACGAGGAGACCGCCGCCAAGCTGCTCGGCCTGCCGGAGGTGGCCGACTTCCTCGAACGCAGTCACCAGCCGCGCGAGGCCGCCGCGTTCGCGCGGCTGCTCGGCCGGTATGCCGCCGGGGAGGTCGCCGAGGACGCGGTCGCCCGGTTCTCGCTGGTCTCCCTGGAGGCCCAGATCCAGGAGTGGTTCGAGGAGGACGAGGCCTCCCTCCATCTGCGGGACAAGGCGTTCCTCGTCGCGCTGGCCGCCCTCGACGGCGGCCCCTACGCGCTGACCGCCGAACTCAGCGACCTGCTCTACCGCTTCCTCCAGGAGACCGAGAACCCGGCTCGCGTGCCCGAGGTCCCCGTCTTCGGCACCCACGTCGGCAAGCGGCTCCAACGTGCCCGCGCCGAGAGGTACGTGGACGACGAGCACACCGAGTGGGGGCCGGTCACCCAGCAGAAGGCCAGGTTCCGCGACGAGCGGGCCTCCCTGGTGCTGCTGCGTGAGGTGTGGACCGGGCATCCGTCCGCCCGCCCGGCCCTGATCCGCTGGCTGCGCCGACTCGCCGACGACGGCCGCCCCCTGGTCCGCACCCGCGCCGCCGCCACCGTCGCCGTCCTCGCCCGCACCGACCTGCCGTCGGCGATGGCCCTGGTCATCGAGGGCTGGGGCACCTCCAAGCTGTTCCGGCACCGGCTCGTCGCGGTCAACTCCCTCACCCTCGCCCACCTCATCGACACGCCCAACATCCCGCGCATCCTCGACACGTGGTGCGAGGGCGGCGACCCACGGCTGCGCTGGGTGGCCGTGCGGGCGTACGGGCTGATCGGACCGGAGCGCCCGGACCAGGCCCTCGCCGCGCTGCGCGGCGCCGTACGACGGCTGTACGAGGACGCGCCCGACGACATCGACGGCGAGCTGGCGCGGGAGCTCGCGCAGGCGGTGGAGCTGCTGCTGCTGTCGTCGGCGAGCGAGACGGTCCTCGCCGAGCTGCGCGCCCATCTGGACGACGACCGGGCCGTGCGCGACCTCACGCTCGGCGGGTTCGTCGGCGCCTGCGGGCGCACCGAGAACGACGACGAGCGCTACGGCACTCCGCTGATCCTCGGCTGGTACGCCCGTGCGGCGGCCGAGGGCGGGCCGGCCGCGCAGGGCGTCCCGCACCTGTGGCGCGCCGCCCTGGCCGATCCGCGCACCACCCGGCGCGCGCTGGAGGCGCTACGGGAGTGGGTGCTGATCGCCGACCGGTCCACGGCGGTCGAATGGGCGCTGGCCGCGCTGCTGCCCGCGCTCGTCACCACGGCCGCCGAGCACCAGCGGCTGAGCCATCTGCTGCGGACCATGCCCGGCGAGGACGGCGATCCCCCGCCGCGGGTCGCGTCCCGTCTGCTCACCACGCTGCCCACCCGCTGAGCGCCCGCGCTCTCGTCCGCACGTCCGTCCCGTCCGTCCGCCCCGCCCGCCCGTCCGCCCGTCCACCGGTACGTCCCGAGGAGCCGCACGCACCATGCCCACCTTCCACCGCCAGCCCGAGTGGCAGCAGCCGGCGGACCGGCACACGCAGCTGGTCGACCCGGTGCTGACCGTGCGTCAGCTGTCGCGCTTCGAGTTCAGCCTGAGACAGCTGGTCCGCATCGACCACGCACTCGTCTTCTCCACCCCGAAGGGCTCCTACGAGGCGTATCTGCCGCCGCGGCGCCCGACGCGCTCCGAGGTCGCCGCGAACCGGTACACCGCCGTGTACGAGGTGGACATGGGCGTGCACCCCTGCACCGCCGAGCTCACGCTGCCCAGCGACAACGACGCCTTCGAGTTCACGGCCGAGGTCGACCTCTCCTGGCAGGTCCTGGACCCGGCCCGGTTCGTGGCGAGCGGTCACCGGGACGTGCCGGGACTGGTCCTCGGTGAACTCCAGCGGGCCGCCCGGCCGGTGACCCGCCGTTTCGCCGTCATCGACAGCGCGGCGGCCGAACGGGAGCTGCTCCAGGCGGTCACCGTGCTCGGGCCGCTCGGTGCGCCCGCGGGACTGCAGGTCACCTGGACCCTGCGCATCAAGCGCGACAAGGCCGACATCGAGCACCAGCAGCGGTTGCAGGCCATCGACCACTCCGCCGCCGAACAGGTCCGCGCGACCCAGCGAGGTAGGGAGGTCGACATCGAGGCGGACCGGCGCCAGCGGCAACAGGACGGCCTGCAGATCGAACGGGCACTGGCCTACGGCACCCAGCAGCAGGAACTGATGATCCAGCAGCAGCGGTGGCAGTACGAGCAGGCCCTGCTGCACAGCGGACAGCAGCACCAGCTCGCGCTGCAACAGGGGCAGCAAGAGCTGGAACTGCAGAAGATCGAGGCCCAGAAGATCGCCTTCTACCAGTGGCACCTCCAACAGGGCGGTGTCCACGCCTGGGCACTTCACCTCGCCCAGCACCCGGAGGACTCACGGCTCGTCATGTCCAGCATGCGCGAGGACCAACTCCGCATGATCCAGGCACAGATGGAACTGGTAGGGCAGCTCCTGAACGGTGACGCGGCGGAGGGCTACGAACTGGAGGGGCCCAAGCAACTCGCCCTCCGCACGGTCAACGACATCCTCACCCAGCGGCTCCCCGGCGTTCCCCAGACCGCGCCCCCGCTGCCCGAGGGAACGGGACCGGCCTATCCGGGTTCGCCCGAGCCGCCGACGAACCCGACCGCGGGTCAGCCCGCGGGGGTGTGGACAGTGCCGGCCGCCGCGGCAGCGGCTTCGGCCGCCGTTCCGGGGGTGGGAACCGAAGCCGGGTCGGCGGCCTCGCCGGGCGGCGCTACGCCGGGCGAGGTCCCGCCGGCCACGGCGGGCACGGGACCTGAGGCCCCGGCCGGGTTCCCGGTACCCGGACCGGGAGCGGCCCCGGGCGGGCTTCCGTTCCCACCGCCGGTACCGACCACCGCCCCGTTCCCGCCTCCGGTACCGGCCACCGCCCCGTTCCCGCCTCCAGTGCCGGGCGCCCCGCCGTTACCGCCTCCGGCGCCGAGCGCGCCGCCCTTCACACCGCCGCCCCCGGGCGCGCCGCAGCCCTGGCAGACGACCCTGCCGTACGGAGCCGGCGGCCCGCCGCAGGAGCCTCAGCACGGCGCGTACGGCCCGCAGGCCCCGGCCTGGCAGCCCCCGTCCGGATACGGCACCACGCCCACCATGCCCGGCGGTCAGGCCCCGGCCGTCCCCGCGCATCCGGTGTCCCCGGCGAACCCGGTGAACCCGGCCGGGGCCACGGTCCCGGTCGCGGACGAGGTCCCCGGAGGCACCGAGGACACCGGCGCGTCGACGGGATCCGGTGGAACCGGGAGCGGCACCGAGAGCGACGGCACATGACCGCCCCCGGCTCCGCGCCCGCCCCGCCCACCGGCGGCCCCGCCGACCCCGCAGCACTCGCCCCGCTCTGCGAGCGGCTCCTGGCCGAGCTGCGGGCCGAGATCGCCCGGGCCGACAGCAAGGCGTCGGTCCTGGTCGCCGCCCTCGGCATGACCGCAGGTGTCTTCAGCGGTCTGCTCGCCGGGCGGAAGTGGACCCCGGCCGCGCTGTCCGGACCGGGCACCGTGCTGTGGTGGGCCGGAGCTCTGTGTCTCGCCCTCTCGCTGTTCGCCCTGCTGCTCGCGGTACTCCCCCGCTACCGCTCCGGAAGCTGGGCGCCGGGCCTTCCCCTGTCCTACTTCGG
The DNA here is from genome assembly GCF_053595355.1 of Streptomyces sp. NPDC002513. Lineage (NCBI taxonomy): Bacteria > Bacillati > Actinomycetota > Actinomycetes > Kitasatosporales > Streptomycetaceae > Streptomyces > Streptomyces sp. NPDC002513. The sequence goes on along the minus strand of NZ_JBSFXK010000038.1, from coordinate 60,608 downwards.
TGACATCCAACAGGCCGTCAGGCAAGGCCACTTGGAGAGCGCGCTCGCCGACACCGAACGTCTTCCCACGGCCGGCCTGACCAGGGCGCTCACCGAGACGAGCCGGATCGCCGCACGCAAGCACCAGTGGATCAGGGCGGGCCTCGTCGCCTTCGGCGCCGGCACGGTCCTGCTGCCCGCCTCCCTGCTGATCGGCTGACCCGCCGCATCGCAGTCGTCCCCGCACCAGCACCCGAAGGAAAGAACGACCATGTCCGAACCGCCACCGGTCCCACCGCAGTACCCCGGCTCGCCGGCACAGACCGCCGGGGAGCAGCCGAGAGCACCGCAGTACCCGGAGCAGCCTCCCGCCTACCCCCAGCCGGGCCCCATACCCCAGTACCCCCAGTCGGGTCCGGCCCCGCAGTACCCCCAGCCGGGCCCCGCACCGCAGCACCCCCAGCCGGGCCCCGCACCGCAGTACCCCCAGCCAGCGCCCACGCCCCCGTACCCGGCCTCCGCCCCGGCCCCACCCGCCTACCCCCCGTCAGCCCCTCCCCCGTACCCGTCACCAGCCCCTCCCCCGTATCCCCAGCCGGCCCCACCACCCCACCCTCCGCAGGCCGGCCCGACTCCCCCGCCCGGCGCACCGCCCACGACGCCGTCCCCGCCCCTGGCCCCCGACGACCCCGCGCACCCCCACCACATCAGCACCGACCACGGTCGCGTCCATCTGTCGAAGGACCAGCGCCGCACCGACGCCACCGCCGTCGGCAACCTCCTGCTGCACCTGCCGAACCTCCTGTGCAGCCTCTTCGTGGTCACCCTGGTCGCGGCCTTCTTCGGCAAGTTCGCGTTCCTGGTCGTCCTGGCCTGGCTCGCCAGCGGCGCACTCGTGTTCCACCGCCCCACCGAAAGCGCCCTCGCGCGCCATCTGCTCCGTCTGCGCCACCCCACTCCGCAGGAACGAGCCACCCTCGAACCGGTGTGGCGCATGGTCACCGCCCGCGCCGGCATCGAGGGCCGCGCCTACGAGCTGTGGGTGCAGGACAGCGAGGACCTCAACGCGGTCGCCGCGGCCGGCCATATCGTCGGCGTCACCCGCTTCGCCATGAACCGGCTGCCCAACGGCGAGCTGGCCGCCGTACTCGCGCACGAGCTGGGCCACCACGTCGGCGGCCATGCGTGGTCCTCGCTGCTCGGCTACTGGTACGCGCTGCCCGGCCGGGTGGCCTGGCGCCTCCTCAAGGCGTTCTCCGGTTTCGTGTTCAAGGTGTCGCGGGCGTTCGGCTGCCTCGGCGTCGCCTTCGTGGTGCTGTTCCTGGGCGGCCTCGCACTGGCGACCATCAGCACGCTCTACGGGCTGCCGCTGCTGCTCCTGGGCGTCCCCTACGCGCTGGCCGCCGTCGGCCGCCGCGCCGAGCTGCGTGCCGACGAGCACGCGGCCGCCCTCGGCTTCGCCCCGATGCTGGCCGCCGTGCTGGAGAAGCTGCACGAGCAGGACCTGCGGACCGCGGCCGAGCAGGCAGCCCGCAACGGGGGCGTCCCGGTGACGGAGAGCGCCCTCGGCAGGCTGCTGTCCTCGCATCCGGACTATGACACCCGGCTCCACCACCTGCAGCCGTACCTCCAGCCGCAGCACTGAGAGCTCCGGGCCGCCCCCGGACACGCCGAAGGGCGGCCACCCCGTCACGGGGTGGCCGCCCTTCATTCTGCTCGCTTACTGGTTGTACGGACCGTAGTCGTAGTCCTCCAGCGGCACCGCCTGGCCGGAACCGGCGCCGAACGGCGAGTAGTCGATGTCGTCGTAGCCGACGGCCGAGTACATCGCGGCCTTGGCCTCCTCGGTCGGCTCGACCCGGATGTTGCGGTAACGGGACAGACCCGTACCGGCCGGGATGAGCTTACCGATGATGACGTTCTCCTTGAGGCCGATCAGGGAGTCGGACTTGGCGTTGATCGCCGCGTCCGTGAGGACCCTGGTCGTCTCCTGGAAGGACGCCGCCGACAGCCAGGACTCGGTCGCCAGCGAGGCCTTGGTGATACCCATGAGCTGCGGACGACCGGAGGCCGGGTGACCGCCCTCCTGGACCACACGACGGTTCTCGGTCTCGAACTTCGAGCGCTCGACCAGCTCGCCGGGCAGCAGCTCGGCGTCGCCGGACTCGATGATCGTCACGCGGCGGAGCATCTGCCGGATGATGATCTCGATGTGCTTGTCGTGGATCGACACACCCTGCGAGTTGTACACCTTCTGGACCTCGCCGACCAGGTGGACCTGGACGGCACGCTGGCCCAGGATGCGCAGCACGTCGTGCGGGTTGGTGGCACCCACGGTGAGCTTCTGGCCCACCTCGACGTGCTCGCCCTCGCTGACCAGGAGTCGGGCGCGCTTCGAGATCGGGAAGGCCGTCTCGTCGCTGCCGTCGTCCGGCGTGATGACGATCTTCTTGGTCTTCTCGGTCTCCTCGATCCGCACGCGGCCCTGGGCCTCGGAGATCGGGGCGACACCCTTCGGGGTACGGGCCTCGAAGAGCTCGACGACACGCGGCAGACCCTGGGTGATGTCGTCACCGGCCACACCACCGGTGTGGAAGGTACGCATCGTCAGCTGGGTACCGGGCTCACCGATGGACTGGGCGGCGATGATGCCGACCGCCTCACCGATGTCGACCAGCTTGCCGGTGGCGAGCGAGCGGCCGTAGCACATGGCGCAGGTGCCGACGGCGGACTCACAGGTCAGGACCGAGCGGGTCTTGACCTCCGAGATGCCACGGGCGACCAGTTCCTCGATGAGGACGTCACCCAGGTCGGTACCGGCCGGGGCCAGCACCTGACCGTCGACGACGATGTCCTCGGCGAGGCAGCGCGCGTACACGGACGTCTCGACGTTCTCCGCCTTGCGCAGCACGCCGTCCGCGCCGACCTCCGCGATGTGGAGCTTGAGGCCACGGTCGGTGCCGCAGTCCTCCTCGCGGATGATGACGTCCTGGGAGACGTCGACCAGACGACGGGTCAGGTAACCCGAGTCGGCGGTACGCAGAGCGGTGTCCGCGAGACCCTTACGGGCACCGTGCGTGGAGATGAAGTACTCCAGCACGGACAGGCCCTCACGGAACGACGCCTTGATCGGACGCGGGATCGTCTCGTTCTTCGCGTTCGACACCAGACCACGCATACCGGCAATCTGACGCATCTGCATCATGTTGCCTCGTGCACCCGAGTTCACCATCATGAAGATCGGGTTGGTCTTCGGGAAGTTCTCGTTCATCGCCTCGGCGACCTCGTTGGTCGCCTTGGTCCAGATGTTGATCAGTTCCTGAGTGCGTTCGTCCTTGGTGATCAGACCGCGCTCGTACTGCTTCTGGACCTTCTCGTCCTGGGCCTCGTAGCCCTTGACGATCTCCTTCTTCGCCTCGGGAACGACGACGTCGGAGATGGCGACGGTGACGCCGGAACGCGTGGCCCAGTAGAAGCCGGACGCCTTCAGGTTGTCGAGCGTGGCCGCCACGATGACCTTCGGGTAGCGCTCGGCGAGGTCGTTGACGATCTCGGAGAGCTGCTTCTTGCCGACCTCGTAGTCGACGAACGGGTAGTCCTCGGGCAACAGCTCGTTGAAGAGCGCACGCCCCAGCGTGGTCTTCAGACGGAAGCTGTCACCCTGCTGCCACTCCGGCTCGCCCTCCTCCTGGGCCGGCGGGGTCCAGCCGCGCGGCGGGATGGTGCCCACCGGGAAGCGGATGTCCACGCGCGACTGCAGCGAGAGCTCGCCGGCGTCGAACGCCATGATCGCCTCGGCCACGGACGCGAAGGAGCGGTCCTCGCCCTTCACGTTCCGCATCTCGCCGTCCGTGGTCAGGAAGAACAGACCGAGGACCATGTCCTGGGTCGGCATCGTGACCGGGCGGCCGTCGGCCGGCTTGAGGATGTTGTTCGAGGACAGCATCAGGATGCGGGCCTCGGCCTGCGCCTCCGCGGACAGCGGCAGGTGCACGGCCATCTGGTCGCCGTCGAAGTCCGCGTTGAACGCGGTGCAGACGAGCGGGTGGATCTGGATGGCCTTGCCCTCGACCAGCTGCGGCTCGAAGGCCTGGATGCCGAGGCGGTGCAGGGTGGGCGCACGGTTCAGCAGCACCGGGTGCTCGGCGATGACCTCTTCGAGGACGTCGTACACGACCGTGCGGCCGCGCTCCACCATGCGCTTCGCCGACTTGATGTTCTGCGCGTGGTTCAGGTCGACCAGGCGCTTCATCACGAACGGCTTGAACAGCTCCAGCGCCATCGCCTTCGGCAGACCGCACTGGTGCAGCTTGAGCTGCGGGCCGACGACGATCACGGAACGCGCCGAGTAGTCGACACGCTTGCCGAGCAGGTTCTGGCGGAAGCGGCCCTGCTTACCCTTCAGCATGTCGCTGAGGGACTTCAGCGGGCGGTTGCCGGGGCCCGTGACCGGGCGGCCGCGACGACCGTTGTCGAAGAGGGCGTCAACAGCCTCCTGAAGCATGCGCTTCTCGTTGTTGACGATGATCTCCGGGGCACCGAGGTCCAGGAGCCTCTTCAGACGGTTGTTGCGGTTGATCACACGGCGGTACAGGTCGTTCAAGTCGGAGGTCGCGAAGCGGCCACCGTCCAGCTGCACCATCGGACGCAGGTCCGGCGGGATGACCGGGACGCAGTCCAGGACCATGCCCTTGGGGCTGTTGGAGGTCTGCAGGAACGCGGACACGACCTTGAGCCGCTTGAGGGCACGGGTCTTCTTCTGGCCCTTGCCGGTGCGGATGATCTCGCGGAGCTTCTCGGCCTCCTCCTCGAGGTCGAAGGACTCCAGGCGCTTCTGCAGCGCCGCGGCACCCATCGAACCGTCGAAGTACGTGCCGAAGCGGTCCCGCAGCTCGCGGTAGAGCAGCTCGTCGCCCTCGAGGTCCTGGACCTTGAGGTTCTTGAACCGGGCCCACACCTCGTCGAGGCGGTCGATCTCGCGCTGCGCGCGGTCGCGCAGCTGCTTCATCTCGCGCTCCGCGCCCTCGCGCACCTTGCGGCGCACATCGGCCTTGGCGCCCTCGGCCTCGAGCTCGGCCAGGTCGGTCTCGAGCTTCTTGGCGCGGGCCTCCAGGTCGGCGTCGCGACGGTTCTCGATCTGCTGCCGCTCGACGGAGACGTGCGCCTCCAGGGAGGGCAGGTCACGCGTACGGCGCTCCTCGTCGACGTACGTGATCATGTACGCCGCGAAGTAGATGACCTTCTCCAGGTCCTTCGGGGCGAGGTCGAGCAGGTAGCCCAGCCGCGACGGAACGCCCTTGAAGTACCAGATGTGCGTGACCGGGGCGGCCAGCTCGATGTGGCCCATCCGCTCACGGCGCACCTTCGCGCGCGTGACCTCGACGCCACAGCGCTCGCAGATGATGCCCTTGAAGCGGACGCGCTTGTACTTACCGCAGTAGCACTCCCAGTCCCGGGTGGGGCCGAAGATCTTCTCGCAGAAGAGGCCGTCCTTCTCGGGCTTGAGGGTGCGGTAGTTGATGGTCTCGGGCTTCTTGACCTCGCCGTGGCTCCACTGACGGATGTCGTCAGCGGTGGCCAGGCCGATCCGGAGCTCGTCGAAGAAGTTGACGTCGAGCACTATGCGTCAATCCCTCTCAGGGTCGTAAGTCTTTCGGTCTGTACGGGGGTCCCGGGATCGGCGGGCCTTGGAGTCAGGCCCGCCGGGCTCCCGTCAGACCTCTTCGACGCTGCTCGGCTCGCGCCGGGACAGGTCGATGCCGAGCTCCTCCGCAGCGCGGAAGACGTCCTCGTCGGTGTCACGCATCTCGATGGACATACCGTCGCTGGACAGCACCTCCACGTTCAGGCACAGGGACTGCATCTCCTTGATGAGGACCTTGAAGGACTCGGGGATGCCGGGCTCAGGGATGTTCTCGCCCTTGACGATGGCCTCGTAGACCTTCACGCGGCCGGTGACGTCGTCGGACTTGATGGTCAGCAGCTCCTGGAGGGCGTAGGCGGCACCGTAGGCCTCGAGCGCCCACACCTCCATCTCGCCGAACCGCTGGCCACCGAACTGGGCCTTACCACCCAGCGGCTGCTGGGTGATCATCGAGTACGGACCGGTCGAACGGGCGTGCAGCTTGTCGTCGACCAGGTGGTGCAGCTTCAGGATGTACATGTAGCCGACCGAGATCGGGTCCGGGAACGGCTCACCGCTGCGGCCGTCGAACAGCCGCGCCTTGCCGGACGGGAGCACCATGCGCTCGCCGTCGCGGTTCGGGATGGTGTGCTGCAGCAGACCCGCCAGCTCGTCCTCGCGGGCACCGTCGAAGACCGGGGTGGCGACGTTGGTGCGCGGGGCGACCTGGTCGGCGCCGATGACCTGCAGGCGCTGGGCCCACTCGTCGGCGAGGCCGGAGACGTCCCAGCCGCGGCTGGCGAGCCAGCCGAGGTGGATCTCCAGAACCTGTCCCGGGTTCATTCGGGACGGCACACCCAGCGGGTTGAGGATGATGTCGACCGGGGTGCCGTCCTCCAGGAACGGCATGTCCTCGATCGGCAGGATCTTGGAGATGACACCCTTGTTGCCGTGACGGCCGGCGAGCTTGTCACCGTCGGTGATCTTGCGCTTCTGCGCGACGTAGACGCGGACCAGCTGGTTCACGCCCGGCGGCAGCTCGTCGCCCTCCTCGCGGTCGAAGACGCGCACGCCGATGACCTTGCCGGTCTCGCCGTGCGGCACCTTCAGCGAGGTGTCACGGACCTCACGGGCCTTCTCACCGAAGATCGCGCGCAGCAGACGCTCCTCGGGGGTCAGCTCGGTCTCACCCTTCGGGGTGACCTTGCCGACGAGGATGTCACCGGCGATGACCTCGGCACCGATACGGATGATGCCGCGCTCGTCGAGGTCGGCGAGGACCTCCTCGGAGACGTTCGGGATGTCCCGGGTGATCTCCTCGGGGCCGAGCTTGGTGTCACGGGCGTCGACCTCGTGCTCCTCGATGTGGATCGAGGAGAGGACGTCGTCCTGCACGAGGCGCTGCGACAGGATGATCGCGTCCTCGTAGTTGTGACCCTCCCACGGCATGAACGCGACGAGCAGGTTCTTGCCGAGCGCCATCTCGCCGTTCTGGGTGGCGGGACCGTCGGCGAGGACCTGGCCGTCGACGACGCGGTCGCCCTCGTTGACGACGACCTTCTGGTTGACCGAGGTGCCCTGGTTGGAGCGGGCGAACTTGGCCAGGCGGTACGTGATGTACGTGCCGTCGTCGTTGGCGGTGGTGATGTAGTCCGCGGAGACCTCCTGGACCACACCGGCCTTCTCGGCCTTGACGACGTCGCCGGCGTCGACGGCGGAGCGGTACTCCATGCCGGTGCCGACGAGCGGGGACTCCGACTTGATCAGCGGAACGGCCTGGCGCATCATGTTCGCGCCCATGAGGGCACGGTTGGCGTCGTCGTGCTCGAGGAACGGGATCATGGCGGTCGCGACCGACACCATCTGGCGCGGCGAGACGTCCATGTAGTCGACGTCCTCGGGGCTGACGTAGTCGACCTCGCCGCCACGGCGGCGGACCAGCACGCGGCTCTCGGCGAACCGGAGCTCGTCGGTCAGCGGCGCGTTGGCCTGGGCGATGACGAAGCGGTCCTCCTCGTCGGCGGTCAGGTAGTCCACATCGTCGGTGACCTGGCCGTCGATGACCTTGCGGTACGGGGTCTCGACGAAGCCGAACGCGTTGACCCGGCCGTAGGAGGCGAGCGAACCGATCAGACCGATGTTCGGGCCTTCGGGCGTCTCGATCGGGCACATGCGGCCGTAGTGCGACGGGTGCACGTCACGGACCTCGAAGCCGGCCCGCTCACGGGAGAGACCACCCGGGCCGAGCGCGGACAGACGACGCTTGTGCGTCAGCCCGGACAGCGGGTTGTTCTGGTCCATGAACTGCGACAGCTGGCTGGTGCCGAAGAACTCCTTGATGGAGGCGACGACCGGCCGGATGTTGATCAGGGTCTGCGGCGTGATCGCCTCGACGTCCTGCGTGGTCATGCGCTCGCGGACGACGCGCTCCATACGGGCCAGACCCGTGCGGACCTGGTTCTGGATGAGTTCGCCGACGCTGCGCAGGCGACGGTTGCCGAAGTGGTCGATGTCGTCGGTCTCGACGACGATCGTCTGACCGCTGTCGCCGACCGTCTCGGCCTCGCCCGCGTGCAGCTTCACCAGGTACTTGATCGTCGAGATGACGTCCTCGACGGTCAGGACACCCGCGTCGAGCGGAGCGTCCGCGCCCAGCTTCTTGTTGACCTTGTAGCGGCCGACCTTGGCGAGGTCGTAGCGCTTCGGGTTGAAGTAGAGGTTCTCAAGGAGCGTCTGCGCGGCCTCACGCGTGGGGGGCTCGCCCGGACGCAGCTTGCGGTAGATGTCGAGCAGCGCGTCGTCCTGGCCCTGGGTGTGGTCCTTCTCCAGGGTGGCGCGCATGGACTCGTACTCGCCGAACTCCTCGAGGATCTGCTCGGTCGTCCAGCCGAGCGCCTTCAGGAGGACGGTCACGGACTGCTTGCGCTTGCGGTCGATGCGGACACCGACCATGTCGCGCTTGTCGATCTCCATCTCGAGCCAGGCCCCCCGGGACGGGATGATCTTGGCGGAGAAGATGTCCTTGTCGGACGTCTTGTCGATGCTGGAGTCGAAGTAGACGCCGGGCGAACGGACCAGCTGCGACACGACGACACGCTCGGTGCCGTTGATGACGAAGGTGCCCTTGTTCGTCATGAGCGGGAAGTCGCCCATGAAGACGGTCTGGGACTTGATCTCGCCGGTCTCGTTGTTGGTGAACTCGGCCGTGACGAAGAGGGGCGCGGCGTAGGTGAAGTCGCGCTCCTTGGCCTCGTCGATCGAGTTCTTCGGCGGCTCGAAGCGGTGGTCGCGGAACGTCAGCGACATCGACCCGGAAAAGTCCTCGATCGGGGAGATCTCCTCGAAGATCTCCTCGAGGCCGGACTTGGTGGGGACGTCCTGACCGGACTCCAGAGCCGCCTCGACGCGAGCCTTCCACGCGTCGTTGCCGAGCAGCCAGTCGAAGCTCTCGGTTTGCAACGCGAGAAGGTTCGGAACCTCGAGGGGCTCCTTGATCTTTGCAAAGGAGATGCGCAGCGGGGCGGTGCTGGCGCCGTTGTTCGTATTCGCGGTCGAGGCATTGCGCGAGGCGGCCAAGAGGGGGTCCTTCCGAGGGCTCGGACTCACTACGCGCGTACCGGTCCCACCGGGCACAGAGAGGGAAAGCCTCAGGTCAGAGACTCTTCATCGTCGGTGCTCAAGCGAGGGCATGCTCCTGGTGACGGGCAGGAGGCAGCTAACAGGCAGCGCAAAGGGTCAGTGTAGCCACTTGGCACACTGATGTCCAGTGCGGGTTTGCAGGCCCACGATGGAAGCCCTCGTTGTCCCTCAACTGCTGCGGCAAGCCACGCCCTCGATGCACATCGATACTGCCCTCTTCGTCGTCGATCCATGCCTCGGATCCGGATCGTTGTGACGACGCGTCCTGAGAATTGCGCGCTGCGTGCAGTTCGTCAAGGCCCCCCATGGCCGATCCGGGTACTGCCATCGTCACGTGCAACGGTCACCGGGACCCTCGGGAGGCACGACGAAGATCACCATACTCCCCGCGGCGACGGGTGCAAGGCAGCCGCCACCGGACCCCCCGGAACGCCGGAAGGCGACCACCCGGATGGATGATCGCCCTTCGGTGCGTTCGCGTTACAGGCCTACGGGTGAGCCGCGCCGGAATCCCGGAGGCGCCGGCTGCGGCGTTCGAGTGAACCGGGGCCGGCACACACGAAGGGCCGTACGGAGCGAAGCCCCGTACGGCCCGGTGAGCCCTGGGCGGGCCCGTGGGTCCCGGTGCGGGACCCGAAAGGTGTTACTTGACCTCGACGGAGGCGCCGGCACCCTTGAGAGCCTCGGCAGCCTTGTCCGCGGCCTCCTTGTTGACCTTCTCCAGAACCGGCTTCGGCGCACCGTCGACCAGGTCCTTGGCCTCCTTCAGGCCGAGGGAGGTCAGCTCGCGCACGACCTTGATGACCTGGATCTTCTTGTCGCCGGCGCCGGTGAGGACGACGTCGAACTCGTCCTTCTCCTCCTCGACCGGGGCGGCGGCGGCCGGACCGGCCGGGCCCGCGACGGCGACCGCGGCGGCGGCGGTGACGTCGAACTTCTCCTCGAACGCCTTCACGAACTCGGAGAGCTGGATGAGGGTCATCGACTCGAACTCGGCGAGCAGTTCTTCCTGGGTGAGAGCCACGATGGCTTCCTTCCGCTAATTCGGCTGGTGCCGGATGTACATGTCTGGCGGGCGTACGTTCGGCCCGCTACGACCTCCGCCTCAGGCGGCGGCGGTCATTTCGGGGGCCGAATTACTCGGCACCGCCCTGCTCGTCCTGCTTGGCGCGAAGCGCGTCCACGGTGCGGACGAGCTTCGACGGGAGCGCCTGGAAGACCTGAGCAGCCTGCGTCTGCTTGCCCTTCAGAGCACCCGCCAGCTTGGCGAGCAGAACCTCGCGGGACTCAAGGTCCGCAAGCTTCTTGATCTCGTCGGCGGACAGCGCCTTGCCGTCAAGGACACCGCCCTTGATGACGAGGTTCGGGTTGTCCTTGGCGAAGTCACGAAGACCCTTCGCCGACTCCACCGGGTCACCGGTGACGAAGGCGACCGCCGTCGGACCGTTGAACAGGTCGTCGAGCGTCGTGATCCCGGCCTCGTTGGCCGCAATCTTGGTCAGCGTGTTCTTCACCACGGCGTACTGGGCGTTCTCACCGAGCGACCGGCGCAGCGTCTTGAGCTGCGCCACAGTGAGACCCCGGTACTCGGTCAGCACGGCGGCGCTCGAGCTGCGGAACTGCTCCGCGAGCTCGGCTACCGCGGCAGCCTTGTCGGGCCTTGCCATAGAGCGTCGGCCTCCTTCCGGGTGATGAGGACCGCTCAGAAGGGGCTGGACTCAAACGAAACGCCCCGGCGCAGGCGCACGGGGCGGACTCGACCGGGCGCACGCGCGGCTTACGCACGCACTCCGGGAGTACTTCCACAGTCACCTGCGCGGGTCGTCCGCAGTTCAGCGGATCCTTCGGCCACCGCACCCTCATCCGAGTGCACGGCAACGACCAGCGGTCTTTGGCTTCCGTAGGAGAGTACGGGAACGGATCTCCGTCTGGCAAATCCGTTCCCGGCTCGGCTGGGCTGAGCCCTGTGGGAGCTCAGCCCGCGGGGCTCAGCCCTGCTGGAGGCCCTTCATCATCTCGGCGAGGTCGGCCGTGTCCCCGGCGGACGGGGCCGTCACCGTCACCGGCTTGTTGTAGTCGAGGAAGGTGATGGTCATGTCCATCGGTCCCTTCTCGGCGTCGCCGCGCATCCGGAACCGCTTGGTGTGGTCGCTGCCGTCGACCCACATGTCCATGGCCATCTTGTCGGCGCCCAGCTTGGCGTACTGGTCGAGACCCCTCTCGCGCTGCTCGAGGACGGCCTTGTCCAGCTTCTGGGCCTTGAGAGAGGCACGCACCTCCGCGAGGGTGACCTCGCCCTTGTAGTGGGTCGTCTTCACGCCGTCGATGGTCTCGGTGCCGACCTTCGTCACATTCTTGGAGCTGGTCAGGAACGTGGAGTCCTGGGCCGGGTTCTGGTTCGCCTGGCCGGCTCCCAGCTGGTCCATGTTCAGCTGCTTGTCCGCGCCCAGCGCGGCCAGGTCGAACTTGATCCAGTGCTTGCCGTCCATCTCCTTGGCTGCCTCGGCGCCCCCGCCGACGTACATCGCCTTGTCGACGAGCCTGACCTCGACCGGGCCCTGGGTCTTCTGCTCCGACAACGTCATCTTCATGCTCATGGCGAGCGGCTTCATGGACATCCGGGCCTCGGCCTGGACCTGGCCCGCGCCCGGCATCGTGCCGGTCATCCGGTAGTGCAGGGACGTGATGTTCTCGGAGTTCTTCGCGGCCTTGGCGACGGCCGCTGCGGGCGTCATCTGCGGCGACTCCTCCGCGGTGCCCTTCGAACAGGCGACCGCTCCGCCGCCCAGGACCAGGGCCGCGAGCACCGCGCCCGCCGCTCCCCGCTCCACCCTGTTCCGTATAGCAAAAGTCATGATTCCCCCCAAGAGAACCCATGTTTGATCCATAGCAAGACCGCGAGCCTATCCCGAAGCACTGACAGCGGCCCACGATTTCTGTGCGGCAGGCATCGAGCGGGGGTGTGCTACGAGCCCAGGGCGTTCATCAGCTCCTTGAAATCGGCGGTGTCCGCCGCCGGGGGCCGGCCGGCCGCGACCTTCACGCCGTAGTCGTGGTAATAGGCCGTCGCGGACATCCGGCCGCTGGTCAGCTCGCCCCTTTCGACCTTCTTGACCAGCAGGCCGCGGTCGCCGACCCAGATGTCGACGGTCTCCCTGGTGACCCCGGCCTGCTCCAGCCGCGCCTTCAGGCCGGCGGCGTCCCTGCCGGTGAGGTCCGCCGGGACGACCGTGCCCGAGTAGTGCGTGGTGCGCCGGCCGCGCACCGTCTCCTCGCCCACCCTGCGCGCGTCCCCGGAGGCACGCAGCAGCCGGACCGGCTGGAGCGGCGCGGTGTCGCGCAGCTGGTCCGTGAGGGACGCGCCCGAGCCGCCGGGCAGGGCCGCCAGGTCGCCGTAGCCGTAGCGGATCCAGTGCCGGCCCTCAAGGCGTTGGGCGAACGTCTCGCCGACCTTGGCGTAGTAGGCGTCGGGCAGCAGCCGCGCCTCCAGGGAGGTGCTGCTGAGGGCACGCATGGTGGCGGCGAGCTGTCCGCCGGTGTAGGTGATGCGCAGCGTGCCGACCGGCTCGCCGGACCAGCCGAGGGCGCCGTCCGTCTTCAGGGAGAGCATCCCGCCCATGGCGGTCGTGGACTCGATCCGGGCGGACCCGGCCCTGATGGTGGCCTCCTCCACGGTGCGCAGGGCCGCGGCCGTCCCCCGGGAGTCGACCCGTCCGGCCGCGCTGCCGGAGGGCGTCGCGGGGCTGCCTTTGTGGGGGCCGGTGTCCCCGGAGATGCTGCACCCCGCCACGGCGGACAGCGCGGCGGCCGCCGCGACCGGCAGGATCCCGCGCCTGACGATCCCGTCCCTCATCCGTTACCCCCTCGCGCGCTCCGTGATCTTCACGCTAACTCCGACCCGGGGGAAACAGCACGCACCTCCCGTGAAACGGCATGTGCCGCTTGCCGGGCGCCCGGGACGAAGGGGGACGGCAAAACGCCGGGCTGCGCACCTGCGAAGGTGCGGAGCCCGGCGTCAGCGGTGCGTGCCCGCGGCTGCCGTCAGGATCAGACGGCGGCCGGGTCCTCCTCGACGAGGAGGTTGCGGGTGCGGTTCGGGTCGACCGGAATGCCGGGGCCCATCGTGGTGGTGATGGCGGCCTTCTTGATGTAGCGACCCTTGGCGGCGGACGGCTTCAGACGGAGGATCTCCTCCAGCGCCGCGCCGTAGTTCTCCACCAGCTTGGCGTCGTCGAAGGACGACTTGCCGATGATGAAGTGCAGGTTCGAGTGCTTGTCGACGCGGAACTCGATCTTGCCGCCCTTGATCTCGGTGACGGCCTTCGCCACGTCCGGGGTCACGGTGCCGGTCTTGGGGTTCGGCATCAGACCACGGGGACCGAGCACGCGGCCGAGGCGGCCGACCTTGCCCATGAGGTCCGGGGTGGCGACAACGGCGTCGAAGTCCAGGCGGCCCTTCGACACCTCGTCGATCAGCTCGTCGGCGCCGACGATGTCGGCGCCCGCGGCACGAGCGGCCTCGGCACGGTCACCGGTCGCGAAGACCAGGACCCGGGCGGTCTTACCGGTGCCGTGCGGGAGGTTCACGGTGCCACGGACCATCTGGTCGGCCTTGCGCGGGTCGACACCCAGACGGAAGGCGACCTCGACGGTGCCGTCGAACTTGGTCGTGGAGGTCTCCTTGGCGAGACGGACGGCCTCGAGCGGGGCGTACAGCTTCTCCCGGTCGACCTTGACGTCCGCAGCGCGGAGAGCCTTGCTGCGCTTGCTCACAACTGCTCCTGTGTGTTCTGAAAGGAGTCGTGGTACGGGCCGAGCAGGCCCTGCCACGTGCGGCCAACGGCCGCCTGGTCTACGAAGGTGGGGTTCAGCCCTCGACCGTGACGCCCATGGAACGCGCGGTACCGGCGATGATCTTCGCGGCGGCGTCCAGGTCGTTGGCGTTGAGGTCAGGCAGCTTGGTCTGGGCGATCTCGCGGACCTGCGCCTCGGTGATCTTGGCGACCTTGGTCTTGTGCGGCTCGCCGGAGCCCTTCTCGATGCCCGCGGCCTTGAGGATCATCTTGGCGGCCGGGGGCGTCTTGGTCACGAAGGTGAAGGAACGGTCCTCGTAGACCGTGATCTCCACCGGGATGACCCAACCGCGCTGCGACTCGGTCGCGGCGTTGTAGGCCTTGACGAACTCCATGATGTTGACGCCGTGCTGACCCAGCGCCGGACCGACCGGCGGAGCCGGGTTGGCCGCGCCGGCCTGGATCTGGAGCTTGATAAGCCCCGTGACCTTCTTCTTCTTGGGAGGCATTGCTCTCTCCGGGTCCTTAGTGAGAGTTTTCCGCCATCCGATCCGGATCATCCGGATGGAGGCATACCGCACAACGATAACGGGTACCGCTGCGGGGCCAAAAACCGAGCAGGTCAGACCGGCTTTGGCAGCCTGTCTGACCTGATCGGAAGCGCTTGTACCAGAAGCGGACCAGTTCTGGACTAGTTCTTCTGGATCTGGTCGAAGCTCAGCTCGACCGGCGTCTCGCGGCCGAAGATCTCCACGAGGCCCTTGACCTTCTTGGAGTCGGCGTTGATCTCGTTGATGGTCGCCTGCAGCGTGGCGAACGGGCCGTCGGTGACGGTGACCGAGTCGCCGACCTCGAAGTCCAGCACCTGGACCTCGACCTTGCGCTGCGGAGCCGGCTTGCCCTCGGCCTCGGCGGCCTCGCGGGCGGCCTTCTCCTCGGCCTCCGGGGCGAGCATCTTGACGATCTCGTCCAGGGTCAGCGGGTACGGGTCGTAGGCGTTGCCCACGAAGCCGGTGACGCCGGGCGTGTTGCGGACGACGCCCCAGGACTCGTTCGTCAGGTCCATGCGTACCAGGACGTAGCCCGGGAGCTTGTTCTGGCGGATGGTCTTGCGGTCGCCGTTCTTGATCTGGACGACCTCTTCCTGCGGCACCTCGGCCTGGAAGATGTAGTCCTCGACGTTCAGCGACACGGCGCGCTGCTCGAGGTTGGTCTTCACGCGGTTCTCGTAGCCGGCGTACGTGTGGATCACGTACCACTCGCCGGGCAGCGAGCGCAGCTCCTCGCGGAGGGCTTCGACGGGGTCGACCGGGGCGGCCTCCTCCTCGTCGGCTGCCTCCTCCTCGTCGACGGCCTCGTCCTCGTCGGCGGCCTCATCCAGGTCGGCGGTCTCGTCCTCGTCGGCGACCTCGTCCACGACACGCGCGGCGGCATCCTCGGCCGGCTCCCCCGCCTCGGCTTCGGCAGCCTCGAACTCGTCCCGCTCGTCCGCGCCCTCGACGATGTCGAGCTCGTCATCCACGGACTCGGCGGACTCGCCGCGTGACTCAACGGCGTCGTTCAGGTTCGGGTCAGACACGGTGGCTGCTTCTTCCTGGATACATAGGGGTGGAACACGCGAAAGGGACGCCGGGTACCTCGGCGTCCTTCGCTCTCGGCTCAGCCGAAGACGTACTTGGCGGCGTGGTTGAGCCCATAGTCAATCAGAGTCACCAGAGCGATCATGATCGCGACGAAGAAGATCACCACGGTGGTGTACGACGTCAGCTGGTTCCTCGTCGGCCAGACGACCTTGCGAAGCTCCGCGATGATCTGGCGGTAGAAGAGGGCAAGGCGCTTCAGCGGGCCCTTCTTGGCTCGCTTGCCGCCCTTGCGGGACTTCTTCTTCGACTCCTGCAGCTCGTCCTGGGCGTCAGGCATGTCGATGGAGCCCACGGCGTCCGTCACTCGTCCTCACCTGATTCCCGGGTCGTGACCGTGCCGCGCCCGGTGGAGCCGCACGGCGAGTGCAATACGTACGTACTGTGCGCACACTTCCTGATCGGGGAGTGTGTAGCAGGGCCGGAGGGACTTGAACCCCCAACCGCTGGTTTTGGAGACCAGTGCTCTACCAATTGAGCTACGACCCTTTGTGTGTACCCCAACGTACCGCATCCGGCCGGGTGCTCGGTGTGCACCGGCGCGATCGCTGCCGCTGGAGGCCAACGAGGTGAGAGTGTACGTGGTCCGCGGCCGGTCGTCGAACAGAAAGCGCCCGTACGGGCTTTGTCCGCCGAAGATCGTCCAGGCCACCCCGCGGATCCGGACTGGTGTCCGGTCGTCGGCCCCCTCCGGTTCAGTCTGTGAAACCGGTGTGCCACGGGCGTTTCCGGTCTGAAACGATGGGTTCCATGAGCGCTGCAACCCCTCCCACCGAGCGCCGGATCTCCGCCCGGATCGGCGCGATCTCCGAGTCCGCCACCCTCGCCGTGGACGCCAAGGCCAAGGCCCTCAAGGCCGCCGGGCGTCCGGTGATCGGCTTCGGCGCCGGCGAGCCCGACTTCCCGACGCCGGACTACATCGTCGAGGCGGCCATCGAGGCCTGCAAGAACCCGAAGTACCACCGCTACACGCCGGCCGGCGGCCTGCCCGAGCTGAAGAACGCGATCGTCGCGAAGACGCTGCGCGACTCCGGCTACGAGGTGGACGCCTCGCAGGTACTGGTCACCAACGGCGGCAAGCAGGCCATCTACGAGGCCTTCGCCGCGCTCCTCGACCCGGGCGACGAGGTGATCGTCCCGGCGCCGTACTGGACGACGTACCCGGAGTCGATCCGGCTGGCCGGCGGTGTCCCGGTGGAGGTCGTGGCGGACGAGACGACCGGCTACCGCGTCTCCGTCGAGCAACTGGAGGCGGCGCGCACGGAGAGGACGAAGGTCGTGCTCTTCGTCTCCCCGTCCAACCCCACCGGCGCGGTGTACTCCGAGTCCGAGACCGAGGCCATCGGCCGCTGGGCCGTGGAGCACGGCCTGTGGGTGCTGACCGACGAGATCTACGAGCACCTGGTCTACGGCGACGCGGTCTCCGTGTCCCTGCCGGCCCTGCTCCCCGAGCTGCGCGACAAGTGCATCGTGGTCAACGGCGTCGCCAAGACGTACGCGATGACGGGCTGGCGCGTGGGCTGGATCATCGGCCCCAAGGACGTGGTGAAGGCCGCGACGAACCTGCAGTCGCACGCCACGTCCAATGTGTCGAACGTCGCGCAGGTGGCGGCCCTGGCGGCCGTGTCGGGCGACCTGGAGGCGGTCGCGACGATGCGCGAGGCCTTCGACCGGCGCCGCAGGACCGTCGTGCGGATGCTGAACGAGATCGACGGCGTGGTCTGCCCCGAGCCGGAGGGCGCGTTCTACGCGTACCCGTCCGTGAAGGCGCTGCTCGGCAAGGAGATCCGCGGCAGGCGTCCGCAGACCAGCGTGGAGCTGGCCGCCCTGATCCTGGAGGAGGCCGAGGTCGCGGTCGTCCCGGGCGAGGCCTTCGGCACCCCCGGCTATCTGCGGCTGTCCTACGCCCTCGGTGACGAGGACCTGGTCGAGGGCGTGAGCCGGATCCAGAAGCTGCTGGCGGAGGCCCGGGACTGACGTCGCGCGGCACGCACGCCTCAAGGGGGGCGCAGGGGGGATCCACCCTCTGCGCCCCCTTCGTTTGTGCGAGCAAGACCACGTCCGGGGAAACCGCTACCGGGACGCCCGGAACGTACGGCAGGATCTTGGGATGGAGCACGTACGTGATGTCTCTGAGCTGCCGAAGGCCCACCTCCATCTGCACTTCACCGGGTCGATGCGGCCCGCCACCCTGCTGGAACTCGCCGACAAGTACGGCGTACGGCTGCCCGAGGCCCTGACCGAGGCGCTGGTCAGCGGGGAGCCGCCCCGGCTGCGGGCGACGGACGAGCGGGGCTGGTTCCGCTTCCAGCGGTTGTACGACGCGGCCCGCTCGTGCCTGCGGGAGCCGGAGGACATCCGGCGGCTGGTGCGGGAGGCCGCGGAGGAGGACATCAGGGACGGGTCGAGGTGGCTGGAGATCCAGGTCGACCCCACGTCGTACGCCCCGCGCCTGGGCGGTCTGATCCCGGCGCTGGAGATCATCCTGGACGCGGTGGACTCGGCGGTGCGGGAGACCGGCCTCGGGATGCGCGTCCTGGTCGCCGCGAACCGGATGAAGCACCCCCTGGACGCCCGCACCCTGGCACGCCTGGCGGTGCGCTACCGGGACCGCGGCGTGGTGGGCTTCGGCCTGTCGAACGACGAACGCCGGGGCATGGCCCGGGACTTCGACCGCGCCTTCGCCATCGCCCGCGACGGCGGGCTGCTCTCGGCCCCGCACGGCGGCGAGCTGACGGGCCCGTCGTCGGTGCGCGACTGCCTCGACGACCTGCACGCCGACCGGGTGGGCCACGGGGTGCGCGCGGCGGAGGACCCACGGCTGCTGAAGCGCCTGGCGGACCGCGGGGTGACCTGCGAGGTGTGCCCCGCGTCCAATGTCGCGCTGGGCGTCTACGAGAAGCCCGAGGACGTCCCCCTGCGGAAGCTGTTCGACGCGGGCGTCCCGATGGCGCTGGGCGCGGACGACCCGCTGCTGTTCGGCTCGCGCCTCGCGGCCCAGTACGAGATCGCCCGCCGCGACCACGGCTTCACGGACGCGGAACTGGCGGAACTGGCACGGCAGTCGCTGCGCGCGTCCGCGGCACCCGAGGACGAGAAGGCGAGGCTGCTGGCGGGGGTGGACGCGTGGCTGGCGGGACCGGGGGCCTGACGGAGGCCTGAGGGGGCGCGGCGCGACGCGGTGACGAGGGGCCTCGCCCCGGCCGCCGGGCGTCCGGTCGCCGGGGGCTCGCCGTCCGGTCATGAGGGAGACGGAGGCCGAACCGGCCCGCAGCGCGCGGACTGGACGGTCGTACAGCAGGGGGGTGTCTGCTGGGAGGCCTACCGGGGCTGGTGACCCATCAGGGCTGGTGGGACCGCCAGGGCCGGCCGGGGCGCCTCAGAGGTTCACGCCCACCGTGACCGGCTCGTTGACCAGCGTGATCCCGAAGGCCTCGCGGACGCCGGCGACGACCTCGCGGGCCAGGGCCAGCAGGTCCTCGGTGGTCGCGGCGCCGCGGTTGGTGAGGGCCAGCGTGTGCTTGGTGGAGATACGGGCGGGCCCGGTGCCGTAGCCCTTGGTGAAGCCCGCCTTGTCGATGAGCCAGGCCGCGGAGGTCTTGGTGTGGCCGTCGCCCGCCGCGTACGCGGGCGGCTCCGCGTTCTCGCCCAGGCGCCCCTTCACACGGGCGTGGAAGGCGGCGAACTCCTCGTCCGTGAGGATCGGGTTGGTGAAGAAGGAGCCCGCCGACCAGGTGTCGTGGTCCTCGGGATCCAGCACCATGCCCTTCCCCGCACGCAGCTTCAGAACGGTCTCGCGGGCGGCGGCCAGCGGCACGCGCTCACCCGGCCCGACACCGAGGGCGCGGGCCGTCTCGGCGTACTTGACCGGCCCCGACAGCCCCTGCGCGTCCTCCAGTGCGAAGCGGACGCGCAGGACGACATAGCGCTCGGGGTCGGTCTTGAAGCGGCTGTGGCGGTACGAGAACGCGCACTCGGCGTTCGTCAGCGTGACCGTCTCACCCGCCGTGCGGTCGTAGGCGATCACCTCGGTGATCGTGGAGGAGACCTCCTGGCCGTACGCGCCCACGTTCTGGATCGGGGTCGCACCCGCGGAACCAGGGATTCCGGCAAGGCACTCGATCCCGGCGAGTCCGGCCTCGACGGTGCGGGCGACCGCGTCGGTCCACACCTCGCCGGCGGCCAGCTCCAGCGCCGTACCGTCGAGGGAGAAGCCCTTCGTGGCGATGCGCAGGGCGGTGCCGTCGAAGCCCTTGTCTCCGATGACCAGGTTGGATCCGCCGCCGATCAGCAGCAGCGGGGTGCCGGAGTCGTCGGCCTCGCGGACGGCGGCGATCACCTCGGCGTCCGTGGTGGCGGTGATCAGGCGGGTCGCGGGGCCACCCAGCCGGAGGGTGGTCAGCGGGGCGAGCGGGGCGTCATGGAGTTCCTGCACCCGCCAAGACTACGAGACGGCACCGACAGCCCCGACACACCCGTGCACGGCCCCGCGCCGTCGGTCACGGAAGGCCGGAACGGGCAGGTCCGGCAGACCGCCCGGCGGTCCGGCGGTGCTCCGCCGGACCGCCGGAAGGCGTGGCCTCAGTTCGTCGGACGTCAGCCCCTCAGCCCGTCAGGCGCCGCGATCCGCGAGCCGCGCGTCAGGCGTCGGTGACCTTGGTGACAGCCCTCATGCCAGTCGTACGACCGCCCGGGACATGCCCAGCACCTTCTGGCCCGCGCTCGTCGCCGTGAGGTCGACGCGGACGGTCTGGTCGTCGAGCTTGGCCGCGACCTTGCCGCTGACCTCGATGAGAGCGCCCTGGTCATCGTCGGGGACGACGACGGGCCGGGTGAAGCGGACCCCGTACTCGACGACCGCGCCCGGGTCGCCCACCCAGTCGGTCACCACACGGGCGGCCTCGGCCATGGTGAACATGCCGTGCGCGATGACGTCCGGCAGGCCCACCTCCTTGGCGAACTTCTCGTTCCAGTGGATGGGGTTGAAGTCCCCGGAGGCTCCGGCGTACTGCACGAGCGTGGCGCGGGTGACGGGGAAGGACTGCGCCGGCAGTTCGGTGCCGACCTCGACGGCGTCGTACGCGATCTTCGCGGTCATACCCCTCGTGCCTCCTCTTCCGCCGCCCGGGCCACGAGCTTGGTCCAGGCGGTCACCACGAGCTCGCCGGCCTCGTCGCGCACCTCGCCACGGATGTCCAGGACGTCGTTGCCTGCCATCGACTTGATCGACTCGATGGTCGAGATCACGCTCAGCCGGTCGCCGGCACGCACCGGACGGGCGTAGGCGAACTTCTGGTCGCCGTGTACGACCCGGCTGTAGTCGAGGCCGAGCTGGGGGTCCTGGACGACCTGGCCCGCGGCCTTGAACGTGATCGAGAAGACGAAGGTCGGCGGAGCGATCACATCGCAGTGACCGAGTTCCTTGGCGGCTTCCGGGTCGGTATAGGCCGGGTTGGCGTCCCCGATCGCCTCCGCGAACTCGCGGATCTTCTCCCGGCCCACCTCGTAGGGGTCGGTGGGCGGGTAGGACCGCCCCACGAAGGACTGGTCGAGCGCCATGGCTCGGCACCTCCTGGTTGTTCTGCCGGATCCGGCCTCATCGAGGCCGCCGTCGCCGTCACGGGCGCCTGCGGTCGGTCTTCGTCGGCCGGTGCGGCCGACGAGCCGATGCGGCCCATTGTGGCGCCCGCTCGACGTGATCCGCGGTTCCGGCAGCCGTAACGCGGCGAGGCCGTCCCCCTGACTCTGGGGACGGCCTCGCTTACAAGCCTGAATTTATCGCGTCTCGCGGTGCGGGGTGTGCGAGTTGCAGCGGGGGCAGTACTTCTTCAGTTCAAGACGATCCGGGTTGTTACGCCGGTTCTTCTTGGTGATGTAGTTCCGCTCCTTGCACTCCACGCAGGCCAGCGTGATCTTCGGGCGGACGTCGGTGGCAGCCACGTGAGTGCTCCTTGACGAACGGATGGACGAATTAACGCAAGAAAGAGTAGCCGATCGAAGGACCGACCCCGCAATCGGCTACTGTGAGTAGCGGTGACCGGACTTGAACCGGTGACACAGCGATTATGAGCCGCTTGCTCTACCGACTGAGCTACACCGCTGTGATGCGATCGGGCCCCGCCTTGCGGCGGGAACCTCTCACACCAGAGCCCCAAAACGGAATCGAACCGTTGACCTTCTCCTTACCATGGAGACGCTCTGCCGACTGAGCTATTGGGGCGAGCGAGGAAGACATTACACGGTCGCCCGCCGTTCGCCCAAATCCATTGCACGGCCTCCCTCCGCGGCCCCTTGACCCCCGCGACGGCAAGCACCACACCGGTACGACTATTGCGCTCCTCCCCGTCCCGGCCGGGTCGTCACCCTAGGCTCGACTCACTCTCCGTGATCTTGCCCCCGGTGCACAGCCGCCCCGAGCCACAGGAGCGCGATGCCCGACAGCCGACCGCAGCCGCCCCACTCCTCGCCCTCGCCGTCGGGACCGGCCGACGCGAACCCCCTCCTGCTCTGCGGAGCGCGGCTCACCGACGGGCGGACGGTGGACGTGCGGCTGGGCGGCGGGCGCATCGAGGCCGTCGGCACCGCGGGCAGCCTGGCCTCGGGGGCGGCCGGCACCCGTGTCGACCTGCGCGGCTATCTGCTCCTGCCGGCCCCCGCCGAGCCTCACGCGCACGGGGACACGGCGCTGTCCGCGGACGGCGACGGGCCGGTGTCGCACCAACCCGAGGAGGTCCAGCGCCGTGCCACCGAGGCCGCGCTCCTCCAGCTCGGACACGGCGCCACGGCGCTGCGCTCCCACGTACGCATCGGTGACATCCAGGGGCTGGAGGGGCTGGCGGCGGTCCTGCGGGCGCGGCGCTCACTGAGCGGGCTCGCCGAGCTGACGACGGTGGCGATGCCGCGGGTGCTGACCGGCGCCGCCGGGGCGAACGGGCTGGCGCTGCTGCGGGACGCGGTCAAGATGGGCGCGGCGGTGGTGGGCGGCTGCCCGGACACGGACCCCGATCCGACGGGGTATGTGGAGACCGTCCTCGAACTGGCCTCCGAGTACGGCTGTCCGGTCGACCTGCACACGGACGCCGACGAACCGGCACGTCTCGTCCGGATCGCGGCAATGGCGGGCGGGCTGCGCCCCGGGGTGGCGCTGGGCCCGTGCGGCGGTCTGGGGCGGCTTTCCGCGGGGACGGCCGCCCGGGCCGCGGACCGGCTCGCCGCCGCCGGGGTGACGGTGGTCTGTCTGCCCCAGGGCGGCTGCGGCGGCGCCGACCGGCGCGACACCGCTCCGGTACGGCTGCTGCGGTCGGCCGGGGTGCGGGTGGCGGCGGGCAGCGGGGCGCTCAGGGACGTGTCGAACCCGGTGGGTCGGGGGGACCCCCTGGAGGCCGCGTATCTGCTGGCGTCGCGGTACGGACTGCGTCCCGATGAGGCGTACGCCATGGTGAGCGCGTCGGCGCGGGCCGCGCTCGGGCTGCCGCAGGTACGGGTCGAAGCGGGCTTCCCGGCGGAGTTGCTCGCCGTACGCGGCGAGCGGCTGGCGGGGGCGCTGTCGCTCGCGTACAGCCGGATCGTGGTGCACCGGGGGCGCGTGGTCGCTCGTACGAGCGCGGTGCGGGAGTACTGCGGCTCGGCGGCGGTGGCGCTGGACCTGCCGCGCCAGGGACGCGGCCAGCCGTCGTGACCACCGGGCGCCGCCGCGGCGAACGGGTCACGCGGAGCGGCCGATGCCCGTACGCCGCTCGCGCGCCGCGGGCGAACGCCGATCTCGAGCGCCGCGTGAGGTCGGTGCGGCAAAGGCGCTCCTGCGGGCGTACGGTCGGAAACATGCGCATTGTCATCGCTGGTGGTCATGGTCAGATCGCGCTGCGGCTGGAGCGGTTGCTCGCCGCGCGCGGTGACGAGGTCGCGGGAGTCGTCCGCCGCGCGGAACAGGCCGACGATCTACGGGCGGCCGGCGCCGAATCGATCGTCTGCGACCTGGAGTCGGCACCGGCCGAGGAGGTCGCCGGGCACCTGGAGGGGGCCGACGCGGCCGTCTTCGCGGCGGGTGCCGGTCCGGGCAGCGGCGCGGAGCGCAAGTTCACGGTGGACCGGGATGCGGCGATCAAGTTCGCGGACGCGGCGGAACGGGCGGGCGTACGCCGCTTCGTCATCGTCTCCTCGATGGGCGCGGACCCGGAGCACCAGGGCGACGAGGTCTTCGACGTGTATCTGCGGGCCAAGGGCGAGGCCGACGCGTACGTACGCGCCCACAAGTCGCTGGACTGGACGATCCTGCGCCCCGGTTCCCTGACGAACGACGCCGGCAAGGGCCTCGTGCGCCTGGAGGCCCACACCGGTCGCGGCGCGATCCCGCGCGACGACGTGGCGGCGGTCCTCGCGGAACTCGTCGACACGCCCGCGACGGCCGGTCTGACCCTGGAACTGATCGGCGGCTCGACCCCTGTGTCGGTCGCGGTGAAATCCGTGGCGGGCAACTGAGCGAACGCAAGCGCCGGCTGACAAGGCGTCAGCCACTCCGCGCAGCGCTCAGACGTCTCTTGGCGTCTCTTGGCGTCTCTTGGCGTCTCTTGGCGTCTCTTGGCGTCTCTTGGCGTCTCTTGGCGTCTCAGAAGAGCGGCAGCTGACCTGGGAACTCCGGTACGACGTAGCCGTCCAGGGCGGGCTGGGCGGCGGCGGCCTGCGCGAGCCGACGGGACCCGGGGCACGAGACGAGCGTCCCGTCGGCGTGCGCCCCCGGCGGATCGTGCCGCGCGAACCGCCCCGCGACGACGGCGATTTCCCGATGGCACTCGGGACAACTCCTGCGGGGCGACGACATGCTCTCAGCGTACGAGAACCCGCCCGGGTGGATCAGCCGATGGAGGACGCACCCCGGCCCCCGTCCAGCGCGTGCTCGCTCCGCAGCCGCCTGGTGGGGTGCACGTCCAGACCCTCGAGATCCGCCGGGTCGGCCCAGCGGACCTGCGTCGCCTCGGAGCTGGTGCGCAGTTGCCCGCCGACCGGGCGCGCCCGGAAGCAGGGACTGAGCTGCCGGCGGACCTCTCCGTCGTCGTACCGCATGTCGTGTCCCGGATCGGTGTAGATCCCGCTGAGCCCGGCGACCTCCACCTCGATCCCGGCCTCCTCCCGAACCTCGCGGACCACGGTGTCCCCGATGGTCTCCCGATGTCGCGCCCACCGCCCGGCAGCGCCACCCACCATCTGCCATCACACCGAAATGCATGCCCCACGAAGAAACCCCAGTGTGGCGGCGCCAGGATTCGAACCTGGGAAGGTGAAGCCGGCAGATCTACAGACCGCGCGATCACTCCGCGCTGAGCTGACCGTTCCCGCAGTGCGCCGCTCCGTGCCCCACACGTGCCCCACGATGCGCCCGGAAGCGTCGCCCTCGCGTTCTGGCGGAACCTTGTTGCTGCGTGGGCTCCCTCGACTTGCCACCCGATCCCGGCCTCAGACTGAGGCCGGGATCGGGTGGCGTCTAGGGCGTCCGACGGGTCGGCACAGTCCCTGCGACTCTCCCGGCTACGCTTGCGCGGGAGCGCCCCGCGGCGCGTGGCTTCGGGGCGCCTTGTGGGGTTTAGTCGACCGACTGCCCGTCGTACTTACCGCCCACGCAGGGGTTGCCCGGCAAGTCGATCCGGGGCGTTCCGCCGCCGTCAATGCACTGGTTAGGGCCGACCTGTGCGGGGGCGGCGGTGGCGGTGGCGGCGCCTGTGAGGCCGAGTCCGGCGAGGGCTGCCGTGGCGATGACGGCGGCGAGGATTCGTCGCATGCGCATTTGGTTCCCCTTTCATGGATTGCCTCCATTGGGGCACTAGTCAGCGTGATCCTCACCCATGTGGGTGGCACGTCATGTTGCGCCATTCGGGTGACATGGCTGTCGGGAGCGGGGCCGCTGACCCGGCCCGCCCAAGGCCTTCGCCGCCGACTGGGAAGGCGGGACGGACGGCGGAGCGATGGCAGCTCTGGGGTGGGGACGGTCTGCATGACGCGACCCGTCAGAGGACGCAGAACGGAGGGCGTACGGGCATCAGTCTCGTCGGGGTTGGGGAGATCGTAGTCATCTCCGCTTCGGCCTCGGAGTTGCTGCGGGCCGCCCATGCCGGCGAGCCGTTCGACGAAGAAACCGGGCTGCCGCTCGCGGAACTCCGGGAGCGAACCGACGTGAGTTGGTACCAGCACGCCCGTGAGTACATCGAGATGAAGTGGACGCACTCCCCCGGCTCGACGCGCCGGACGCTTGCGGAAGCGATGGCCACGGTGACTCCCGTCCTCGTACGGGACACCAAGGGCATGGCCGACGCGAGGACTGTACGCACTGCCCTCTACGGCTGGGCGTTCCACGTGAGCCGACGCGACCAGGAACCGCCCGAGGAAGGGTGGGCTGGTGCAGGACACCGGCTATGGGGAGGTCTGGGCAGAGGCCCGGTCACGGGCCCTGACTCCAGGAGAGTTCGACTCGGTGTTGGCCAAGCGCCCGTATGACCTTCGCCACGCTGCGGTGTCCACCTGGCTCAGCTCTGGGGTCGAGCCTCAGCTCGTGGCAGAGCGCGCCGGCCACAGTGTGGCGGTGCTCTTCCAGATGTACGCCAAGTTCCTCAAGGACGGAGACGAGGCGGCGAACGCCAAGATCTCTGCCCGCCTCAGGCGGGCCGGGTGACAGGCCAGAAATCCCGTCCACGCTCCGTCCGCGCACACCGAGACGGGGCATTCGAACGGGAGACAGCGTGGGACAGCCCACTGAGCACCCAGGGGTACGACAAGGGCCCTGTGACCTGCTGTTCACGCAGGTCACAGGGCCCTTGTTCCCGTGTGGCGGCGCCAGGATTCGAACCTGGGAAGGCGAAGCCGGCAGATTTACAGTCTGCTCCCTTTGGCCGCTCGGGCACACCGCCGGGGATTGCCGCCGGGGAGCCGCTTTTCCGCGGTGCTCCCTGGCAACGACGTAAACGATACCCGATGCGTAGGGGTGCTTCGCCACCCCATAGATCGGCAGCCTGAGCGGGACGGGATGACTAGGCTTAAGCGGATGCGGCCCGGATTGAAGCCGGGCCAGGCGGCCGCGCTCCCGCACGCCGATACGCACCCCGATCCATCCCGATACAAGGAGCCACAGGACATGGCCGACTCCAGTTTCGACATCGTCTCGAAGGTCGAGCGGCAGGAGGTCGACAACGCCCTCAACCAGGCCGCCAAGGAGATCTCGCAGCGCTACGACTTCAAGAACGTCGGTGCCTCGATCGCCTGGTCCGGCGACAAGATCCTGATGCAGGCCAACTCCGAGGACCGGGTGAAGGCCATCCTCGACGTCTTCGAGTCGAAGCTGGTCAAGCGCGGCGTCTCCCTGAAGTCCCTGGACACCGGTGAACCGCAGCTCTCCGGCAAGGAGTACAAGATCTTCGCGTCGATCGAGGAGGGCATCTCCCAGGAGAACGCGAAGAAAGTGGCGAAGATCATCCGCGACGAGGGCCCGAAGGGCGTCAAGGCGCAGGTGCAGGGCGACGAACTGCGCGTCAGCTCGAAGAGCCGCGACGACCTGCAGACCGTGATCGCCCTGCTGAAGGGCAAGGACTTCGACTTCGCGCTGCAGTTCGTGAACTACCGGTAGGCCTGTACGGCCCGTCGTCCGATACGGGGAAGGGTGGGTGCCCCGGTGCCGAGGTGCCCACCCTTCCCCGCAGTCGGCTGCGTCTTCAGGAGTGTGGTCAGCGCCGTGAGTCGCCGAACAGAACGCGGTAGATGATCAGCAACACCAGGGAGCCGCCGACCGCGGCCGCCCAGGTCGTGCCGTCGTAGAAGTGCTTGGTGATCGGGTGGTGGAGCCAGCGGGCGGAGATCCAGCCCCCGATGAACGCACCCGCGATCCCGATGAGGGTCGTGCCGATGAAGCCGCCGGGGTCCTTGCCCGGCAGCAGGAACTTCGCGATGGCGCCCGCCAACAGTCCCAGAATGATCCAGCCGACGATGCTCATGCCCTGAACCTGCCTCTCCACGCTGTGCCTGTGCTGTGCTCTTGCTCCGGCCAGGCCGTATGCATGCGTTGACGTCGCCACTTGATGCTGCTGGTCGCGCTTTTTCTGCGGCCGTGTGTGTCATCGGGGAGGACGTCGCCGGACCGTCGGCGGTTGCGGGCCAATAGGGTGCGGCCCATGACACAGTCGGGGGCGCGACAGCCCGATAGCGTGGGATTGCGCAGGACCCTCGGGCTCGGTGACGCCGTCGTCATCGGTCTGGGGTCGATGGTCGGGGCCGGGATCTTCGCAGCCCTCGCCCCGGCGGCGCGCGCGGCCGGGTCCGGGCTGCTGCTCGGGCTGGCGGTCGCGGCCGTGGTCGCCTACTGCAACGCGACATCCTCGGCACGGCTGGCCGCCCTGTATCCCGCCTCGGGCGGCACCTACGTCTACGGGCGGGAGAGGCTCGGCGCGTTCTGGGGGTATCTGGCGGGCTGGTCGTTCGTCGTCGGGAAGACCGCGTCCTGCGCGGCCATGGCACTCACCGTGGGCGCATACGTCTGGCCGGGGCAGGCACACGCGGTTGCGGTGGCGGCCGTGGTGGCGCTCACCGCCGTGAACTACGGCGGCATGCAGAAGTCGGCTCTGCTGACGCGGGTGATCGTGGCGCTGGTCCTGGCCGTCCTCGCCTCCGTGGTCGTCGTGTGTCTCGGGTCCGGGGCGGCCGACGCGTCGCGGCTCGACGTGGGCCGCTCGGGCGGCGCCGCCGGGGTGCTGCAAGCGGCCGGGCTGCTCTTCTTCGCGTTCGCGGGATACGCGCGGATCGCCACCCTCAGCGAGGAGGTCCGGCATCCGGAGCGCACCATCCGGCGCGCGATCCCCCTGGCGCTGGGCATGGCGCTGGTGGTGTACGCGGCGGTGGCAGTCGCCGTCCTTTCCGTGCTCGGTCCACAGGGGCTGGGACATGCGGCGGCGCCGCTGGCGGACGCGGTGCGGGCGGCGGGCGTGCCCGGCCTCGTCCCGGTGGTCCGGGTGGGCGCCGCGGTGGCCGCGCTGGGCTCGCTGCTGGCGCTCATCCTGGGTGTCTCACGGACGACACTGGCCATGGCCCGGGACCGGCATCTGCCGGGCGCTCTGGCGACCGTGCACCCACGCTTGCAGGTACCGCACCGGGCCGAGCTGGCCGTGGGTGCCGTCGTGGCCGCGCTCGCCGCGACGGTGGACGTCCGGGGCGCGATCGGTTTCTCCTCCTTCGGGGTCCTGGCGTACTACGCGATCGCCAACGCGTCCGCGTGGACACTGAGTCCGGCGCCGGCTTCGCGCGTCGTACCGGCTGTCGGGCTCATCGGCTGCGTGACGTTGGCCTTCGCGCTGCCCGCCGTGTCGGTGGGTGTGGGCGCGGGGGTGCTGCTGCTGGGCGTGATGGTGTACGGCGTACGGCGGTGGGGTGCCGGGCGGTAGCCATCGGCGCGTTGGAGGCGCTGCCCGGCCGGTGCGGGAGTTCCCGGCAGTGGCGAGAGCCTCTGGTGGTTGCTGGACCTACAGCGGTGACGCGGGCCCCCGGCGGTAAGGAGGCTCCCGCGACGGCGGGACCCACCAGCGATGGCGGAAGCCTCCGGCGGTGGGGTGCGGGGGCGCCCGGTTACGCCGCCCGCGGGGCGCCCGTGCGTATCGGGAAGTCCGGCCACGGGGCCGGGTCCGCGCCGTCGTGGGACTCCTCGTACCAGCCCGTGCCGTCGAGCCAGGTCTGGAGCCACTCCGTGAGGCCGGGGGCGTCCACGTACCAGGCGTGGTCGGCCTCGTCGGCGTTCGGCTCGTACAGCAGGACCGTGCCCTGCGGAGCGCGGCAGTCCACGCACGCGTACATTCCGCAGCCCCAGTGGGATATCGGCAGGATGCCCTCGGGCCAGGGCCACTCGGGGTCCTTGCGGCCACTCTCGCGGTTGGCGAGGTACTGAGGGACGGCGGCCGGCTCACTGGACGGAGAGCTGTCGAGCAGGGGCAACAGGCCGTACCCGGGGCCGAATCCGCCGTCCCCTATCCGCAGATACAACTCGGCGAGCAGCGGCGGCAGGGAAAAGCCCAGGGCCTCCTCGGCACGGGCGAGTGCGGCCTTCTCGACGGGCGCGGGCAGCGAAGGCCAGCCCCACGGGCGGGTGTTGCGGGCCTGCTCCGCCACCTTGTCCAGCAACTGCTCGATCTCGGTCATGAATTCATGATGCAGGGCGTCACTGACAATCGGGCGGCCTGTGGAAAACCCCGCCCGCCACTGCGCGCCCCCGGGCCGCCGACGGACCGGCGGCCTTCCGGCGCCGGCCGGGCGGAGGCCCGGCAGCCCGCCGCGCTGCCCGTCAGCGCGTCGCGAAGGGCTCGTCGGTGCCCACGATTTCACGGCCGAGCGGCAGCAGCGAGACCGGATGAGCTGAAGTGGCTGATCCCGAACGAGATCGTCTCGGAACGTCCCCGATCGCGCTACAAGAGCGCCGCGGTTCCGCCTGAACGCATGATCAACTGATACTTGTGGCAGCAGGCTGTACCGGCCGAGCGACCTGGAGAGGTGCCGATCATGAAGGTGTTCAACCTGCTGCTCAACATCCTGTGGCTCGTCTTCTGCGGCTTCTGGATGGCGATCGGTTATCTGATCGCTGCGCTGATCTGCTTCGTCTTGATCATCACCATCCCGTTCGGCATCGCTTCGCTGCGCATCGCCGGATTCGTCCTGTGGCCGTTCGGCCGGACCACTGTGGATCGGCCAGACGCCGGAGCAGGGTCGTTCATCGGCAACGTGATCTGGGTGATCTTCGCGGGGTGGTGGCTGGCGCTGGGACACCTGATCACGAGCATCCCTCTGTTCCTGTCGATCATCGGCATCCCCTTCGGATGGGCGAACCTGAAGCTCATCCCCCTCTCACTCATGCCTTTGGGGCGAGAGGTCGTACCCACGGATCAGGAGTTCGGCGGGCGCTGACTCGCTGTTCAGGAGTGCCTTCAACGGTGGCGGCCTGCCATCTGCTCGAGGCGAGCGATGCGCTCCGCCATCGGCGGGTGCGTGGAGAACATCCTGGAGAGTCCCTGGCCCGGGCGGAAGGGGTTCGCGATCATCATGTGGCTCGCGGTCTCGATGCGCGGCTCCGGCGGCAGCGGGAGCTGCCTGGTCCCCGCGTCGAGCTTGCGCAGGGCGCTTGCGAGCGCGAGGGGGTCGCCGGTCAGCTGGGCGCCGGAGGCATCCGCCTGGTACTCCCTGGAGCGGCTGATGGCGAGCTGGATGACGGTCGCCGCGAGCGGGCCCAGGATCATGATCAGGAGCAGGCCGAGGAGGCCGGGGCCCTCGTCGTCGTCCGAGCGGCCGACGGGGATCAGCCAGGCGAAGTTCACCAGGAACATGATCACGGAGGCGAGAGCGCCGGCGACCGACGAGATCAGGATGTCGCGGTTGTAGACATGGCTCAGCTCGTGCCCGATGACACCGCGCAGTTCACGCTCGTCGAGGATGCGCAGGATGCCTTCGGTGCAGCACACGGCCGCGTTGCGCGGATTGCGGCCCGTCGCGAACGCGTTCGGCGCCTCCGTCGGCGAGATATAGAGCCGGGGCATGGGCTGGCGGGCCTGGTTGGAGAGCTCACGGACCATGCGGTAGAGCCCCGGGGCCTCGAATTCGCTCACCGGGCGCGCACGCATCGCGCGTAGAGCCAGTTTGTCGCTGTTCCAGTACGCGTAGGCGTTGGTGCCGATCGCCACGAGGACCGCGACGATCAGGCCCGTACGCCCGAAGAAGCTGCCGATGACGATGATGAGTGCGGACAGTCCCCCGAGGAGTACGGCGGTCCTGAGCCCGTTGTGCCGGCGGTGCACGGTACGCCCTCCAAGTGGTGCGGCAGGGGAACCCTTTGTCTGCGGATACTGCTGACTCCACTTCTCAGTGGACCCTCCTGCACTGGTCAACGCCAGGCGGGGAGCACGAGTTCCCTTGTGCGGGCACCGGGACGCGTAGGCCGTCCGGGTGAGGCGGCGGCCTCACGCGCGCGTGCCGGGTCTCGGGCGCCCGCACGTGAGGGCGTAGGTCAGAAGAGGGCGGTGGCCGAGAAGCGGAGCACCAGTTCCGGCGCTCCGGACAGGGCGATGCTCAGGACGGCGGTCAGCGCGATGGCGGCCGTGAGCGGGGCCGGGACGCGGTGCTTCTCCGGCTCTCCCTCGGGGGCCCGGAAGAGCAGGGCCGTCCACTGGAGGTAGTAGAAGAGGGCGATCACCACGTTCACGGCCATGACCACGGCGAGCCAGCCGAGCCCGGCGTCGACGGCCGCGGAGAACACGGTGACCTTCGCGAAGAGGCCGATGATGCCCGGCGGGAGGCCTGCCAGGCAGAGCAGGAAGAACGCCAGCAGCAGCGCGGCGAGGGGGTGGGACGTGTACAGACCGCGGTAGTCGGTGATCCGGTTCAGGGCTCTGGTCCGGCCGACGAGCGCGGCCACGGCGAAGGCGCCGAGGTTCACCGCCCCGTACATGAGGGCGTACGCCACGGTGGAGCCGATCGACTTCTGGGCGTTCCTGGAGTAGGCCGCCGCGGCGATCGGCACCAGGAGGTATCCCGCCTGGCCGACGGAGGACCAGGCGAGCAGGCGTACGGCGCTGTACGCGCGCGTGGCCTGCTGCCGCAGGGCGCCGACGTTGCCGACGGTCATGGTCAGGGCCGCCAGCGCGGCGAGGGCCGGGCCCCAGACGTCGGCGTACGACGGGAGGGCCACGACGGTGATGAGGATCAGGCCGGAGAAACCGACCGCCTTGCCGACGACGGACAGATAGGCGGCGACCGGCAGGGGCGCGCCCACATAGGTGTCGGGCACCCAGAAGTGGAACGGGACGGCGGCCGTCTTGAAGGCGAAGCCGACGAGGGTGAGGACGACGCCCGCCTGGGCGAGGGTGTGCAGCTGACCATCCACGTGCTGGATCCGGTCAGCGATCCGGGCGAGGTACAGGGTGCCCGTGGACGCGTACACGAAGCTGATGCCCATGAGGCTCACCGCGGTCGCGGTCACGGACGACAGGAAGAACTTCAGGGCCGCTTCGGAGGACCTCCTGTCGCCGTACCGGATGCCGACGAGGGCGAACGCCGGCAGGGACGCGACCTCCAGGGCGACGATGAGGGTCGCCAGGTCGCGGGAGGCGGGCAGCAGGGCGGCTCCGGCGGAGGAGGAGAGCAGCAGGAACCAGAACTCCCCTTCGGGTACTTCCTTCCGGGCGTCCTTCAGGGAGGTGACGGACAGCAGGGCCGCGAGGAGCGCACCGAGGAGGACGAGGAGCTGGATGATCAGGGTGAAACGGTCCGCCGTGTAGCTGCACAGGTGCGGATCGCCCGTCAGGCAGAAGGTGGCGCGGTCGCCGTCCAGGAGGGGCAGCAGCATGAGGGCCGCCACGGCGAGTCCCGCGACGGAGACCCAGCCGAGCAGGGCCTTTCTCCGCTCGTCGAGGAAGAGGTCGGCGACGAGGACGACGAGTCCGACGACCGCCGCGATGGTGGGCGGCGCGATCGCCAACCAGTCGACGGACTGGACGAGGGAGCTCATCGGGTGCCTCCTGCGAGGAGCTGCTGCACGGCCGGGTCGGTCAGGCCGAGGAGGGCCCTGGGCCATAGGCCGGCGACGACGGTGAGGACGACGAGCGGCGTCCAGGCCGCGAATTCGTAGGTGCGGACGTCGGCGAGGCGCGGGGCCTCCTGCGGTACGGCGCCCATGCACACCCGTCGTACCACGATGAGCATGTACGCGGCGGTGAGCAGGGTGCCGAACACGGCGATGGCCAGGAAGGTGAGGAAGGCCGGGCGGCTGAGGCCCGCGGCGGGTTTGAAGGCGCCGAACATGGCGAGCATCTCGCCCCAGAATCCGGCCAGACCCGGCAGGCCGAGCGAGGCTACGGCGCCGAAGGCGAGCAGGCCGCCGAGGCGGGGCGCCTTGCCGTAGAGGGCGGCGCCGGTCTCCTCGGCGAGGGTGTCGAGATCGGTGGTGCCCGTGCGGTCCTTCAGCGCGCCGACGAGGAAGAAGAGCAGGCCGGTGATGAGGCCGTGGGCGATGTTGGCGAACAGCGCGCCGTTCACTCCGGTCGGGGTGGTGGTCGCGATGCCGAGCAGCACGAAGCCCATGTGGCCGACGGAGGAGTAGGCGATGAGCCGCTTGAGGTCGCCTTTCGCGCCCCGCTTGGCGAGGGCGAGGCAGGCCAGGGATCCGTAGATGATCCCGATGACGGCGAGGGCGGCGAGGTAGGGCGCGAAGGTGTGGAACCCCTCCGGCGCGACCGGCAGGAGGATGCGCACGAACCCGTACGTGCCCATCTTCAGCAGCACACCGGCCAGCAGGACCGAGCCGACGGTCGGTGCCGCGGTGTGGGCGTCGGGCAGCCAGCTGTGCAGCGGCCACATCGGCGTCTTGACCGCGAGCCCGATGCCGATCGCCAGAACGGCGATGACCTGCACGGATATGGTGAGTGACCGGCCGTTGTCAGTGGCGAGTGCCACCATGTCGAACGTGCCTGCCTTGAGTCCGATCAGAAGCAGGCCGAGCAGCATGACGACGGAGCCGAGCAGCGTGAAGAGGATGAACCGCCACGCGGCCTGGGTCCTCCCCTCACCGCCCCAGCGGGCGATGAGGAAGTACATCGGGATGAGGACCATCTCGAACGCGAGGAAGAACAGCAGCAGGTCGAGAACGGCGAAGGTGGCGAGGGTGCCGGACTCGAGGACGAGCAGCAGGGCGACGAAGGCCTTCGGGGACGGGCCCGCGGGCAGGTTGAAATACGAGTAGAGCGCGCAGAGGAAGGTCAGCAGCGCGGTCAGCACCAGAAGGGGGAGGGAGATGCCGTCGATGCCGAGGTGGATCCGCACGTCGAGGGCGGGGATCCAGCTGATGTCCGTCGTGGCCTGCATCTTCGACGCGTGGTCATGGTCGAAGCCGAGCGAGAGGACGATCGCGGCGACGAGGACGGCGCCGGTGACGGTGACACCGTGCCGCAGCACGGCCTGCTCGGGCGACTTCCCCTTCAGCCCGGGCGGGGCCGGCAGGAGAGCGGCGAGGGCGCCGATGAGCGGCGCGACGACGATGAACGCCAGAAGGAACTGCATCACGGACTCGCTGATATCGATCACGTCTGCTCACACTCCCGTGGCGACGAGGAGGGCGGCCACCGCCAGGAGGACGGTGCCGGCGAGCAGCGCGCTCACATAGGTCTGCACATTGCCGGTCTGGGCTCGTCGTACGGCGGCACCGAGCAGGCGGGGCAGGGCGCCCGCGCCGCGTACGTAGGTTTCGACGACCTCGCGGTCCAGGAACCTGACGAGGCTCGCGCCGGCCCTGACCGGCCGGACGAAGAGCGCGTCGTACACGGCGTCCAGGTGGAAGCCGACCGCCGCGTGACGGTGCAGCGGGCCGAGCAACAGGCGGCCCGGGTCCGCCGGGTCGGGCGCGTAGGCGACGTCTCCGTACGCGGGCGTGTGGCTGGCGATGGCCTCGGCCTCGACCAGTCCGGCGTCCGCCTCGGGGTGGGCCGCGACCGCACCCAGCGGGACGCGGGCCGCGAAGGCGGTGGTGTGCCGCCAGGCACCGTAGGTCACGAGTCCGCCGGTCAGGGCGAGGCCGGTGCCGAGCACGGAGGTGGTGAGCCCGGGCGTGAGGGAGCGGCCGTCGAACCAGCCGGGCAGTACGCCGTAGGCGAGTCCGAACCCGAGCGACGGGACGCTGAGCACCCACAGCACCGCGTTCATGGTGAGGGGCTGCTTTCCGTGGTCGGGGGCCTCGGGGCCGTGGCCGCGGAAGGCGAGCAGCCACAGACGGGTCGCGTAGGCGGCGGTGAGCAGGGCGGTGACCAGACCGGTGACGAGGACGATCCACCCCGCGGCGCCGGGTGCGTGCTCGGTGTGACCGGTGGCGACATGCTCGGCGGCGCCGAGCACGGACTCCTTGGAGAAGAAGCCCGCGAAGGGCGGGATCGCGGCGAGTGACAGCAGCGCCACGGTCATCGTCCAGTAGGCGTCGGGGATGCGGGCCCGCAGGTTCCCCATGCGGGACATGGCGGCCAGCGAGTTGGTACCGGCGGAGTGGATGATCACGCCGGCGGCGAGGAACAGCAGCGCCTTGAAGGCGCCGTGCGACAGGAGGTGGAAGACGGCGGCACTGCGGTCACCGACGGCGAGAGCGCCGGTCATGTAGCCGAGTTGACCGACCGTCGAATAGGCGAGGACGCGTTTGATGTCGTCCTGGGCGAGCGCGGCGAGCGCCGATCCGGTCATCGTCACGGCGGCCATCAGGGCGAGGACCATCATCGCGGCCGAGGATGCCTCGAAGACCGGGAGGAGTCGGGCGACGAAGTAGACACCGGCGGCGACCATGGTCGCCGCGTGGATCAGCGCGGAGACGGGGGTGGGGCCCGCCATCGCGTCGGGGAGCCAGGTGTGCAGCGGGAACTGCGCCGACTTGCCCGCCACACCGGCCAGAAGCAGCAGCGCGACCAGGGTGGGGTGGTGCAGTCCGCCGCTCGCGACGGTGCCGAGGACCTTGGTGATGCGGAAGGAGCCGGCGTCGGTGCCGAGCGCGAACAGTCCGATGAGGAAGGGGATGTCGCCCAGCTTCGTGACCAGGAAGGCCTTGATGGAGGCGGCACGGGCCTCGGGGGTCTCCCAGTAGTGGCCGACCAGGAAGTAGGAGCAGATGCCCATGACTTCCCAGCCGACCAGCAGCACGATCAGATCGCCCGAGTAGACGACCAGGAGCATCGCGGAGGTAAACAGGGAGACGAGCGCGGCGTACGAGGGGTAGCGCGGGTCCTCGCGCAGATAGCCCGTCGAGTAGATCTGGACACAGGTGGCGACGACGCCGACCAGGACGGCGACAAGGGCGGCGAAGCCGTCGATGTGCAGGGCGAGTTCGA
Source organism: Streptomyces sp. NPDC002513 (assembly GCF_053595355.1). Classification (NCBI taxonomy): domain Bacteria; kingdom Bacillati; phylum Actinomycetota; class Actinomycetes; order Kitasatosporales; family Streptomycetaceae; genus Streptomyces; species Streptomyces sp. NPDC002513. The sequence goes on along the minus strand of NZ_JBSFXK010000038.1, from coordinate 24,073 downwards.
TCGGGACCGAGCCCGTGGGGGTGAGTTCGGTGGCGGCGTCGATGGCCGTGCCGCCGCCCTGGCGCGCGGCGACCAGCACGGCCAGCACGAGCGACGCGAGAGTGGGCAGGACGGCGAGGGGACGGACGAAGCCGGGGGCCGTGCGGCCGAGCAGCAGGCCGGCCGCGGCACCCAGGAAGGGAAGGAGGGGGACGAGGACGGCGAGGGTGGTCGTGGTCACGCGGTGGCCTCAGTCTTCTCAGCCGCAGGGGTGTCGCCGTCGTGGCCCTCGGCGGTGTCGCGGAGCCGGTCGATGTCCGAGGTGCCGCGGTTGCGGTAGACGGCGAGGACGATCGCCAGGCCGATGCCGATCTCGGCGGCCGCGATGGCGATGGTGAACAGGGTCAGGGCCTGGCCGGAGTGCAGCGTCTCGCGGGCGGCCCTGCTCAGCCAGACGTCGAAGGCGACGAGGTTGAGGTTGACGGCGTTGAGCATCAGCTCGACCGACATCAGGACGAGGATCGCGTTGCGGCGGGCGAGGACGCCGTACAGGCCGACGCAGAAGAGGAGAGCGGAGAGCACGGCGGGATAGGCGAGATGCATCAGCGGGCGCCTTCCTTCGCGCTCCGGCTGCCCGGGACGGCCGGGGTGCTCGCGGTGGTGGTCGCCGCGTTCGCCTTGGCCTTGCGGGACAGGACGATCGCCCCGACCAGGGCGGCGAGGAGGAGGACGGAGAGGGCCTCGAAGGGGAGGACCCAGTTCTGGAAGAGGCTCGCGCCCGTGACCTTGGTGGAGCCGGAGGCGGCGCCGCCGAGGTCGATCCAGGTCGTACGGAAGGCGTCGACGACCACCCACACCAGCGCGGCCGCGGCGGCGACGGCGACGGTGAGGGCGGCCCAGTGATTGCCGGAGTCGGCGTCCGGGGAACGGCCGATCGGGGCCTTGGTGAGCATCAGACCGAACAGGAGGAGGACGACGACGGAACCGACGTAGATGAGGACCTGTACCCAGGCGATGAACTCGGCGGTGAGCAGGAGGTACTCGATGGCGAGCCCGCCCAGGGTCGCCACGAGCCACAGCGCGGCGTGCACCAGTTGCCGGGTGGTGACGGTGACGAGCGCCGCGCCGAAGGTGACGAGGCCGACGAGGAGGAAGGCGACTTCCACGCCGGTCGGGGAGAGAAAGCCGTGTGTGGAGGCGACCGCTGCGGCCGCCGTCGCGGAGGCGAGGCTCACGACGCTCCTTCCTGCGGACCGGCGGGCTCGGCCTGGGCCGCGGCCAGCTTCTCGGCGGCCTTGCGGGCGGCGGCGACCTCCTTGGGCTCCTCGGCGCCCGGGTCGAGAGCGGGCGGGGCCGGCACGGTCCACATCCACTCTCGGAGCTTGTCGCGCTCGTGGGTGAGGTCGCGGATGTCGGTCTCGGCGTACTCGAACTCCGGGGACCAGAACAGGGCGTCGAAGGGGCAGACCTCGATGCAGATACCGCAGTACATACAGAGGGAGAAGTCGATGGCGAAGCGGTCGAGGACGTTGCGGCTGCGCTCACGGCCGCCGGGGGCGGCGGGCGGGACCGTCTCCTTGTGGGAGTCGATGTAGATGCACCAGTCCGGGCACTCGCGGGCACACAGCATGCAGACGGTGCAGTTCTCCTCGAACAGACCGATGACGCCGCGGCTGCGGGGCGGGAGGGCGGGCTGGGCCTCCGGGTACTGCTCGGTGACCGACTTCCTCGTCATCGTGCGCAGGGTGACGGCCAGCCCCTTGGCGAGGCCGGAGCCGGGGATGGACAGGCGGGGCCGCCCGGAGGGCGTCGTCGAGGCGTGGTGGTCGGGCAATGGGCGGGACATGGTTAGGAGATCACCACCTTGACGATGCCGGTGAGGGCGATCTGGGCGAGAGAGAGAGGGACGAGGAGGGTCCAGGAGAGTTTCTGGAGCTGGTCCTCGCGCAGACGGGGGTAGGTGACGCGCAGCCAGATGACCACGAAGGCGAGGATCGCGGTCTTCAGGAGGGTCCACAGCCAGCCGAGGCCGTCGGCGCCCCAGGGGCCGTGCCAGCCGCCGAGGAAGAGGACGGTGGTCAAGCCGCACAGGACGACGATTCCGGCGTACTCGGCGAGGAGGAACAGGGCGAAACGGAGACCGGTGTACTCGGTGTACGCGCCGAAGATGATCTCCGAGTCGGCGACGGGCATGTCGAACGGCGGACGCTGGAGTTCGGCGAGACCGGCGACGAAGAAGACCAGCGCGCCGACGATCTGCCAGGGCAGCCACCACCACTCGAAGGCGTTGACGATGCCGGGCAGCGAGACCGTGCCCGCCGCCATGGCCACCGAGGCGGCGGTGAGCAGCATGGGGAGTTCGTAGGCGAGGAGCTGGGCGGCCGTACGGAGACCACCGAGGAGGGAGAACTTGTTCGCGGAGGCCCAGCCGGCCATGAGGGAGCCGAGCACACCGACACCCATGACGGCCAGGACGAAGAAGATGCCCGCGTCGACGACCTGGCCGACCGCGCCTTGGCTCGGCCCGATCGGGATGGCCAGGAGAACGAGGAGGTAGGGCAGCAGGGCGACGGCGGGGGCGAGCTGGAAGATACGGCGGTCGGCGCCCGCCGGTACCACGTCCTCCTTCTGCGCGAACTTCACGCCGTCGGCGACGAGCTGGGCCCAGCCGTGGAAGCCGCCGGCGTACATGGGACCCAGGCGGCCCTGCATATGGGCCATGACCTTGTGTTCTGTCTGGCCGATGATCAGGGGGAAAGTGAGGAAGACGACGAACACGACGACGAGTCGCAGAGCGACGTCGAGAGCGCCGTTCACTGCGTGCCTCCGGGGGAATCGTCGCGGGTGGTCTCGCCGGGGATGATCGTGTCGGGGACGGTCGTGTCCGGGGCGGGCGGCTTGGGGGGCTGGTGGTCGGCGGGGCGGGGCTCGCCGGAGCCGGGCTCGCCAGGGCCGGCCCCGCCCGGGTGGTCTTCGCCAGGACCGGTGTGGCCGGGGTGGGTTCCCCCGTCTTCGGTTGCGTCGGGCTTCGCCGCGGGCGTGGTGTCCCCCGCGGCGCCTGGGGCGGCGTCCCCTGCGGCACCCGAGGAATCGAGTGTCCCGGACGGCTCGGCCGCGGTGCCTGTCCCCGCGGGCCCGGCTCCGGTCTCCGGCTTCACGGATGGCTCGGGGGCGGTCGGTTCGGGCTCGTCAAAGGCTGGGCGGGCGTGGTGCCAGGGGGCGTCCGCGCTGCGCGGCGCGGCGGCGGGCTTGTGGCCCGTGCCCGCTGCCGCCGCGGCGTCCGCGCGCTGCGCAGCAGAACCTTCCGAGACGCTGCGCGACCTGCGGGGACCGGACGGAGCATCGGCAGGGGCAGCGGGCGGGGCGGCGGCTTCCGTGCTCTCGGCCGTGCGCTGCGAGGCCGAGCCCTGCGACGCGCTCGGCGCACGGCGGGGACCAGCCGGGGCAGCCGCCGCCCCGGTGTCCCCCTCGGCACGCTGCGAAGCGGAGCCCTCCGAGGCGCTCCGGGCGCGACGCGGACCTGTCGGAGTCGCCGGTCCCGTGCCCGGCTCCGCCCCGCGCTGCGAGGCCGAACCTTCCGACACGGTGCGAGCGCGGCGCGGCGCGGGTGCGGCCTCCGCGGGTTCGACGCCCGCCGGGGCCTGGCTCGCCGAGCCCTCCGCTGTCGTGCGGGCGCGGCGCACCGGGCGGTCGCCCGTAGCACGGCCGGCGGCTCGGCCCGGGCGGGCGGGGGCCGGAGGCAGCTGTCCCTTGAGGGGGCCCCACTCGTTCGGGTCGGGGACGCCCGGGGGCAGCATCTGCCGGCGCTTGGGGCCGCCGTGGTCGGACTCGCCCGGTTCCTTGGCGCCGGGCCAGGCCTTGGCGACCCGGGCCGCCAGGACGAAGTCCTTGCGCATGGGGTGGCCCTCGAAGCCCTCGGGCAGGAGCAGATGGTCCAGCGCCGGGTGGCCCTCGAAGGCGACGCCGAACATTTCGTGGGTCTCGCGTTCGTGCCAGGCGGCGCCTGCGTAGATCTCCACGGCGGAGGGCAGGACGGGGGCCTCGTGCGGGACCGTGGTCCGTACGAGAAGACGACGGACCGGGGACAGGGCCACCACATGCGCCGAGACGCGCAGGCCGGTGCCCGGTTCGTCGACCGCGCTCAGCCAGTCGAAATAACTGCAGCCCAGCTTGTCGCGCGCGATCCGCAACGCCGCGGTCCAGCCCGCGGGCGGCACGTCGACCGTCAGGAGCTCGTACGACTCCTCGGCCGTGGCCTCCGGGCCGAAGAGGTCCTGGACGGATGCGGGCAGCCAGCCGATGGCGGTCATCTCGCCACCTCGGAAGCGGAGTCCGCGCCGGCGCCCGAGCCCGGGTCCGAGGCCGCGACAAGGGTGGTCGACGGCGGCTGGACCAGTCCGCTCTGCAGGGCGGCGGCGGACGGTCGCGAGGAGCCGTATCGCTCCCCCAGAGACTCGCGTGCGATCTTCTCCTGGAGTTTGAGGATGCCTTGGAGCAGCGCCTCGGGACGCGGCGGGCAACCGGGGACGTACACATCCACCGGGATGATCTGGTCGACGCCCTTCGTGACCGAGTACGAGTCCCAGTAGGGGCCGCCGCAGTTCGAGCAGGCCCCGAAGGAGATGACGTACTTCGGTTCAGGCATCTGCTCGTACAGGCGTTTGATCGCCGGAGCCATCTTGTCCGTGACCGTGCCGGACACCACCATCAGGTCGGCCTGGCGCGGGCCCGGCGCGAACGGGATCACCCCGAGGCGGATGAAGTCGTGCCGGGCCATCGAGGCCGCGATGAACTCGATCGCGCAGCAGGCGAGGCCGAAGTTGAAGACCCACAGCGAGTAACGGCGGCCCCAGTTCAGAACCACCTTCATCGGCTCGGGGGCGAGACGGGCGAGCGCGCCGAGCCGCTTCGGCTCGGGCAGCAGCACGGGCTCGGAAACCGACGAAGCGGAAGCAGAGGTGGCGGAGGGGTTCACGTCCATGCCAGGACGCCCTTCTTGTATGCGTACAGCAGGCCCACGGCCAGGAAGCCGAGGAAGATGAACATCTCCACGAGCGTCGCCGCGCCGTAGCCGGGGGCGGCGAAGACCGTCGCCCAGGGAAAGAGGAAGACCGAGTCGATCGCGAAGATCACGTACAGGAATGCGTAGACGTAGTAGCGGACCTGCGTGTGGGCCCAGCCTTCGCCCACGGGGTCGACACCGCACTCGTACGTCAGGAGCTTTTCCGGAGTGGGCACGACGGGACGCAGCAGGCGGCCCGCGCCGAAGGCGACGGCGACGAAGAACACGCCGATGACGGCGAGCAGCCCGACGACGGAGTAGGAGTGGAAGTAGCCCGCCGCGACGACATTCCCCGCGTAGCCGGCGGTCCCCGCGCTCCCGGTCTCCGCCATGACAGCGACGGCAGTCGGATCCGGCACGTCAGCCCCTCGCTCCCTGACCTCGTGACCCTGGTGAACCTTGTGTTCGACGATCTGTACGCACGGGAGTCTAGGCCCTGCTAAAGAGAGGGTAAGCAGCCCGTCACACCTCGGGATGCGCCGGTACTCCTCGTACGCTCCGCTCACACACCCATGGTGCGACTCCGCGCACGCCTCAGGGGACCCCGAAAGCGCGCCCACCACTCCCGGAAGCGCGCCTCGGCGCCCCCGGAAGGTGGGGTTTCCCCCACCGCGTCGCGGCGGCCCGCCTCATGGTGTCGCGTGGGGCGGCACGGCAGGCTGAACAGCATGACCGAACAAGGCCGGCAGATATGACCGAACGCATGACGATCCACGACGTCCGGGACGGCGACGAGCACCCGCCGCCTGCGCGTTTCGCCCTGGACGGGCACACCTGGCGGGAGATCGCGTATCTGCTCGCGAACCTGCCGATGTCGCTGGTGGGGTTCGTCTACGCGGTGACGGTGCTGTCCACGGGCGCGGGGCTGACGGCGACCGTGATCGGTCTCCCGGTGCTGGCGGCCGGCCTGACGGGCTCGCGGCAGCTCGGCAAGCTGGAGCGGGCACGGGCCAGGCGGCTGCTCGGGGTGCGGGTGGACGAGCCGACACCGCTGTCCCTGCTCAGGAGAGGCAGGCTGTTCCAGCGGCTGTGGATGGCGCTGAAGGACCCCGTGGGCTGGCGGACGATGCTGTACGACTTCATCCGGCTGCCCTGGGGCATCCTGACCTTCACGGTGACCTTCGTGTCACTGTTCCTGCTGTGGCCGGTTCTGCCGTTCCTGGCGCGCGGGCTGACGAACGTGGACCGGGCGATGGTGCGGGGCCTGCTGTCCCCCTCCGACGAGCTGGAGCGACGCATCGCCGAGCTGGAGTCCGACCGCGGGGTGGTCGTGGACACGGCCGCTGCCGACCTGCGGCGCATCGAGCGCGATCTGCACGACGGGGCGCAGGCCCGGCTGGTGAATCTGGCGATGGGGCTCGGACTGGCCAAGGAGAAGCTGCTGGAGGACCCGGACTCGGCGGCGGCGATGGTCGAGGAGGCGCATGGCGAGGTGAAGCTGGCGCTGCAGGAGTTGCGGGACCTCGCACGGGGCATCCATCCGGCGGTGCTGACCGACCGGGGCCTGGACGCGGCGCTGTCGGCGGTCGCCACCCGCTGCACGGTGCCGGTCACGGTGACCGTGGGCCTGGACCGGAGACCGGCCGCGGCGATCGAGGGCATCGCCTACTTCACGGTTTCCGAGCTGCTGCAGAACGTCAGCAAGCACAGCGGGGCGAAGTCGGCCTCCGTCGATGTGTGGCGGGCGGAGAAGCGGCTGCTCATCCAGGTCCGGGACGACGGGCACGGCGGCGCCCGCCTCGACGGCGGCACGGGCATGGCGGGGCTGGCAGAGCGGCTGGGCGCGGTCGACGGCCTGTTCGTCGTGGACTCCCCGGTGGGCGGCCCGACGACGGTCACGGCGGAACTGCCGTGGCGGGACCGGGGGGACAAGACGCCCGGGCGGTAGAGCACGGGGGCCGGGTGGCTGCGGGCGGGGAGCGGCCGTACGGGGGAGCGTGCGGCCGCTTCTGCGTACGTGGGGCCGCATTCCCTGGCCGTCCTTCAATACAAGGGCCGTGTGGTCGTGTGCGCCCGTCCTACGGGGTGGGGAAAACCCCCGCCCCAAGAGGCCGACGCGCTCCATGGTCGGACGGGCGCGGGACCGGGAGGGTGGAGGTACGAACCCGGAGAGGGCCGAGCAGGCCGACGACTGCACCGGGGTGGACGACGAGAAGAACGGACAACACCGATGGCCACGCACTACGGGCAGGGGTACGGAGAGTGGGACGACCCGGGATTCCCGGGCGCCGGCAGGCGGTCGCACCGGCTTCCGGTCGTGCTGCGGGCGCCGTTCGAGGGGCGCAGCTGGGGTGAGTTCTGCTATCTGCTGCTGAGCCTGCCCCTCGGGATTCTGATGTTCACCTACAGCGTCACGATGTTCTCGCTCGGCGCCGGCCTGCTGGCGACGTTCCTGGGGATACCGGTGCTCGCCACGGCCCTCGCGGGATGCCGAGGCTTCGGGGCGCTGGAGCGGGCGCGGGCGCGGGGGCTGCTGCGGCTGGAGGTGGCCGATCCCGAGCCCCTGGTGGTGAAACGGCGGGGGCCGATGGCCTGGATCGGGGCGATGCTCAGGAGCGGGGTGTCGTGGCGGCACATGCTGTACACGGTGCTGCAGTTCCCGTGGGCGGTCTTCGCGTTCGTCGTGGGAGTCACTTCCTGGACGTGCGGAGGTGCGCTGCTCACGTATCCGCTGTGGTTCTGGGTGTTCCCCATGTACGGCGGTCAGGGCGGACTTCAGCTCTACGGCGACGAGACCCACAGCGTCTACCTCGACAACCCGTTCGAGATCACGGTGACCGCACTGGTGGGTCTGGTGATCACGCTGGCCACACCGTGGATCGTCCGGGGGCTGACGACCGTGGACCGGCTGCTGGTGCACGGGCTCCTCGGGCCGTCGCGGCTGGCCACCCGGGTGGTGGAGTTGGAGTCGGACCGGGGCGTGGTGGTCGACGCGGCGGCGGCGGATCTGCAGCGCATCGAGCGGGACCTGCACGACGGGGCGCAGGCCCGGCTGGTGGCACTGGCCATGGATCTGGGGCTGGCCAAGGAGAAGCTGGTGCAGGACCCTCGGGCCGCGGCGCGGATGGTGGAGGAAGCGCACGGGGAGGTCAAGACGGCGCTGCAGGAGCTGCGGGACCTGGCGCGCGGGATCCATCCGGCGGTGCTGACGGACCGGGGACTGGATGCGGCGCTGTCGGCGGTGGCCTCGCGGTGCACCGTGCCGGTGCAGGTGGAGGTGGACCTGCCGGCGCGGCCGGCGCCGGCGATCGAGGGGATCGCGTACTTCATCGTGTCGGAGTTGCTGCAGAACGTCAGCAAGCACGCGCGGGCGTCGCGGGCGACGGTGGATGTGTGGCGGTCGGAGGACCGGTTGCTGCTGCAGGTGGTGGATGACGGGGTGGGCGGCGCGGACGCCTCCGGCGGGTCGGGGCTGGCCGGGCTGGCGGGGCGGCTCGATGCGGTGGACGGCATTCTGGTGGTGGATTCGCCGCCCGGGGGGCCGACCCGAATCACGGCCGAGCTGCCATGGCGATCGTCCTGACCGGCCTGAGCACCCCAACCAGGACGTCTGAACGCCTGAACGCCTCCGTGGGCAACACCGGAACACACCCGGCCCACGACACCTGGCGCACCCACCGACCCACGACCCGCCACCCCGCAGACCCGCCGACCCGCCGACCCGCCGATCCGCCGACCCGCCGATCCGCCGATCCGCCGATCCGCCGATCCGCCGATCCGCCACGGTCCTACTCGCCTTCACGACCCGCCGACCCGCCAGCCCGCCGCATCCCCACCCGCGCCCCACGACCCGCCGCCCCACCGCATCCCCATCCACCGCCCCATGACCTACCGCCCCCGCCTCACTCCACCGGCCCCCCTATAGGGCCACGGAAACGCCCCCCAACACGGCTGCGGAAGTCTTATCCACAGGCCCGATGTGGAAGTGTGGATCGCGCGATACTGAGGTGCCGAAGAGCGGCTGGGCGTCGACCGTCCAGGGCACCGCCGGACGCGCAGACGCACGGCCGAAGACGAAGGGCACGGGGGGCCGAGGATCGTGGAGGACAGGGTGCGGGTGGTCATCGCCGAGGATTCAGTGCTGCTCAGGGAGGGCCTGACCCGGCTGCTGACCGATCGCGGGCATGAGGTCGTCGCCGGTGTCGGCGACGGGGATGCTCTGATCAAGACCATTACCGAGTTGGCGGACCAGGGCGAGCTGCCCGATGTGGTCGTGGCCGATGTCCGGATGCCGCCGACGCACACGGACGAGGGGGTCCGGGCCGCGGTCCAGCTGCGCAAGGCGCACCGCGGGCTCGGTGTGCTGGTGCTGTCGCAGTACGTCGAGGAGCGGTACGCCACCGAACTGCTGGCCGATTCCAGTCGCGGTGTGGGCTATCTGCTCAAGGACCGGGTCGCGGAGGTGCGCGAGTTCGTGGACGCCGTGGTGCGGGTGGCCCAGGGGGGTACCGCACTGGACCCGGAGGTGGTCGCTCAGCTGCTCGGGCGCAGTCGCAAGCAGGACGTGCTCGCCGCACTCACTCCGCGTGAGCGGGAGGTCCTAGGACTGATGGCCGAGGGGCGGACGAACTCTGCGATCGCCCGACAGCTGATCGTGAGCGACGGAGCCGTGGAGAAGCACGTCAGCAACATCTTCCTGAAGCTCGGCCTGGCGCAGAGCGACGGGGATCACCGGCGTGTTCTGGCCGTACTCACCTACCTCAACTCCTGATCGACTGACACTGTGTCAGTCAAGAGGATGCGCACGCACGGGCCCGACAGCCTGTCGGGCCGGGCCGGACGTCGGCTCAGCCTCGCAGCAGCACCCCGAAGGACCAGCACCAAAGGATGAACAGGGAGCGTCTTCGAAAGCAGCGCCGGGAGGCGGATACATCATGGCAAATCAGGTCGTCGGACGGCCTCTCGGCGGTGTCCATCGTGCGAGATACCGAGGGAAGGCGGCCCTTACCGACGTAGGGTTGATTTCGGGAAGGCCGGCGGGACGGCCACACCCAGACAGCCGCCTCGAAGGAGGTCCAGTTCAGTGACCAGCCAGGTCAGCAGGACAGCGGAGCAGGCCGACGGAGCCGTCGTAGGAGAACAGCGCAAACCGGCGAGCGCGAAGGACGTGCACAAGCTCGACCGAGTGATCATCCGGTTCGCGGGCGACTCCGGTGACGGAATGCAGCTCACCGGCGACCGCTTCACCTCGGAGACGGCGTCCTTCGGCAACGACCTGTCCACCCTGCCGAACTTCCCCGCCGAGATCCGTGCCCCCGCCGGCACCCTGCCGGGCGTCTCGTCGTTCCAGCTGCACTTCGCCGACCACGACATCCTCACCCCCGGCGACGCGCCGAACGTCCTGGTGGCCATGAACCCGGCCGCCCTGAAGGCCAACGTCGGCGATCTTCCGCGCGGCGCGGAGATCATCGTCAACACGGACGAGTTCACAAAGCGGGCGATGCAGAAGGTCGGCTACGCCGCCAGCCCGCTGGAGGACGGCACGCTGGACGGCTACAGCGTCCACCCGGTGCCGCTCACGACGCTCACCGTCGAGGCGCTCAAGGAGTTCGACCTCAGCCGCAAGGAGGCCGAGCGCAGCAAGAACATGTTCGCGCTGGGCCTGCTGTCGTGGATGTACCACCGGCCGACCGAGGGAACCGAGAAGTTCCTCCGATCGAAGTTCGCGAAGAAGCCGGACATCGCGGCCGCCAACATCGCCGCCTTCCGCGCCGGCTGGAACTTCGGCGAGACGACGGAGGACTTCGCGGTCTCGTACGAGGTCGCGCCGGCCACCAAGGCCTTCCCGGTGGGCACGTACCGCAACATCTCCGGGAACCTGGCCCTGTCCTACGGCCTGGTCACCGCCTCCCGCCAGGCGGACCTGCCGCTGTTCCTGGGCTCCTACCCGATCACCCCGGCCTCGGACATCCTGCACGAGCTGTCCAAGCACAAGAACTTCGGCGTGCGGACCTTCCAGGCCGAGGACGAGATCGCCGGGATCGGCGCCGCGCTGGGAGCGGCGTTCGGCGGTTCGCTCGCGGTGACCACGACCTCGGGCCCCGGTGTGGCCCTCAAGAGCGAGACCATCGGGCTCGCGGTCTCCCTCGAGCTGCCGCTGCTGGTCGTCGACATCCAGCGCGGCGGGCCGTCCACCGGCCTGCCGACCAAGACCGAGCAGGCCGACCTGCTCCAGGCGATGTTCGGGCGCAACGGCGAGGCACCGGTTCCGGTGATCGCCCCGTGCACCCCGGCCGACTGCTTCGACGCGGTCCTGGAGGCGGCCCGGATCGCGCTCACCTACCGCACGCCCGTGTTCCTCCTGTCCGACGGCTATCTGGCGAACGGCTCCGAGCCCTGGCGCATCCCCGAGCTGGACGAGCTGCCGGACCTCCGGGTGCAGTTCGCCCAGGGGCCGAACCACACGCTGGACGACGGCACCGAGGTGTTCTGGCCCTACCAGCGCGACCCTCAGACCCTCGCCCGCCCCTGGGCCATCCCGGGCACGCCGGGCCTGGAACACCGCATCGGCGGCATCGAGAAGCAGGACGGCACGGGCAACATCTCCTACGACCCGGCCAACCACGACTTCATGGTGCGCACACGCCAGGCGAAGGTCGACGGCATCGTGGTACCCGACGTGGAGGTGGACGACCCGCACCAGGCGCGGACCCTCGTCCTCGGCTGGGGGTCGACCTATGGGCCGATCACCGCCGCGGTACGGCGGCTGCGCGCGGCGGGCGAGTCGATCGCACAGGCCCATCTGCGCCACCTCAACCCGTTCCCGCGGAATCTCGGCCCGGTTCTGAAGCACTATGACAAGGTGGTGATCCCCGAGATGAACCTCGGTCAGCTCGCCACGCTCATCCGGGCGAAGTACCTGGTGGACGCCCATTCGTACAACCAGGTGAACGGTATGCCGTTCAAGGCCGAGCAGCTCGCCGCGGCTCTCAAGGAGGCCATCGATGGCTGAGACGACCACGGAAGGCACGGACACGATCGAGGCGCTTTCCCTCGTCCCGAAGGCCATGGCCAGGCAGTCCATGAAGGACTTCAAGTCCGATCAGGAAGTGCGCTGGTGCCCCGGCTGCGGCGACTACGCGATTCTCGCCGCGGTCCAGGGCTTCATGCCGGAACTGGGCCTGGCCAGGGAGAACATCGTCTTCGTCTCGGGCATCGGCTGCTCGTCGCGCTTCCCGTACTACATGAACACGTACGGCATGCACTCCATCCACGGCCGTGCCCCCGCGATCGCGACCGGACTCGCCTCCTCGCGTCGCGATCTGTCGGTGTGGGTGGTCACCGGTGACGGCGACGCGCTGTCCATCGGCGGCAACCACCTCATCCACGCCCTGCGCCGCAACGTCAATCTGAAGATCCTGCTGTTCAACAACCGGATCTACGGGCTGACCAAGGGCCAGTACTCGCCCACCTCCGAGGTCGGCAAGATCACCAAGTCGACACCGATGGGCTCCCTGGACGCGCCCTTCAACCCGGTGTCGCTGGCGATCGGCGCCGAGGCGTCCTTCGTGGCCCGTACGGTGGACTCCGACCGCAAGCACCTGACCGAGGTGCTGCGCCAGGCCGCCGCCCACCCGGGCACCGCGCTGGTGGAGATCTACCAGAACTGCAACATCTTCAACGACGGCGCCTTCGACGCCCTCAAGGACAAGCAGACCGCGGAGCAAGCGGTGATCCGGCTGGAGCACGGGCAGCCGATCCGGTTCGGGCCGGAGGGTTCGCGCGGTGTCGTCCGGGACATGCGCACCGGTGATCTGAAGATCGTCCCGGTCACTCCGGAGAACGAGGCGGAGGTCCTGGTCCACGACGCCCATGCCGCCTCCCCCACGGCGGCGTTCGCGCTGTCCCGGCTGGCAGATCCGGAGACCCTGCACAACACCCCGATCGGCGTCTTCCGCTCGGTGGAGCGGCCCGTCTACGACACGCAGATGGCCGACCAGCTCGACACCGCCGTCGAGCAGAACGGCAAGGGCGACCTGGCCGCGCTCCTGACGGGCGGGGACACCTGGACGGTGGTCGGCTAGGGGAGAACGAGCGGCTCACCCACGGGTCGCCCGCGCCCGGCCTCCGGGCCGGGCTGCGGCCGACCCGCGGGCCCCGCTCGGCTCACGCGCGGTTCGACGAGGCCTGGGCGCTCTGCGTGCGGGCCTCGTCGTATGCCCGGCGGGCGCGCTCGACGTCGGGCATACGCTGCTGCGTCCAGAGCGCCAGCGCACGCACCTGCTCGGCCGCCTCACAGCCCAGGTCGGTCAGGGAGTAGTCGACCCTGGGCGGAATCACCGGCTTGGCGTCGCGGTGGACGAGGCCGTCACGCTCCAGGGTCTGGAGGGTCTGAGTGAGCATCTTCTCGCTGACGCGGCCGACCCGTCCGATCGCCCGGCGCAGCTCGCTGAAGCGGTACGGGCGGTCGAGCAGCTCGATCAGGACGAGAACGCCCCAGCGGCTGGTGACATGTTCCAGCACGAGCCGGTAGGGGCACAGCGCCGCGTCGGCGTCCCTTGCGCGCACTGCCGGGGCGCCGGAGGGACGCGCAGCACTTACCGTCATGCCAGTACCTTACTTCAAAGTGGGTACTTTCCAACGGTTAGTGCCCCTCCTAGGGTGAGTGCCAGACCCACCCCACAAGGAGTTCCCGTCATGAGCATCGTCGTCACCGGAGCCACCGGACACCTCGGCCGCCACGTGGTGGAGCAGCTACTGGAGAAGGTTCCGGCCGACCGGATCACCGCCGTCGTCCGCAGTCCGGAGAAGGCCGCCGACTTCGCACACCACGGTGTGCGGATCGCGGTCGCCGACTACAACGCTCCCGAGACCTTCGACGGCCTCTTCGCTGCCGGCGACAGAGTGCTGCTGATCTCCGGCAACGAGTTCGCCAAGGGCCGGGTCGGCCAGCACAAGGTCGTCCTCGACGCCGCCAGGGCGGCCGGAGTCGCACTGTTCGCCTACACCAGCGCCCCCGGCAGCCTGACGGCCGCCCTGGCCGACGACCACCGGGCCACCGAGCAGCTGATCCTGGCGTCGGGCGTGCCGTATGTGCTGCTCCGCAACGGCTGGTACCACGAGAACTACACCGAGAACCTCGCCCCCGTCCTGGAGCACGGCGCGGTCGTCCAGGCCGCCGGTGAGGGCCGGGTCGCGTCCGCCTCCCGGGCCGACTACGCGGCCGCCGCCGTCGCGGTGCTGACCGGCGAGGGCCACGAGAACGCCACCTACGAGCTGAGCGGCGACACCGCGTGGAGCTTCGCCGAGTACGCCGCCGAGCTGGGCAGGCAGACCGGCCGGGAGATCGCGTACAACGCCGTCCCGCTGGACGTCTACACCGGCATCCTGGCCGGCGCCGGACTGCCCGGGCCCCTCGCCGCGATCCTGGCCGGCGTGGACGTCTCCATCGAGAAGGGCGAGCTGGCCGTCACCACCGGCGACCTCTCCCGCCTGACCGGCCGCCCGACCATGCCGGTCGCCGAGTCGATCACGGCCGCACTCAAGGACTGAGACTTACCCGCCGGGTTCTCGCGGGTCCTCGATCACCACGACCCCCGCCTGTCATGACCGTATGGCGATACGGGTATGACAGGCGGGGGTGCTCGCGCTACCTTCTTGGATGCCGCACGGGAGCGGTCGAGCGAGTGAGGAGGGCCCGTGGCCGAGAAGTCGAAGGGTGAACGGCGGACAGGGCTGCTGAACGGCTTCGCGGCGTACGGGATGTGGGGGCTCGTCCCCCTCTTCTGGCCGCTGCTGAAACCCGCGGGGGCGATCGAGATCCTCGCCCACCGGATGGTGTGGTCGCTGCTCCTGGTCGGCCTGGCGCTGCTGGTGATGCGCCGCTGGGCCTGGGCGGGCGAGCTGCTGCGGCAGCCCCGCAAGCTGGGGCTGGTCACGATCGCGGCGGCGGTTATCACCGTCAACTGGGGCGTGTACATATGGGCCGTGAACAGCGGCCATGTGGTGGAGTCCTCGCTCGGCTACTTCATCAACCCGCTCGTCACCATCGCGATGGGCGTGCTGCTCCTGAAGGAACGGCTGCGGCCCGTCCAGTGGGCGGCGGTCGCGGTGGGCTTCGCCGCGGTGCTCGTCCTGACGATCGGGTACGGCAGCCCGCCGTGGATCTCCCTGTGTCTCGCCTTCTCCTTCGCCACATACGGACTGGTGAAGAAGAAGATCGGCCTGGGCGGCATGGAGTCGCTGGCCGCGGAGACCGCCGTGCAGTTCGTGCCCGCGCTGGCCTATGTGCTGTGGCTGTCGGCGCAGGGCCGGGCGACGTTCACCTCCCACGGCGCCGGTCACGCGACGCTGCTCGCCGCCACCGGGGTGGTCACCGCACTTCCCCTCGTCTGCTTCGGTGCCGCCGCGATCCGGGTGCCGCTGTCCACGCTCGGTCTGCTGCAGTACCTGGCGCCGGTCTTCCAGTTCCTGCTGGGCATCTTCTACTTCCATGAGGCGATGCCGCCCGAGCGGTGGGCGGGCTTCGCGCTGGTCTGGCTCGCGCTGGCCCTGCTGACCGTGGACGCGCTGCGCACGGCCCACGCGGCGGCGCGCGCGCTCCGGAGCCGGTCCGCCGGGCCGGGCTCCGCCCTCACGGTCACCGGTACCGTGAGCGCGCCGCGCAAACCGGACGAGGTGGCGGCAGGTCCCGATCCGGTGGACGCCACGCCATAGTCGGGGGCGGCGGGCTCCTGCCGGAGGGGGGTTCCGTCCAGCTCGGGGAGGGTCCTGGAGACGGGCAGGTCCCGGAGACAAGCGAGTCCCGGAAACGGACAGGTCCTGGACGGGTGGGTCCCGGAAACGGCCGAGTCCCGGTAGCCGGGCAGCTCCCGTGGCGGGATCTCCTCGAGGGGCCACGGTCCCCCAGGTCACCGGGCGCCGGGCAGCTCTCCGCCGGTGGCGGCGCGGGCGCGCCCGGCCAGACGGCCCATTCGGGTACGGGCGCGCTCCAGTTGCTCGAGGTCGTTCGCGGCGGGGCCCGGGCCGGCGGCGAGTTCGCTCCACACCCCGATGAGATCGCGGCCGAGCTCCAGGCCCTGGAGCGGATCACGGACGGCACGCCAGGCGGCTGCCGCGCTCTGCACATGGCCGTACGCGCCCCGCGGGTCGCGCAGCCGGTGGCGGAGCCGGGCGAGGTCGAGCGAGAGGCGGAACGAGCGCAGCGGGTCGTCGGCGAGGTAGGCGACGTAGGCGGTGAGTTCGCGCAGGCGCAGCACATCGGGGTGGTCGGCGCCGAGGGTTCGGGAGACCTCGGCGAAGGTCCGCTCGGCCGTCTCGGCGGCCTCCGCGATCCGGCCTTGCTTCACGGCCTCGTTGATGCGGGCCAGGGGCTCGGCGAGGGGCCCGCCCAGGTCCGGGTCCGGCGCGAGCACGGCCTCGGCGACGGAGTCGAACTCGCGTACCGGCGGCTCCTTGGACTCCTCCTCGACGACGGCGACGGGGCGCGGGGCCGGGGCGGACTGCCGCTCGGGCGCGGAGTACGCACCGGGAACGGGCCCGAAGCGGGGCCCCGGTGACTGCGGCTCGTCCGGCCCGGTCGCCGGGGCCGGCCATACGCGTGCGGTCCCGGCGGCCCCTGCCGTCACCGGAGCGGGGCCGAAGGCTCCTGCCGGGGAAGGGGAAGTGAATGCTGCCGTCGGAGGTGCGAAGGCTCCTGTCGGGGGCCCGAACACTCCTGTCGGAGGACCGAAGACTCCTGTCGGGGTCTGGACCGTGCCCGGAGGTACGCCCTCGGCCCCCGGCCACACCTGGGCCGGCCCTGACGTCGCCCTGATCAACGGCACCTGCTCGGGCACCGACCGCACCATGCAGGTGCTGACGGCACCTCCGGGGCGTGCGGGGGCGTCCACCGCGCAGGAAACGGGGGCGTCCTCGGGGAAGGAGCCGGGGGCGCCCACCGCGACGGCCACGTCGGCCTGGTGAGCGGGTGTCCCGGGTGTGTCCACCCGCATCGGTTCCCCCGTGAACTCGCTCGACCCGTCGACCAGCACCCGGACCGGCACCACATACCCGATCCGCTCGTCACGGACGGCCGCGAAGACAGGGTGGCCCGTGGTCATGGCGAGACGGTGGAGGTGGTTCAGGACGGCCTGCTGGACCGACTCCCCCGGTGCCGCGACCACCGGCGTCCCGCCGACGGTCGCCCCGGTCCCGCCATCGGCGTCGGCACCCCCGTCCCGCGCACCCACCGGCACATGAACCTCGATCGGCGTCATCCCGGACTCCGTCCCGTCCGTGGGCGCGGCCACGGCGGCGGAGTGCCCCCGCTCGTGTTCGCGGCTGAGTCGAGACATCGTTCCCTCACTCGGGTCGGTCGGTCGAGGAAAGGGCGGCGGTGGGAGTGCCCACGACGACGAGCACACGGCAGGCAAGCGTACGCGGGCGGGGCGGGGCGCAGCATCGCCTACGTCCCGCGGTGTCCGCCGTACGTGCCGCAGGCGCCGTACGCGCCATCCTTCCCCTCCTCGCCTCAGCCCGGCCACGGTGCCGGAGCCGCGTCCATACAGTCTCCGGCCGCCGTACGCTCCTGGCGTCACCGCAGCGTCACAGGCCTGTCCCAGGTATCCGACCCGCCCTGAGCCCCACCCGTCCCGAATCCGGTTCGCCTCTTGCTGCTTATTCGGGCGACGTCGCTCCTGTTCGGCGCCTGGGTCAGGCAGTGATGTCCTTCGTCGTGAACCGCGCCCAGGCCGCCGAGCCGAAGACCGCCGCGTACAGGGCCTGGAGGCCTAGGTTGCGGACCATGTCGTCCCAGTAGACCGGGTCGCGCATGAGGTCCGCGAAGGACATCCAGTAGTGCGGGAAGAGGTACGGCTGGAGCGCGTGCAGTTGAGGGATCTGGTCGAGGATCTGCACGGTGATCACCAGGCCGACCGTGGTCGCCATGGCGGCGATCCCGCTGTTGGTGAGAGTGGAGACGAACAGTCCCAGGGCCGCCAGGCCGATCAGCGACGCGGCGACGGTGAGCGCGATGAGCAAGGCGCGGACCAGGCCGTCGGCGAAGCCGATGCGGGTGCCCGAGATCGTCGTCAGATCGCCCAGCGGGAAGAGCAGGGCACCCATCGCGAGCGCCGAGAGCGCGACGACGAGGGTGGCGAGCAGACAGAAGACCATCGTGGTCGCGTACTTGACGAGGAGAAGGCGGGTGCGGCCCGCGGGGGCGACCAGGAGGTAGCGCAGTGTGCCGGAGTTGGCCTCGCCCGCGATCGCGTCGCCCGCGATGACACCGACCGCCATCGGCAGGAAGAACGGGAGCGTCACGGCGAGCGCGGTGAAGACCAGGAACAGGCCGTTGTTGGTGATCTGCGCGATGAACGCGGGGCCGCCGTCGCCGCCCCGTCCGCCGGCGCCGGAACCGTCGCCGGTCTCCACCTTCACGGCGATCCCGACCAGGATCGGCACGGCTGCCAGCACGGCCAGCAACGCGAGCGTACGCCAGCGCCGCAAGGTGGTCACCAGTTCACTGCGCAGCAGCCCGAGGGAACGCAACGGGTTCTGTCTCCGCGTGGCCGGAGCCCGGTCGGGCCCCGCCCACTCAGCCCGCGACATCGAATCCCTCCCCCGTCAGGGCCATGAACGCGTCCTCCAGGGAGGCTCGTTCGACGCCGAAACCGCGGACGCGGACTTGGGCGGTGACCAACGCGGCGTTCACGTCCGCCGGTTCTCCCTGCGGGGGATCCCCCGTCACCCGGCCTTCCCCCACGACCACGTCGGCGACACCCTGTTCCCTCAGGACGCGGGCCGCCTGCGTCACGTCCGGAGTGGTCACGACGAGACGTCCGCGCGCGCCGGTCGCCAGGTCCGCCACCGCGCCCTGCGCGATCAGCCGGCCGCGCGCCATCACGGCGGCGTGCGTACAGACCTGTTCGATCTCGTCGAGCAGGTGGGAGGAGAGGAAGACGGTCGTGCCGTCGGAGGCCAGTTCCCTGACGAGCGAGCGGATCTCGCGCATGCCCTGCGGGTCGAGGCCGTTGGTCGGCTCGTCCAGGACGAGCAGCCGGCGGGGCTGGAGCAGGGCGGCCGCAAGGCCCAGGCGCTGCTTCATCCCCAGGCTGTACGCCTTCGCCTTCTTGCCGGCCGCCGCCGTCAGACCCACCCGGTCCAGCGCGGCCTCGACCCGTGCCCGCCGGGTGCGCGGGTCGGCGGTGGGGTCGGCGGAGTCGTAGCGCAGGAGGTTGTCACGGCCGGAGAGGAATCCGTAGAGCGCCGGGCCCTCGATGAGGGCGCCGACGTGCGGGAGCACGGCGCGCGAGGCGCGGGGCATGGGCCGCCCCAGCACGCGCGCCGTGCCCGACGTGGGCTCGATCAGCCCCATCAGCATGCGGATGGTGGTGGTCTTGCCCGAGCCGTTCGGCCCGAGGAAGCCGAAGACGCTGCCCGCCGGGACGGTCAGATCGAGTCCGTCCACGGCGAGCTGCCCGCCGCGGTAGCGCTTGGTGAGGGCACGGGTGGCGATGACCGGGGCCTCCGGACCCTCCGGGGCCTCCGAAGGCCCCGGGGCCTCCCGGGCTTCGGGGGCCTCTTGGGCTTCCGGCTCGCTCACCGCCGCCCTGGAGTCCTGCGACTCCCCTTCCGCGGCGGACAGTTCCTCCATGGACTCTCCTGCTCCAGCCGTCCGTGCCGTGCGAGGGGCTACTTCCCCGCGTCGGCCGCCTTCACGAGCGCGTCCTTGGTGACCGCGCCCGCGTACACCTTGCCGTCGTCCGTGATCAGGGCGTTGACCAGGCGGGTCGAGAAGACCGTGCCCGAGCCGAACTTACCCTTCACCTGGTCGCCGAGGGAGCCCAGGAAGCCGGAGAACGCGCCGCCCTTGGGCGAGGTGTCCTTGGACGAGGTGTCCGAGGGCAGGCCGCCCTTGCTGCCGGTGTCGAGGACGACGATCGAGTTCCAGCCCTCGCCGATGGTCTTGCGCTCGCTGCCGGGCGCCGCCTTGTCCGTACCGCGCGCCGGCTTCTCCGTGCCGTGGGGCCGCGCCGTGCCCTTGTCCTTCAGGTCGTCGCCCTGGGTGACCTTCGTGCCCTTGGGCGGTGTGAAGGTGAACGTCGACGCGGCCGGCCTGGTGAACGACACCTCGGTGAAGCCGGCGTCGACGACGGCCGCGCCGCCCGACGCCGGGGTCAGGGTGAACTTCAGCGGCAGCCCGGTCTTCGCGTCGACCGCGATGCTGATGGCACCGACCGTCGTACCCGACTGCTTGGGCCTGATGAGCAGCTTGTACGCGTCCCGGCCCGCGACCTGCGCGGTGCCGTCGACCGTGACCGATGTCGTCTTGTCGGCGGCCTTGAGGGCCTCCTCGGCCAGGTCCTTCGGCGTGGCCGGCATGTTCTCGGGCGCCGCCTTCGCGCCCTTGTGGTCGCCCGCGCCGGTCGCGTGGTACGCCTCGTTGGACGCGCTGTCGTAGGCCCACACCTGGTCGCCGTTGCGGATGACGCTGTACTCGGCGGCCTTCTCGATGAGGGAGACCTTCTGCTTGTCCTCGCCGTCGGCGGCGACCCGAAGGGTGTGCGTGCCCGAGGCAAGCTCCAGCAGCTTGGCGCTCGGGTCCGCGGCCGAGCCGTCCTTGCCGCCCGCGCCCTGCGAGAGCGCGCCCGAGGCGAGGCTGTTCTGCAGACCGCCCAGGTTGGGCAGGCCCAGGTCCGTGCTGATCTTCACCGTGCCGGACACCTGCTGGACGTCCGACTTGGCGATCTTCTCGATGAGCTGCTGAGCGCTGATCTTCGGCAGGTTGGGGTCGCCGGATCCGGCGAATGCCGGGACGAGCCCGATGGTCGCGGCCGCCACCCCCACCACCGCGACCGGGACGACGTACCGGGCGGCGGTGCGCCGCCCGTCGCGTACGTCCTCGGCCTCGCCGGCGGGTGTGCTGCCGTCGGATTCGTACGGTGCCATGTGTGCCTTACCTCCGTCGTCGGCGGCGGCCTACCGTCCGTGCCCTGGCCCACCCCTGTGCCGCCATTCTCACCCGAACTCCTTTGAGGTGGTGTCCCCCATCTGACCAAATCGGCCCGGCAGAAGCGTCAGACCGCGGGCCCAACTCCACGTAATCCTGGGGTATGACATCGCGGGAGCGGCGCCCGCCCCGACCCGTAGGGGTTCTACGGAGAAGGCGCCGCCCCGGGGCCGACTCGCCGCCCGGTGCTGCCGGAATCTCGCTGGTCGGAGCTGCCGGAATCTCGCCGCCCGGTGCTGCACGAGGGCGTAGTCCCCGTTTCCCGGCTGACGCTCCCGGCGTCAGCTTTCGGGTATGAGTACGGAGCCGATCTCAGTCCGGACTCGATCCAGCCGAGCGGCCCTGACCACTCCACCCCCCAAAACCGTCACCCGGGGGACATGGCCAGTCACGCAGAGGGGCGTACGGGCCACCCCGCGAGGGTGGCCCGTGAGCGGCCTCAGCCCGCCCGGTGCACCACCGCGTCGCACAGCTCCATCAGGGCCGCCTTCGCGCCGCACTCCGGCAGCGGGGCCAGACCCGAGCGGGCGTCCTCCACGTAGCGGACCGTGTCGCGGCGCGCCTGCTCCAGGGCCGGGTGGACGCGCAGCCGGGCGAGGGCTTCGGCGTGCCGCGCGTCATCCGTGAGGTCGGAGTCCAGGAGCTCGCACAGGGCGATGTCCTCGGGCAGCCCCACGCGCTCCATCTGCTCGCGCAGCCGCAGCACCGGAAGGGTGGGGATGCCCTCACGCAGGTCCGTCCCGGGCGTCTTCCCGGACTCGCGCGAGTCCGACGCGATGTCCAGGACGTCGTCGGCGAGCTGGAACGCCACGCCCAGCCGCTCGCCGTACTGCGTGAGCACGTCCACGACCGTCTCGTCGGCGCCCGACATCATCGCCCCGAAGCGGCACGCCACCGCCACCAGCGAGCCAGTCTTGCCGCCGAGGACGTCGAGGTAGTGGTCCACCGGGTCCCGGCCGTCCCGCGGACCCGCCGTCTCCAGGATCTGCCCCGTGACCAGGCGCTCGAACGCCTCCGCCTGGATGCGGACCGCCTCCGGACCGAGATCGGCCAGGATGTGCGACGCCCGCGCGAACAGGAAGTCACCCGTGAGGACCGCGACCGAGTTGCCCCAGCGGGTGTTCGCGCTGTCCACCCCGCGCCGCACCTCGGCCTCGTCCATCACGTCGTCGTGGTACAGCGTGGCGAGGTGGGTCAGCTCCACGACCACGGCCGAGGGCACGACCCCGGGCGCGTACGGGTCGCCGAACTGCGCCGCGAGCATGACGAGCAGCGGCCGGAACCGCTTCCCGCCCGCGCGCACCAAGTGCTGCGCGGCCTCCGTGATGAAAGGCACCTCACTCTTGGTGGCCTCGAGCAACCCCTCCTCGACAGCCGCCAATCCGGCCTGGACATCGGCCTCCAGAGCCTGGTCCCGCACGCTCAGCCCGAACGGCCCGACGACGGTCACGTGGGGTCTCCTGTCTGCTGACGTCTGCTGACGCTCACACGGTCGGTCTCAAGGACGGTCACTTGGTCGATGACGTCGCCCGTCGACGTGGCTTATCGCGTTTGTCGATCTGTCGCCGCCATCACTCAAGTCAGCGTATCCGGTCACGTTTCGATCACCACGAGCGCCCACTGTTCCAGGCCGGGCGGTATCGGATCACGAACGACATGTTCTTGATCATCTGATACGAACATGTATTCCTCGACATAACCGACAAATAACCCTTGCAGGCGAAACCAGCCCCTTGACCCCTGCCCCGCAAGCCTCGGACGCCCCCTCGTCACCCACCCGGACATCATCACCTCGGCCACCGAGAGTCACTTTTTCGGCCGCCGGGCGACCCCCCGCGAGCACCCGCCCGCGCCCGCCGCGCACCAGCCGAAGGCTCACCCCCACCTCGCGACCGCTTTCGAGAACCCCCCTTACGGGCAACGGAGTCCGAGCCGGACGGCCGACACCCGCCCGCCCGGCAGGCTCGAACCGGACCCCGCAACGCGTGACCGTTTTGCCCACAAAGTCCCCTTGTGAAATGAAGCACAGATGACAATCACGCAGACGGAAGTGAAATAGCTCACGTGCGCGACAGATGGGGCATCACCGGCGTGTCGCCAACTCACCCTTTGCTAAAAGCAACTTGAATCGCCCTCAACAAACTGGATCACCCACCTTATTCCCCCATTTCAAGGTCAATTCGGAAGGACTGTGACTTGCAGTCTTGTTCCCGACATGTGCTCTCGCATACGTTCCCCTCGATCCGAGCGGAACGCCGAATCCTGCCGCCGCTCGGGAGCCCATCCACCCACGACGGCAGGAGCGGGGGACCCAGGTAGACCGCCGATCCGGACACCGCACCGGAACGGCTAGGGGTGAAGCCGCGGCCTCGGCATCGAGGACGCGGCCGGGCACCTCCCCGCCCGAACCCGACAGCTCACCTCGCAGGCGCCGGAGAGGAATGCGACATGTCCGCTTTCGCACTGCCCGCACGCCGTCAGGACCGCGCCTCCAAGGCCGCCCGTCTCACCCGTGCCCTCGCCATCGCGGGGACGGGTGCCGCCGTTCTCGCCCTGCCCGTCCTGGGAGCGACCAGCGCTTCCGCCGCACCCGCCAAGCCGGCGACGGCCGCCGCCGTCACCGCCAAGAGCGTGACGACCCGAGGCGCCAACCTCGACAGCTGGATCCGCCAGTCGCTGGATGTCATGGCCCAGCACGGCATCCCCGGCACGTACAACGGCATCTACCGCAATGTGATGCGCGAGTCGTCCGGCAACCCGAAGGCCATCAACCTGTGGGACTCCAACGCCCGTAAGGGCATCCCGTCCAAGGGTCTGCTCCAGGTCATCGACCCCACCTTCGCCGCGTACCACGTGCCCGGCACGTCGCTCGACCCCTACGACCCGGTGGCGAACATCACGGCCGCGTGCAACTACGCCGCCCACCGGTACGGCTCGATCGACAACGTCAACAGCGCGTACTGACAGGCCTGGCGATCGCCGGGCGGAGCTCCTGGCGATCGCCGGGCGGAGCTCCTGGCGATCGCCGGGCGGAGCTCCTGGCGATCGCCTGCCAGCAGGCCGGGTCATGGCCGACGGACCGCCGGCCGACGCTGTCGGCC
>NZ_JBSFXK010000037.1:0-74796 GCF_053595355.1 Streptomyces sp. NPDC002513 | reverse complement strand
CAGCCGCGTCACACACGACATCCACATCCACCGCCTCGACCCCGAGGAGAAGATCAACGCCGAGCTGCAAAAGGCCGCTTAGGAAGCGACGTTGCCCACCTGGGCGACCACTCGCCAGCTCAAGAGGATCTCCCAGCATTTCCGCGTACTCGCTTCCGGGCACAGAGTGGAATCCGCCCTGCAGCGAAAGAAGCACGTCCCCGCCATGATCTTCCTTCCGGGGATGCTCATCGCCACGCTCCGAGCCCGAGACCCAATAGCCCCGTGGCTCCGCTCCCTCTCCAGTGCGATCGTGGGCCGGCCGCTGGTACAGCTCTCGACGACCCAGGGAGAGCGGGCTGAACCGTGATCATTTCGGTGATGCGACGGGGGCGACGATGATAAAATCGCCGCTTCCAATCCCTACTGGTCAGGCCAGTTGTCCGACCCAGGAGCGTATAAGCGCCATGAGCCGTTTGAGCGAGTCTGTCACCCGTGTCATGCACATCCTCGATGGAGCGGACCTGGGCGCGGACTATACGGCCGCGCAGCTGCTCAGCGAGACAACGGCACGGCGCTCCCTGGACCTCTCCGACCTCTCCCCCGAGGAGCAGGCCACCCTGGTCGAGGGACGCGCGAACCACCTGATCCCCTCGGCCGCGGTACTCGCCGAGAAGATCGAAGCCGCGCAGGCCGCCGGACGCCCGTTCGTTGTCAAGTACGGCATCGACCCGACCTCGCCCGACGTCCACCTGGGCCACGCGGTACCGATCATCATCGCCAGCCGGTTCCAGCGGATGGGCCACCACGTCGTCTTCATCATCGGTGACGTGACAGCCAAGATCGGTGACCCGTCGGGACGGTCCTCGGATCGACCGCCCCTCACCGACGAGGACATCGCCCGCAACCTGAGCGGCTACCAGCAGCAGGTCACGCCGTTCATCGACTTCGAGCGTGCCGACCTGCGCTTCAACGGCGAGTGGCTGAACAAGGTCACCCTGCCGGAGCTCGTCGGCGTTCTTGCCCGGGTGCCGGTCTCCATGTCCCTCCAGCGCGAGGACTTCCGCACCCGGCTGGCCGACGGCCATGGGCTGTCCGTCGCCGAGTTCGTCTACTCCGTCGTCATGGCCTGGGACTCCGTGGCCATCGACGCCGATGTCGAACTCGGCGGTGTGGACCAGCTGTTGAACCTCCAGATGTGCCGCAAGGTCATGGAGATCTCAGAGCAGGACCCCGAGGTCGTCATCACCACCCCGCTCATCGAAGGCACCGACGGCACGGGCACCAAGATGAGCAAGAGCAAGGGCAACTACGTGGGCCTGACGGCGTCGCCTGATGACGTCTACGGCCGGCTGATGTCCATCCCCGACCACCTGACCGAGCCGTACCTCCAGTTGCTCACCGAGTGGACGGACGACGAGATCCGCATGGTCACCAAGCGCCTGGAGGAGGGGACCGCGCACCCGATGGCGATCAAGCGCATCCTCGCCGGCGAGGTGGTGGCCGCCCTCCACGGCTTGGACGCTGCTGCCGCCGCTCGCGCGGAGTTCACGGCGCGCTTCTCCAAGCGCTCTTTCGCGGACACCCAGAACCTCCCCGTCATCTCCCTGAAGGACCACGCCGAGGACACCCTCGGGGCGCTGATCAGCCGCACGCTGGACTTCGCTCCCAGCATCTCCGCGGTGCGCCGCGTGGCTCAGCAGAAGGGCCTCCGTCTGATCCTTGAGGCGGACGGAGAGCAGGCACCTACGCCGCTCACCGAGGCGTCCGTGCAGCAGACGCTCGGTGAGGTCGTGAGCGAGGTTGGGGCACTCGAAGGTGCCGAGCTGTACCTCAAGGTCGGCCGTAAGGTCGCCCGCATCGACGTCTGAGATCAGGCGCGGCGCCGAGTCACCCACGTGACTCGGCGCCGTTCTGTTTGCGCTCGGTGCGACCCGCCAGCCGCGCGGTCCAGGAAAGGCGCTGATGGCGGGCGATGCCGTGGAGGAGTGTTGCTTTCGGAGGTGCGGGTGGCCAGGGCACACCCGGAGAGACGGTGTGCTGTTATGCAAGACCATCTGGTGCTGAAAGCTCCTGGTCGTAGCAACGACGTGCTTGGCATCGATTCTTCAGACGTTATCCCAGTTCGCTGGGGCGATTTATTCATCCCGTTTGCTACGGCTGGTGCCGGAGGAGCGTCGCATTCGGTTCCAAATCCGGCGCCACCAAGACGCTTGTCCCGCCAGAGGTTGAGGGATGGCCTCGACGTGCGCGGCGCGGTCGCGGGAGCTAGCGATTCGAGTGGCTGCCGCTGAGATTCGTGGCAACCAGTCGATACGGTCGCTGCGGACGTAGTAGTGCGACCTACACTGCTGTTGTCCGTTTCCAACGGACGGTCGCAGGGACACGGTGCCATCGAAGGTCAGGGTCCAGTCGTGCGGTCCGAATGGTGTGACGACCTTCGAACCACATCCACACGCGCACAGATGGACTGCGGTTTCGAACTGCATCGAGATGTACAGCTTACCCGGCTCGGGTTCGTCCGGGATGTGCTCGATGAACACCGGCATCAAGGATCGAGCTTTCACGCGGCGGCCTCCGACCCGTCCCCAGCATCAGCGATGGCCGGGATCGGCTCGGCGCCCAGTCCGATGCCCTCGTCTTGGTTGGTAGAGGTGCCGTAGCGGTTGTAGAGATCATTCGAGTCGACCGCATACACGGTGTGCAGCTCGTTCTCGGTGTCAGCATAAAAACCGAGGTACTTCTTATACCGGAAGATTGCCAAGTTCGCAGTGAAGGAGTTCAGCTCGGCTACCTGCAAGTTGGTGTCGTACTCGGCGCCCTCCCCGGCGAAGTACGAGATGAGCCCATCTCGCTCAATATGCTCCACGCGTCCCGGAAGAGACGTCGTGATGCGAATCTGCCCGTCGATGCATTCGGCGTCCTTGCTGACCCCGACACCAGTATCGATGAATGGGATACCGTTGACGGTCAATGCCTCGATGATGGCCTTTTTGTCCGGGCCCGTGTCCATCGCAAGAAACACAAAATCGGCGTCGAGGAGTTCGCCGACGTTTTCAGAGGTGACGTTCACCGGGTGAGCCTCGATGTGACGACGCATCCGCGAATACATCCTCGTGAAGTACTCGACCTTCTTCATGCCCTCCTGTAGGTCCGCTAGGCTCGCGGCGCCGGGGGCCCGGAAGGCGTTATGCGTGCGGAGGACGTCGCTGTCGTAGAGATGAAGCGCGTGTATCGGGGTCTTGGCGAGCAGGTCGAGCAGGTATGCGCCAGTACCCCCGAGACCGACGATCACAACCTTCTTCAGCGCGAGGCGCGCGTTGACCTCGGTGATGCCAGCCCTGCTGGAGAATGTGTCGAGGTAGCGGAACACACCATCGTCTTCGTCGGTCTCGACAGGCTTGAAGGTCAGCGGGGTCACCTCGGGGTCGATGGCCTGGGCCGGCCCGATGACCATCGCGGCGTAGTGGGTGACCTTTTCGTAATAATCTGGGTAGCCGCCCGCGGGTTTCTGGGAGAAGCCGCAGCTCGCGGTGAGCTCCGGGCTGGCGGACCACTTCTGAACGCCATCGTTTACAAGCCCGTCGATGGGCTCGCCATTCTTGTTGCGGGGTACGCCGCCAACGAAACACATAACGTGGTTACTCGGGGCCGTAGCGGTGTCGCCGCTCAGATCCAGCGGGCAGAGGAAGGATCCCCACTGAACCTGGGCGGCATCGTCCACGAACGGGATGTCGTCGATTACGAGGAACCCGTTGACGACACGGACGGCGTACCCGTCGTGCACCAGACGGGCCAGGTCGGCGCTACTACGAACGAGTCGTGAGTCGGACATTGAAGCGCGTCCCCTTCTTCTTCACCTTCACGGACTCGCCGGCGACCAGGGTGCCGTTCCCGCCATGAGGTGCGATGGCGTTCTTGTAGGTGACGGTGAACATCGCCTGCGGGTCGTGACCGGGGTACGCGAGCTGCCCAAGTTCGTCATACGTCACGGTGTCGTGGTCGAGGGTGACCATGGTGCCGTTGATGGCTACTTCAAACTCTTTATCCCTCTTGTCATGCTCCTGCTCGTGACTGGGCGCAGTCATGACAGTCCCCTTCCGTGGCGCCCTCCGCTGATCGGCGGGCTCGGATGCGAGTGTAGCATCAACATCATCACCCTATGGGTGAAGAGGTGTGCGCGAGATGAGAGGCCCTGAAAGTCGGTGATGCCTGTAGAATCCGCGCGAAGTAGGTAGGAGCGTCATCAGCCGATGGGTGATGGAGAACAGACACGTGGACCGGGAGTACATGGATGAGGAGTTGTATCGCCTCGCTACGGACCCCGGATTCCGGCCGCAAGGGTGGAGCGCCCGGGAGGTCTCGGACTTTCGCGTCCTCGTTCAGTGCGCGCGTGCAGCTCGGCTCGACGCCGACCTGCGGAACTCGCGCATGCTGCGTATCCATCCCGGTGACACCCATGACCTGAACAAGGCGCGGGCGAAGTTGAGTTCCGGCCGCGTTATCAACTTGACGTTCAAGAGCACAGAGAGCCACAGTGCCGTGATCTTCGAGCTATTGACTCCAGAGATGGAAGCCTCGCGATGAGCACCCCTCCACACGACCCGCTGCCGATCGCCCAGGTGCCGGTTGGCGAACTCCTCGGGAGGGAGCTCGAGGCCAGGGACTGGTCTCAGGCTGATTTCGCTGCGGTTCTGGATCGCCCGACTCAGTTCGTCTCCGAGATCGTCACCGGCAAAAAGGAGATCACCAGGGAGTCGGCGGCGCAGATCGGCGCAGCCCTTGGTCATACAGCGGAGTACTGGCTCAACCTTCAGGACCAGTACCTACTCGCCGAGCAGTTCAAGAATGAGAACGCCCAGGTAAAGCTGGACGAGGTGCGTCGGCGTGCCCGCCTAAACAACAAGGGGCCAATCCAGCTATTGAAGAGGCGCGGCTTTCTCACCGGCGCCACCTTGGAGGCCCTCGAGGCCGAGGTGAAGGAACTTTTCGAGCTGGATTCCCTTGATGACGAGCCCGGATTCGCAGCGGCTGCTAGACGAGCCAACCGTAGCGAAGATATCAGCTCGCTGCAGCGAGCATGGGTCGCGTGTATCAGAAGGGAAGCGCGTAAGCTTCCGCCTCAGGAGAGATACTGCGCAAAACGTCTGAGGGAGCTTGCAGGCACCCTTTCGCGCACACTCAAGTCGGCCGCTGACTTCGAGAACCTACCTGACCTTTTTAGTGCGGTTGGCGTGCGTCTGGTATATGTCGAATCGCTTCCGGGTGCCAAGATTGACGGGTGCTCGATGCTGGTCGACGGATATCCAGTCATTGGCTTGTCTGGTCGCGGCAAAAGACTCGACAAGATCCTATTTACTCTTTTGCATGAGATTGCGCATATCTTGCTTGACCACGTCGACGCCGAACACCTCATCGTCGAAGGGCTCGATGAGGCTCAAGGCAATGAAACGGAATGGGAGAAGGACGCAGACACGGAGGCCGCGGAGTGGGTTTTCCCGCACGGCATTCCTGACGTCCCAGATCGTATCGGTGCGCGTTGGGTCAATCAGTTGGCCGTTGAGCTTGGCGTGGCGCGCATCGTTATCGTCGGTCACCTTCAACACCGCGGTCACCTTGACTGGCGGACGACCCTGGCGAAGAACGCTCCTTCGGTAAACGATGCTCTGACATCGTGGGATTAGCTATCTGGCGGGCGGCCAGCTGGCCGATCAGGCGGGAGACCGTCGGGGCGGAGGCCGGCCCGAACACGCCCGGCTCCGCCCGCAGCATGCCCACATCGGCGAGCAGTCCCGCCCAGCGCGACCGCGAGGGCGACTGTCCAGGAGGACCTTCCCCGGGTCGTGGACGGCCCGGTGCCCGGATCCAGGCGGACGCCATTGAACCGATGCGGCTATGCAGGCCGGTGTCAGAAAAGGCACGCTGAACAGCGGGTCAGCTGGTTTCTGCCGCCTCCGCCATGAGGCGGGACCGCTTCTCGGCGCGCGGTTCGGCTTTCCAGTCGGGCAGGAGCGCCGACAGAACAGGGTCGCTTTCGATCTTCTGTTGGGTGGACCGCATGCCTTCGTCGATGAGCGCGTCCCACTTCTCCGTGGCGAGCTCGATGCGGCAGGGCAAGTCCTTGATGATGTTCTCGTCCAGGGTCAGGTAGTTCGACGCACGCCCCCTGGCGCCACGGGCCGCAGGCACGTACGCGTCGGCGCCGGCCTGGTCGGGAAGCAGGGAGATGAGGACCGCGTCGCCGTCCTCGGCGATCCTTCGGGCCGCCTTGTTAGCTGCGGAGATCTCTGCCTTGGAAGGATCCCGTTCCAGCATCTCGATCAGGGTGCTGCGGATGCTTACCGTTTTCCGGCTGGCCAGCCCAGTCTGCAGGGCCTGGCGGAAGGTCTGCGTCATCGATGTCATAGCGGCGATTGTTGCGAATGGCTGCCCCAAGGCCGCGCGCTTGAGGACGGCGCTCGGTGCGTGTTCCCCCGTACGGCAGACGCACGGGGCGTGGTCCCAGCGCGCTCACCCCTCACAAGTAGATTCGCTGCCACAAAGGCCGAAACCGCTGGGTTCACTGTCAGACGCGGCGATCGAATGGCCTAGGGAAAGCAAGTTCGCCAGGGGCAGACAGGAAGGATCCCGCAAGGGCTGGTGTGCTGCTGCAAACCATGCCAACGTACAACCCCCAGACGAAAAACCTTCCCCCTGATCCCACGGAGGCGCCCCTGCACCCGCACCACCCCAGCGAACCCTCCCATCCCGACTCGCCGGACCCGGTGTACTGGGTCACCCCGCGCCATCTGGCGGGTGACGACGGGGCCCTCGCCGAACGGATCGGCGAAACCCTGGCTGGCCTCGGCTGGCGCATGTGGCCTACCTCTCGTCACACCCTGCTGTACGTCAGCCCAGATGAGCTGCGCGGCGCCGAATGGATCCTCGCGGCCTACCCGTTCGAACTGGGCGGTCTCCCGGTTGCCTGGCAGCTGAGCGCCCGCCCGGATGCCACCTCCGCGATGCCGGCGTGGAACGCGTACTTCACGGCCGGCGTCCCGTACGAGGCGATCACCGATTTCCTCGTGGCGATCGACGCCCGCGAGGCGCCCGACCTCGGCTCCGAGGGGTCGGAGACGGTCCTCAACGCTCTGAGTGCCCGGGGCTGGATCCGCGATGTGGACCGCCCCCGCACCACCGCCACGGATCCCGGCTTCTCCTGCAACGTCTCCTTGGAGATGCTGCCGCCACTCATCCAGGACGCCGACCCGCGCCCCGACCTGATGGGCTGGCAGGCATGGGCGGAACCCATCGTCAACGCCCCCTATTTGTGGTGTGCCAGCTTCAGCACCAGCGTCCCCCATGAGCTGGTGGCGGCGTTCGTCGCCTCGCTCGCCTCACCGGCTCCGGTGCCCCGCCGAACCGTCCCTGCGAGCGCCGAAGGGCGGCTCACCGTGGTCCGCCGCAGCTAACAGCGCCCGCCCAGAGAAGCCGCTCTCGTAAGCGGCTCGTCGCCAATCTCCCGAGTGGTAGCAGATCAGACGAGGCGTGCCCCCGCGCCCGCCAGATGACAGAGAAGGAGAGAGCCTTGTTCTGGTTCCGACGCGCTCGCGAGGACCGCGCGTTCCGTGAAGCCCAACAGGCGGGCCAAGCGCTGCTCCTGCGGCTGCAGGCCACTCAGCCGTGGCCCAGCTTCCCCGAGCCGACCCCGCAGGCCCCCGCCGCAGGGGAAGCGGTTGTGCCCGACTTCCTGCCGCCGGAGCTGCGGGTGCCGCCGCGCCAGGACGTGGCCGGGGTGATGATGCGCTGGCAGCCACCGCTCGTCGTCGGCGGCGAGGTCCGTACATGCCCCGAGTGCGGCATGTACCGGGACTGGATCGTCTTCTGCATGCGCGACGACTCTATATGGCTGCGCTGCCGGGCCGGCCACGAGACGAAGGAGCCCGGCCTGGATGCGGTCTGGTTCAACCGCAACTCCGGTCCCGTCGACGGGTTCCACCCCACTCTCGAAGACGGCCTGCGCCACCTCGGCCATTGACCTCCCGAAACCCCTGCCCCTTCGTACTGCCGGCGCCCGGAGGGCCGGCCTGGTCAGACCGTCCGTTTCGCAGGCCGCAACAGGCCACAAAGGGGTTTCCTATGCGCCTTCACGCCACGACCGTCCGCGGCCTCAGCGCCCTCGCTGTCTTGGCCCTGGCGGGCTGTTCCCAAGGCAGCGCCGCCTCCTCCGGCCCGATGTCCTCCCCGACCGTCCCGGTGCACCCGAACGGCGAGAGTGCCTTGACGCCCGCTCCGTTGTCTTCGACTGCACTGGCGAAGCTGCTCTTGGACGAGAGCGACCTCGGCGGGAACTACACCCGCATGCCGCAGCGCGCGGCGGCCCACGACGACGTGACCGTGAACTGCCCGGCGCTGGAGAAACTCGGCGGCGACGCCGCGACCGGCACAAGCCTCGCCTTCCCCCGCAAGGCGAAGGCGTCCTTCACCTACGCTGGTGGCCGCAACTCCGAGCTGGCCGAGGAGTTGTACAGCGACACCGCGGCGAAGCTGTCCAAGGGCATTGGGGGAAACTTCGATGCGATGGTCTCCTGCCCCACGTACCAGGTGGTGTCGGGCAACACCGTCGTCACCGTGGGCACGCAGGTGACGCCCGCCCCCGACCTGGGCGACGAGCAGTGGAGCCAGCTGCTCACCTACTCGATCGGTGGGCAGCGCAGCGTCGTCAAACAGACGGCGATCCGGATCGGCAACGTCCTTGTGCTCGTCTCGGGCGCGCCGGGACTTGTGGACGCCAACCTGGAGAAGGCGCTCGACAAGGCCGAGGCAGCCTTGTGACCAACCTGTCGGCGTCGTTCGGCGCCGACGTGCCGCATGACTTTGTCGCCGTGTTCGCCGATTCCCTCAGTTCCAGTGCACCGGTGCTGTGCCGGGTACTGTCGGAGAGCACATTCGACCGGCTCCTGGACGCTCCAGCAGTTCCAGGGCCTCCCACGCGGTGAAGCCGGGCCTCCCAGTTGGAGAGCCCGGCTTCGTGCTGCGGTGCCGTTCTGGCGTCTCACAGCGCGTCACCGCCCGCAGCTGAGATCGTGATCAGCGTCGGCGAGCCTGCGACGGCTGCGGGACCGGGGCTGCTGCTGCCGTGTGCTCTGGAGCGTCGGGGCGCCGTGCTGCGCTGTCGGCCCAGGCTGGGCTGTGGGCTTGTGCTGCGCGGGCTTGTGCGCTGGGTGCCGACCTTTCGACGAGGCGTTGGATGCGCCAGGCCAGGACCCGTGCGGGACGGCGGGCGTCGTTCAGGGCACGCTGGTCGGCGGCCTGCTGGAGGAGCCGGTCCGGGTCGTGCCCGGCTGCTTCTGCCTCGGCGAGGGCGGCGGTGAGAGCCCCGAAAGCGGGGTCTTCGATGATCTGCTCCGCATGCGCGGGCACGGCCTGGCGTAGGCGGCGGATCTGCCGCTCCACGGCCTGCTGGGGTGGCTGGCGCTGCGCGAGGGCGGCCAGGGGTGCGGCTGCGGCTTGGTCGTAGGCGGCCTGGAGGTGGAGCAGTGTCTGCTGGGCGGCGGCGACCTGCTGGTCGTGGTGGCGGAGCTGGTGCCAGCGGGCAGCGGCAATGACCACGAGGATCGCCGCGTCCAGGAACATCGCCAGGACGGCGCCGTCCTTGGGGGCGGGCTCGCGGACCATCGCCCGTACTGCGCCGCGCAGGGCGCGGGCGTGGTGGTGTTCGGCCCGGATGCGGGAGCGAGTGGCACGCTCGAACGCGGTCGCCGCCTCTCGGAGTTGGGGCCGCAGGGGCTGGGGTGCGAGGAGGGGGAGGGCGTCGAGAGCCTCGCCGAAGGCGGCAAGGTGGGCCTGGGAGGCTTCGTCGTCCGTCTGGTCGAGGTGGCGGGGGATGCGTTCGGCGGCGGCGGTGGCCTGGTGCCAGGGGTTGGGCCCGCGCCGGCCTGGCTTGTCAGCGGACTGTGGGTCGATGTTCTCCAGGCGCTTTTGGATCTTGGGGAAGGAGAGGTCCGGGGCGAGTTCGGAGCCGGAGAACCAGACGGGCTCGTTGTCGGCGGTGGTGGTGTCTTCGCTGGCGACCTTGTAGCCGCGCACGTCCCCCGAGGGGAAGTGGACGACCTCGACGAGCACGCCCTCTATGTGGCTGAGCAGGTGGACGAACTCCTCCACGCTGGTGGCGGCGGCCACGGCGGTGCGTACGGTGGCGCGCAGCCGTTCGCGGGCGGGCTTGTCCTGGCCAGCGCGGCGGGCCTTCTCCTGCTCGGCGCGGGTGGTCCGTTTCGCAGCGGTGCGGTCTCCGCGGACCACTTGGAAGAGGTCGTATTCCTTCTCGATGACGGCGAGTTCGCGGTCGGCGGTGTGGTAGTCGTTCCAGTGGCGTGCGGTGCGTAGATCTGCCCGGACCTTGGTGGCGGCGATGTGGATGTGGTCGGGGGCATGGCGGACGGCGACCCAGCGGCATCCGTCCGGATCACCGTCGGGCGCAATGCCGGTGGCGGCGACGACGCGGCGGGCGATGTCGGCCCACTCCTCGTCGCTGAGGATGCGGTCAGTCTCGGCGGCACGGATCGAGCAGTGCCACACGTGCTGTTCGGGAGCGCGGCCCAGCCGTCGGGCCTGCTTGACGTGCAGGTCCAGATCGGCCACGAGGAGCCTCCTGGTGGCGTCGAAGTCGTCGGCGCGGCCGGGGTCGGGGGCGAAGCCGTCCCAGGAGGCGACCAGATGGGGGTCGATGTGGTCCTTGGCCTTCTTCGTGTCGAACAGGTACCGGATCAATCCGGCGGTCTCCTTGCCGCTGCGGATCTTCGCGATCATCGGGCC
Source organism: Streptomyces sp. NPDC002513 (assembly GCF_053595355.1). NCBI lineage: Bacteria > Bacillati > Actinomycetota > Actinomycetes > Kitasatosporales > Streptomycetaceae > Streptomyces > Streptomyces sp. NPDC002513. The sequence continues at coordinate 64,023 of NZ_JBSFXK010000037.1, read as the reverse complement.
GCCTTCTTGGCGACGGCCTCGTTCGCGGCTGCCGCGATGTGGCGGACTGTGGCGCCGACCGCGGTCAGGGCGTGTTCGGCCTGGGCCAGGAGGGCGGTATCCCCAGGCTGTGGATGGCCACCGGAGTTCAGCTTCTTGGCGATCTGGTTGATGTTGTGGCCGATCTTGGCGACCTCGCCACGCAGCGCGGTCAGCTCGTCGATGTAGTCGTCGATCGGGGTGCGCTGGCCGGGCAGGGCGAGGTCGCCCTGGACGTGGGCCATGACGACAGCGCCGACATAGTGGGCGCCGGCGATGTTCAGCGACCGCGCCATGGCGAGGATCTCGGTCTTCTCATCGACGCTGTAGCGGGCGTCGACACGCTCCTTGCGCTGGCCGTTCGGGTCAGGCTTTCGACGTCGGGCGACACGGTGCAGCGCGGCGGCTTCGGCGGCGCGCGGCAGCTGGGCGGCGACGGTGTCGGCGATCTGTTCCTCCTCGGGTGCCCCCTGGCGCCCGAGGTCCTCCGCCACCCCCGGGGCGGAGACTTCCCCGTTGCGGCCGTCCTTGGACGGTCCAGCGGGATACCTTGCTGGCGCACTGGTGGCTGTGGTGGTCGTCATCTCCTGCTGATGCGACGGGGGTTCGTGGTGCCGGTTGTGCATGAGGTGCTTCTCCATGGGGTGTTGATGGCGGGTCAGTGACCGCTCGCCCTCGCCCCATACCTGTCAGGGCGAGGACGGGTGGAGCGGCGGTGTCGGGTTGACTCGTTGCGGTGCGGTCGCTCGTCCCCGCGGATTTGCGCGGGGACGAGCGATGCGAGTTGCGCCGGAGCGATGGGAGCGCGGGGGCTCAGGGAGCGCCGGCGGGGGTCATGTCGAGGTCGTCCTGCCGCTGAGAGGTGGCCTCATCGAGTTCGGCTTGCAGGACGTCCTTGAGCTTTTCCGCGTCGGCCCTGCCGATCGGGAGGCCCTTGCCGCGGATCGTCGCTTCGATGTGGCGGCGCGAGGCACGGTCACCGCGTCCCAGTGGCGCGGTACGGGCAATCGCGAGGTACTCGTCGGACACAGCGCTGGGCTTCTGGTCTTCCGGCTCGGCGGAAGACTGCGGGGTTTCCATCACAGTGGCGGCGCCCTGCGCCACCTCGGCAGCACCCCGAGCCACGTCGGCCTTACCGTCCGCCACGTCGAGACCGGCTGGCTGCGGGAGACCGTTGTGGCGTTCGGTGGCGTCGGGTGGGTCGGCGACGAGCTGGTGGATCTGCCGCATCAGGACGCCGAAGGCCAGCAGCGCGGCTGTCGGGGGAACCGCGGCGACCACGTAGTCGAGGAGAGGCACGGCGCCGGCGTTGCCTGTGCCGTTGACCCCGGCCACGTTGAGGGCGATGGAACCGATCGATCCGGTGGCGGTGAGGGCGATGGCCCAGCCGTCGGCGACGCGGCGCAGGCCCGCGCGGAGCATGAGGAGTTCACCCGCGACGATGAAGGCGTCCAGGGTTGCGGGCCAGGCCCACTGGCGGACTGGGGAGTTCTTGAGGCCGTGCTGTCCGGCGACCTCGGCGAGATGCGCGTACGACAGCCAGAATCCGCCGGCGGTGAGCGCCACGATGACAACGCCCGCCGCGACGAGCGCGTACCGCTCAGCAGCCTGCTTGCTCGTCATCGGCCGTCCTTCGCCAGGGCGATGGTCCTGGTGGGTGGGTGTGGAGAGGGTGGTCAAGCGGGGTTCTCCTGGGGTGGTGGCGTGGTCCGTCTTTGCCGTCCCGGCCGTTGCAAGCGCAGGTCAGGGCCGGTACGGCAGGGGGGTCGGTGTTCCGTCTTGGCGGCGTCGGCGCGTCCTGGGGGCACGCACGGGCGGCGGGTGCTGCGGTTCGGTTGCTGTGGACGGTTCGCATCCGTCTTGCCGTCCCGGCCGCATGTGCTGTGACCTGCGGTGATACGGCGGGGACGTCCGGGACGGCACGAGACGGATGTGGGCGGCGTCCCGGCGGGCAGGAACCTCGGTCGTGATCGTGTTGCCGTCCTGGCCCCGGTTGCCGTCTTGCCTGCATGCCGTTTGACCTGCGGGATTACGGTAGGGACGGCAAGGACGGCAACCGGGGGCTGGGGGTCTCAGCCTTCGCTGCGCGCGGGGCCTGTGCCGACCGGGTGGACGGTCGGGCAGTAGCGCCGCCACGCGTCGAGGAACTTGTTGCGCGTGTAGCCCTTGCGCTGGGTGCCGTCGGCGAGGCGGACGTTGCCGGGCCTGATGTCGAAGGCGCGCAGCAGCGAGCCGAGCTCACGCGGGCCCAGCCCCTTGCGACCCCACTCCGCCCACGGGCCTTCCAGGTCCTGGCGCAGGTGGTGCAGGAGTTCGTCCGTGGAGAGGCTGTCGACCTCACGCTGGGCGACGAAGACCCGCCGGATGTCGGCCAGGATCCGCGCTGAGCTGGGGTGGTCCTCCTCGGCCTCTGCTTCGGCCGTCACCATCTGCGCGCACGCCGCGCGGGCGAGGCGGGGCCAGGGCCCGGCGGCCAGGTCGGCGACGATCACCAGGGGTTCCCAGGTGTCGGCGGCGCGGTCCTCCACCGGCATTACCGGTTCCATGTCGGCGGCCTCGTCGAGCAGCGGCCGGGCCCAGGCGGCGATGCGGTCGCGCAGGTCGTGGAGGGCTGGGGTGTCGCGGCGGGAGCGGAAGGGCTTGACGCTCTCGCCCTCGGCCCGGCGGCGCATACGAATCACCACCGACCGGTCCATGATCGTGTCGGGCAGGTCGCCGATGCCCGCGAGCGCGGCCATGGCGAAGGTGGCGAACCGGTGCGGGGTGTGGTCGTGGCCGACGACGCGGGTGACGTACCGGTTGCGCTGGTGGCCGGCGTTGAGCAGGCCGCGCATCTCCTCGTTCTTCTCCGCCTGCTTCGGGGTGCCGAAGATGGTGTCCGCCTCGTCCACCAGCAGGGTGGGCGGTTCGTCGGTGATGGAGCGGAAGATGGCCGCTGGTGTGGTGTTGATGGTGAGCATCGGCTCGTGGACCGTCTCGGTGAGCACGTCCAGCAGCCGTGACTTGCCGCACCGCTTCGCAGGCCCCACCACCGCCAGGCGCGGTGCGTGCTGCCACGCGGGCTGCAGGTGCGTCGCCGCCACCCACAGCGTGACCGCGTGTAGCGCCTGCTGTGAGGGCAGGATCACGAACTGGGCTATCTGGGAACGCAGTTCACTCAGCAGCTCGGAGCCATACGTCGGCTCGGGTTCCGGCACCGCCTCCTCGGCGGGCTGATTTACCGCAACCGTATCCGGCGCCCCGCCGTCGGCCGCCGGGGCGGCTTCGGGCGCGTGGCCGGGCCGGCCGGGCACCGCGACCGTCGGCCATGCCGCTTTGCCGGGTGCGGAATAGGGCTCGGGTGTCGTAGGTTGCACAGGGCAGCTCCTTTTCCGGTGACGTCGGGCATGCAGGCCCGACTCACGCAGGTCGTTCGTTGGAATGCGGGCAGTGGAGTGTGCGGAGCCTCCGGCGTTGGCGCGCCGGGGGCTTTCTCGCTTCCCTGACCAGGGCGAGGGAACACGGACAGTACGTCCACGCCCCGACACAGTCCAGCGTTTCTGTGTCAGCTCAGCGCAGAAGCGTCTGCTATGGGCTCGGGCGGTCATGCGGCCAGGCCGAGCAGGCTCAACAGGTCGGCTGTCACGACGCGGTACGCCTTGCCCAGCCGCAGGACCTTGCAGGGGTACTGACCGCGCTTGGCCAGCTCGTAGCCCTTGCTCCGCCCCAGACCCAGCGCTCGGTTACCGGTGTCCAGGTCAACGGCGGCAGGCAGGGCCAGCAGCTCCGCCCGCGTCATGCCCTTGGGCTGCTCCGCGGTCTCGTTGTCGCGCATACATGCTCCGTCCATGAGTGAGCCCTCGGCGAACGCGGCATCACGTCCGGCTCCAGGCGATCACTAACCATCATCGGGAAGCTAATGTGTCTTCATGACACAACGCGGTTTTGATCCTGGAGATGACGAGGACGACGTCCCCGAGTGGGTGGATCAGGTGATGGCCACGGTGGCCGCCGAGGTCCGCAGACGAAGGAAGGAGTTGCGCATGAGCGCCCAGGACCTGGCGGACCGCTGCGCGGAGATCGGCCATCCGATCCCGCGCAACGTGATTGCCAACATGGAATCCGGCCGCCGCGCCAACCTGCCCATGGTCGACGTCCTCGTCCTCGCCGAAGCCCTGCGGACCTACCCGATCTGCCTGCTCTACCCCGTCGGCTACGTCGACCGAGTCCAGCGCCTTCCCCTGCAGCACTCCGACCCGACATGGGACGCCATGCGCTGGTTCACCGGCGACATCGAGGACTTCGGCATGGAGGACGACATGCTCCGCTCCTTCCGCGCCCACATCCGCCACCAGCGCGCCGCCTTGGCCGCCCTGAAAGGCGAGAAGCACGAGCGCTGGAAGGCCGAGACAGCGTCCAACCAGGCCGAACGCGAGGAAGCAGTACTCGCCCAAGCCGACTACGCCGAAAGGGTGTTGGAAGCCAAGTACCGGCTCCGCAGCGCCCGCGCCTTCATCCGCGAAGACGGCGGCACACCACCGCACCTGCCACCAGAACTCGCCGACGTCGACCCACCCGTCGGCAACACCGATGAGGAGAATGATCTTTGAAGGGTTCCACCCACCGCCGCTGCTACTGCCGCGACGCCCAAACCGGGAAGCCGCTCGGCAAGCAGTGCCCGAAGCTCTCCAGCCGCAAGCACGGCTCGTACTCCATACGCCAGGAACTCCCGCCCCGCGAAGACGGCACCCGCCGCTCCTTCAGCCGCGCCGGCTACGAGAGCCTCAAGGCCGCCCAGGCCGACCTCGACCACATACGCGCCCTGCTCGGCCTCGCCGACACGGACGACCCCGAGGGCATGGCGCTGATAGCCGCCATGCTGGAGGAGGTCGGCGACGAGAAGTCGCCACTGCCCGATGTCGAGGAGACCCGCCGGCGCCTGAAGTCCGGTCAGGACCTGATCGGTCGCCTGACCGTCGGCGAGTGGCTCGATCGGTGGCTCGACGGCAAGCGCATCCGCAAGTCGGGACTCAGCCGCTACGAGACTGATATCCGGTTCCATTTGAAGCCTCGGATCGGCCACCATCGTCTCGACCGCCTGCGCGTGAGCCATCTCAGCGACATGTTCACGGCCATCGCCGACGCCAATGCCGAGATCCTGGAGCAGAACGCCCAGCGCCGGGCCTCGGTCGAGGAGTTGGCCACCGTGCCGTGGAAGGGCCTGGACAACCGCGCCCGCCGCAAGGTGATGAAGACGGCGATCGATGCCATGCCGCCGTTCCGGCGTGTGACCGGTCCGGCCACCCGGCTGCGTATCAAGGCCACGCTGCGGTCTGCGTTGAACGACGCGATCGGCCAGCAGATCCTCACCTTCAACCCGGCCGCCCACGTCGAGCTCGACCCCGTGCGTAAGCCGAAGGCCCTGGTGTGGACGGACGCGCGAGTCGCCAGGTGGGAGCAGACGGGTGAGAAGCCCTCCTCTGTGATGGTCTGGACGCCCGAACAGACCGGCGCGTTCCTCGACTTCCTCGCGGAGGACCGGCTGTACGCGATGTGGCACCTGATCGCCTTCCGCGGTCTGCGGCGGGGCGAGGCATGCGCGCAGCCCTGGTCGGAGACCAACCTCGACGACCACTCCCTGACCGTCTCCGCCCAACTCGTCCAGGACGGGTGGGCGGTCGAGACCTCCGAGCCCAAGACGGACAGCGGCTTCCGCGTGGTCGCCCTCGACGATGACACCGTCAACGTCCTGAAGCGGCACCGCGAACAACAGGACGCGGACCGCGAGGAGTGGGGAACGGCCTGGGTCGAGACCGGCATGGTCTTCACCCAGGAAGACGGCTCCTGGCTCCACCCCGGGAAGGTGACCGACCTCTTCGAGCGGCTCGTCGCCGCCTCCGGACTCCCGCCGATCCGGCTGCACGACCTCCGGCACGGGGCGGCCACACTCATGCTCGCCGCCGGCATCGACGTGAAGATCGTGTCGGACACCCTCGGGCACAGCGACACCCGCATTACGCGGGACATCTACCAGAGCGTCCTGCCGCAGGTCGGCAAGAACGCGGCCGAGGCCACCGCCAAGCTGGTCCCGCTTCAGCGGAAGACCGAGGCGGAGGAGGCCGCCCGCAAGGCCGCCAAGAAGGCCAAGGACAAGAGGAAAGCCGAGGCCAGGGCCAAGAAGAAGAGCAAGCGGAAGAAGCCCAGGAAGTAGGGCCCGGACCGCTCCGCTCACGCATCGCTCACGCAAGCCATCTCGCGGCATCCCGGCCGTGTGACGCGTCATGCCCCGAGCAGCACAAAAGGCCAGGTCACGGGCTATGTGACCTGGCCTTTTCCGGAGCCGCCTTCGGGATTCGAACCCGAGACCTACGCATTACGAGTGCGTTGCTCTGGCCATCTGAGCTAAGGCGGCGAGCCGTCCGCACTATGGTGCGATCAGCGACGTCGGTAAGTCTACACAGTTTCCGGTGGCGCTCCGACCACCCCCCGGAAGCGACACCTCCGGGGGGTGGGAGCCGCTACGAGCAGTGCTTTCCCTTCGCCGGCGGTGTGCCCCGCAGCAGGTACGCGTCGATCGCCGCGTCGATGCACCTGCTGCCGCGGCCGTACGCCGTGTGCCCGTCGCCGTCGTACGTCAGGAGCCTGGCGGAGGAGAGCTGCGACGCCAGGGCCCTGGCCCAGGGGTACGGGGTCGCCGGGTCGCGGGTCGTGCCGACCACCACGATCGGCGCCGCGCCCTTGGCCGCGATGCGGTGGGGTCGGCCCGTCGCCTGCACCGGCCAGTACGCGCAGCTCAGTGACGCCCAGGCCAGCCCCCTGCCGAACACCGGCGACGCCTTCTCGAACGCCGGAAGCGCCTCCTCCACCTCCCCCGGGTCGGCGAAGGCCGACGGCAGGTCCAGACAGTTCACGGCCGCGTTGGCGAACATGAGGTTCGCGTATCTGCCGTGTGTGTCCCGCTCGTAGTAGCTGTCGGACAGGGCGAGCAGCGCGGCCCCGTCGCGATGCTTCAACGCCGCAGTCAGCGCCTCACGTAGCTGGGGCCAGGCCACCTGGTCGTACATCGCGGCGATCACCCCGGTCGTGGCCAGGGCCTCGCCGAGCCTGCGGCCACTGCTGTCGCGGGTCGGGAGCGGGGACGTGTCGAGTTTCGCGAAGAACGCCTTCAGGTGGTCGCCGACCTTCGCCGGCGACGTACCGGGGCCGCCCAGCGGACAGTCGGGCCGCCGGGCACAGTCCTCGGCGAAGGACTGGAACGCCGTCTCGAAGCCCGCCGTCTGGTCCTCGTTGAGCTTGCGGGCGGACAGGGATGGGTCCATCGCGCCGTCCAGCACCAGCCGGCCCACGCGGTGCGGGAACAGCCCCGCGTACGTCGCCCCGAGGAACGTCCCGTACGACGCCCCCACATAGTTCAGCCTCGGGTCGCCCAGCACCCCGCGCAGGATGTCCATGTCACGGGCCACCTCGACCGTCGAGACATGGCGCAGCAGGTTCGCCGAGTGCCGCCCGCAGCCCTCGGCGAACTTCTTGTCCGCGGCGATCAGCCGGTTCACCTCCGCCGGGTTGTCGGGCGTGAGGTCGGTCTGCGCGTACGCGTCCATCTGGCGCCCGTTGAGACACTCGACCGGCTCGCTGCGGCCCACGCCGCGCGGGTCCACGCCCACCATGTCGTACCGGGCGCGGATCTCCGGCGGGTAGCCGACGCCCGCGTACCGCTCCAGATAGCCGATGGCCGAGCCGCCCGGCCCGCCCGGGTTCACCAGCAGCGAGCCGAGGGGTCTGCTGTGGCCCGTGGCCCGTTTGCGGGCTACGGCCAGCCTCACGTCGCCCGCGGCCGGCCTCGCGTAGTCGCGGGGCACCTTCATCGTGGCGCACTCGAAGCCGGGGGCCGTGCAGGGACGCCAGGTCAGCCTCTGCGCGTAGTACGGGGACAGCGCCGACGGCGTGGCCCGGGGCAGTGCGGCCAGCTCCGCATCCGCTGTGGTCGCCGTCGTCGCGCCCCTGGCGGAGCAGCCCGATGCGAGCAGCGCGGCGGCGGCGAGCAGCGCGCCGCCCGTACGCATCGCCTGGGGCGGACGGAGAAGACGGAGGAGGCGGAACGGACGGGAGCGGGGACGGCGAGGGCGGGGCGAGAGGGACGGTCCGGTGATGCGCCTGGTCTGCATTCCGCGAGCGTAACCGTGGGCGACGGATTGATTGCTCTCCGCCATGTCGGCCCTTCGTACGAGTGACACGGTCAATCCGCCGCGAGCCGGATTCCCCTCACGGGCGATTCCCCCTCACGTGCGTCCGGATTCCCCCTTACCGCCTCACCCGGTCCGTAGCGCCATCGTCATGGCCTCCACCGCGAGCAGGGGCGCCACATTGCGGTCCAGGGCCTCCCTGCAGGCGGCGATCGCCTCGATACGACGGAGTGTCGACTCGGGCGTGCCGCCCCTGGCCAGGCGTTCGAGGGCGTCCTCCGCGTCCGCGTTGGCCAGGGCGATGCGGGAGCCGAGCTGGAGGGCGAGGACATCGCGGTAGAAGCCCGTGAGGTCGGTGAGGGCCTGGTCGAGGCTGTCGCGCTGCGTACGCGTTCTACGGCGCTTCTGCTTGTCCTCCAGTTCCTTCATCACACCCGCCGTGCCACGGGGCATCCGGCCTCCCTGCACCGCGCCCAGCGCCGCCTTCAGCTCCTCCGTCTCCTTGACGTCCATCTCCTCGGCGAGTTGCTTGGAGTCCTCCGTGGCCGCGTCGACCAGCTCCTGAGCCGCCCGGAGGCAGGCGCCGATGTCGTCGACCCGGAGCGGGAGCTTCAGTACGGCGGCCCGGCGGGCTCGGGCACGCTCGTCCGTGGCCAGCCGGCGGGCGCGGTCGACATGGCCCTGGGTGGCGCGGGCGGCGGCGAACGCGATCTCCGGGTCGAGGCCATCGCGCCGCACCAGCATGTCCGCGACCGCCTCCACCGACGGGGTGCGCAGATTGAGGTGGCGGCAGCGGGAGCGGATCGTCGGCAGGACGTCTTCCAGGGACGGGGCGCACAGCAGCCAGACCGTGCGCGGAGCGGGTTCCTCCACCGCCTTCAGGACCGCGTTGGCCGACTTCTCGTTCAGCCGCTCGGCGTCCTCGACGAGGATCACCTGCCAGCGGCCGTTCGCCGGCGACGTGAACGACTTGCGGACCGTGTCGCGCATGTCGTCGGCGAGGATCTGCGTGCCCACGGCGGCCACCGTCGTCACGTCCGCGTGCGTGCCGATCAGGCTGGTGTGGCAGCCGTCGCAGAAGCCGCAGCCGGGGGCGCCCCCGAGTGCGCGGTCGGGGCTCACGCACTGCAGCGCCGCGGCGAACGCCCGTGCCGTCTGCGTACGCCCCGCGCCGGGCGGGCCCGTGAACAGCCAGGCGTGCGTCATCTTGGACGCCTCGGGCAGCGGGGTGCCTGCGGCGGCCGCGGTGACGAGGGCGTCGGCGTCGCGGGCAGCCGCGTCGAGCTGCTCGCTCACCTTCTCCTGCCCCACGAGGTCGTCCCACACGGTCACGGGGCACCGCCTTTCCGTCTTTCCGTTTTCCGTCTTTCCATCGCACCTGCCCTGCCGCGATCCATTGTGCGGGTCGCCACTGACAACCGGGCGCATCACCGCTGACGACTGTGCGGCTCACCACGGCAGCGAGCCGGGCGGCCGGGACAGCCGGCAGGCGGGCGCCACACGGGGCGGAAGGGGAGGCAGAGGGCGGCTAGTGCCGCGGCAGGCAACGTTTGCCCGTTAAGGAGCGGCGTCCGGTGCGTGCTCTCGGCGTGCCGGCCGGAAGTCCTCGTACTGGATGTACTTGGGCTTTCGGGCGGTGCGGCGAGTGGGGGTACCCCCTGCTCGAAGAGCTTGGGGGAGCGTGCCGGGCGTCGCGACGGGGCGAACGTTGCCTGTCGGGGCACTAGGACAGCCCGCACGCGGAGGCGCGGCGAGCCGGGTACGGCCGGACACGGGGCGATCCCGGGCGCCGGGGCACGTACCCGGCGCCGGGAGACTCACCGGCCCTGCCCGCCCGGGGGAGAGCAGGAATCGAAAGACGCCGCCCCGGCCGGACGGCCCGAAGACTCCGGCGGCAGCTTCCCTCTCAGCCGCGTCGGCCCCTCCCCCGGTCGTCGTCCCAGCCCTCGTCCTCACGGGAGCCGAGCAACTCGTCCGCCAGGGTCGGAAGGTCGTCCAGCGGGGTCTCCTCCGCCCAGTCCGGACGGGGCCGGCGCCGCGGGCGGCCCTCGGTGTCCATCTGCGGCAGCTCACGCGTACGGTCCTCGGTCCCGTCGGGCCGCGGTACCGCCCGCTCGTCCCGGAAGAAGCCCGACGGCACCCGGTCTGCCGGATCACCCGCACCGCCGTCCCGCACGGGCGGCAGCACAGCCGTCTCGTCGGCGGCACTCTGCGGCTCCGGCGGCCTCGGCAGCTGCGCCGTGGTCTCCGCCTCGCTCTCCCCCGGCCGCACCGGCGGCAGAACCGCGGTCTCGTCCGCCGGCCCGCCGGACGCGTTCGACGGCGTCACGAGCGGCGTGGGCACGGTGATCTCATTGTCCGGCGGGGAGGCCGAGGAACCCCGCGAGGGCGTGCCCCCGGAACCGAACGCTCCGGCACCGGCCGTACCCGAAGCCGCCGCAGCCGAAGCCGCCGCGTCGGCCGCGGCCCGGCGTGCCTCCTCGGCCCGCAGCAACGCCTCCTCGGCCTTGCGCTGTTTCTCCAGACGGCGCTTCTCGGCCTCGGCCCGCAGCCGGGCCTCCTCCTCGGCCTGCCTGCGGCGCGCCTCCTCCCGGACCTTGCGCCGGGCCTCCTCGGCCTGCCTGGCCTGCTCCTCCGCGAGCAGGCGTGCCCGCTCCTCCTCGGCGCGCCGATGGGCTTCCTCGGCCCGCTGCCGCGCCTCCTCCGCCTGCCGTTCCGCCTCGCGGCGCTGCGCCTCCTCCAGCTCGCGCCGCTTGCGCTCCTCCTCCTCGGCCCGGAGCCTGGCGAGCTGCTCCTGGCGCTCGCGCTCCAGCCGCTCCTCCTCGGCCTTGCGCGCGGCCTCCTCCTCGGCCTTGCGCCGGGCCTCCTCCTCGGCCTTGCGGCGCGCCTCCTCCTGGGCCTTCACCTCGGCCTCGGACAGCGGCAGCATCCGGTCGAGCTGGTGCCGGATGACCGTCGTGACCGCCTCGGGCTCCTGACCGGCGTCGACGACCAGATAGCGCCCGGGGTCGGCAGCGGCCAGGGTGAGGAAACCGGACCGTACGCGCGCGTGGAACTCGGCCGGCTCCGACTCGAGCCGGTCCGGCGCCTCGGTGAACCGCTCCCGCGCCGTCTCGGGGGCCACGTCCAGCAGCACGGTGAGATGGGGGATGAGACCGTTGGTCGCCCACCGGTTGATCCGGGCTATCTCGGTCGGGGACAGGTCCCGGCCGGCTCCCTGGTAGGCCACGGACGAGTCGATGTACCGGTCGGAGATCACGACCGCGCCCCGCCCCAGGGCCGGCCGTACGACCGTGTCGACATGTTCCGCGCGGTCCGCCGCGTACAGCAGCGCCTCCGCGCGATGCGACAGACCGGCGCTGGAGACGTCCAGCAGGATCGACCGCAGGCGCTTGCCGACCGGCGTGGCCCCCGGCTCACGGGTCAGCACGACCTCGTGCCCCTTGGCGCGGATCCACTCGGCGAGCGCCTCGGCCTGGGTGGACTTCCCGGCTCCGTCGCCACCCTCCAGGGCGATGAAGAAGCCGCTGTCCGCGGACGCCTCCACCGGGTCGTCGCCGCGCAGCGCATCGCGCAGGTCGTGCCGCAGCGGCACCCCGGAGCGGTCGTCGACCTTGGCGAGGACGAGCGCCGCCACCGGCAGCAGCAGCGCGCCGACCAGCATCAGGGTGAAGGCGGCGCCCCCGTGCGCGAACACGAACTTGCCGTTCTGCAGCCGGTGGGGCCCGATCGCCGCGGCCACCACCGGCGCCACCAGCGCGCCGAGGGCGATGGAGACCCGTACGACCGCTTGCAGGTGCTCGGTGATCCGGGCCCGCCGGTGGTCCTCGGCCTCCTGGTCGAGAAGCGTGTGCCCGGTGTGCGCCGCGACGCCCGCGCCGACGCCCGCGAGCGCCGCGATCAGCAGCACGGTGGTGACGTCCGGGACGAGCCCGCCGGCGAGCAGCGCGACCCCGGTGAACGCGATCGCCAGGGCGAGCAGCCGGCGCCGCGACAGCGACGGCAGCATGCGGGGCGCCGTACGGATGCCGACGGCCGTGCCGCCGGTCAGCGCGAGGACCAGCAGGCCGTACGTCACCGGGCCGCCGCCCAGGTCCTTGGCCAGCAGCACGGAGACCGCGACGGCGCCCGAGACGGCTCCGGCGACGGCCGCGCAGGCCGGCACCAGCAGCGGGATCGCGCCCGTACGACCCTTGTCGACGCCCGCGCCCGCCCTGGGGCGGCGCAGGCCCTCCAGCGGTGACCGCGCGCGCGGGGTGCGGGCGTCGGGCAGTTCGAGAGAGGTGACGACGGACAGGGACGCGGCGAACAGACCGGCCGCGACGTACGAGGCCAGGGCCGCCTGGTGCAGCGAGAACCAGACGATGCCCGCGCCCAGCAGGTTGCTCACGAGCGACACGAGGACGAGTGCGGCGGCCGCCAGCGGCACCGCCACGAATCCCGTACGCAGCGACAGGCGCCGCAGCGCGTCCATGTGATCCGGCAGCGGGCGCACCGCCGCGCCCTCGAGGGGCGGTGTGGGCAGCAGGGCGGGTGCCGCGCTCTCACGGCACACCGTCCAGAAACGCTCGGCGACACCGGTGACGAAGGCGGTGACCAGCAGCACCGGCAGCACGTTGCCCGGCGTCCAGTCGATCCACAGGGGGGCGACGATCAGCAGGGCGGCCCTGAGCCCGTCCGCGCCGACCATGGTCCACCGGCGGTCGAGCGGTCCCTCCTGGGAGGTCAGCGCGGTGAGCGGGCCGAGGAGGACGGCCCCGAAGAGCACGATGGCGAGGACGCGCGCGCCGAGGACGGTCGCGATCGCGAACGCCACGCCTCGGTAGCCGCCGCCGAAGGAACCTTCGGCGATGGCCGCCTGAAGGGCGAGCATGACAAGGACGAAGAGGGCGAGACCGTCCCCCACCCCGCCCACGAGCTGGGCGCTCCACAGCCGCTTCAGCTGCGGACGGCGCAGCAGGGCGCGGACGGCGCGCTCGCGGGAATCCGCGACCAGGGCGTCGTCGGGGGCCGGGTGGTGGGCCGTTGGCTGCTCGGCTCGCGTCATGCTTTCAGCCTATCGGCAGCCACCGACAGCCTGCGTCAGGCACCCGAACGTGCGCCCGCCTGTCATAGAAATGATGCCTCAGCGAACTTCCGCGAAGCGGACGTGATCCCGTGCGCCGGATGCGCGCGGACTCCGCCCACAGGGCGCCCGTGCGGCGTTTCCGCCGCAGGGCGCCCATGCGAGGCACGGGGGCGGGGCTCAGTCCCCGGCGGTGTTCCGCGAGGCCGCCGCCGTTTTCGCCGCCGCGGTCTTCTTCGCCGCCGTCGACGCCGTCTTCTTGGCCGCCGTCGTCTTCTTCGCGGTGGTCTTCTTGGCCGCCGTCTTCTTCGCCGCCGTCGCCGTGGTCTTCTTGGCCGGCGCCTTCTTCGCGGCAGCCTTCTTCGCCGTCTTCTTGGCGGGCGTCTTGGCGCGCTTCTCCGCGAGCAGCTCGAAGCCGCGCTCCGGGGTGATGGTCTCGACGCTGTCGCCGGAGCGCAGGGTCGCGTTCGTCTCGCCGTCGGTGACGTACGGCCCGAAGCGGCCGTCCTTCACGACGACGGGCTTCCCGCTGACCGGGTCCTCGCCCAGTTCCTTCAGCGGCGGCTTGGCGGCCGCGCGGCCACGCTGCTTGGGCTGGGCGTAGATCGCCAGCGCCTCCTCCAGCGTGATCGTGAAGATCTGGTCCTCGGACTGCAGGGAGCGCGAGTCCGTGCCCTTCTTCAGGTACGGGCCGTAGCGCCCGTTCTGCGAGGTGATCTCCTGTCCGTCGGCGTCGGCGCCGACGACCCGCGGCAGGGACATCAGCCGCAGCGCGTCATCGAGGGTCACCGTGTCCAGGGACATCGACTTGAACAGCGAGGCCGTGCGCGGCTTGATCGCGTTCTTGCCCGTCTTCGGGGTGCCCTCGGGGAGGATCTCCGTGACGTACGGGCCGTAGCGGCCGTCCTTGGCGACGATCGGGCGGCCCGTCTCCGGGTCCGTGCCCAGCGGGCGCTCGCCGCTCGGCTTCGCGAGCAGTTCCTCGGCCAGTTCGACGGTCAGCTCGTCCGGCGCCAGATCGGCCGGGATGTCGGCGCGCTGGTGCTGCTCGGAGTCCTTCTCGCCCCGCTCGATGTACGGGCCGTAGCGGCCGACCCGCAGCACGATGTCGTTGCCGACGGGGAACGACGACACCTCGCGCGCGTCGATCGCGCCCAGGTCGGTCACCAACTCCTTGAGGCCGCCCAGGTGGTCGCCGTCGCCGTTGCCGGCGTCCGCGGCGACGCCCTCGACCGTGCCCTCGCCGAAGTAGAACCGCTTCAGCCACGGCACGGCCCGGGCCTCACCGCGCGCGATGCGGTCGAGGTCGTCCTCCATCTTGGCGGTGAAGTCGTAGTCGACGAGCCGCCCGAAGTGCTTCTCCAGGAGGTTGACCACGGCGAAGGACAGGAAGGACGGCACGAGGGCCGTGCCCTTCTTGAACACATAGCCGCGATCGAGGATCGTGCCGATGATCGACGCGTACGTCGACGGGCGGCCGATCTCGCGCTCCTCCAGCTCCTTGACCAGCGACGCCTCGGTGTAGCGAGCCGGGGGCTTGGTCGAGTGGCCGTCGGCGGTGATCTCCCCGGCGGTCAACGCGTCGCCCTCGGCGACCTGCGGCAGCCGGCGCTCGCGGTCGTCCAGCTCCGCGTTCGGGTCGTCGGCACCCTCGACGTAGGCCTTCAGGAAGCCGTGGAAGGTGATCGTCTTGCCGGACGCGCTGAACTCGGCGTCCCGTCCGTCGGCGGCGGTGCCACCGATGCGGATGGTGACCGAGTTACCGGTGGCGTCCTTCATCTGGGAGGCGACGGTCCGCTTCCAGATCAGCTCGTAGAGCTTGAACTGGTCGCCGGTCAGGCCCGTCTCCGCCGGGGTGCGGAAACGATCGCCCGAGGGCCGGATCGCCTCGTGTGCCTCCTGGGCGTTCTTGACCTTGGCCGCGTAGGTGCGCGGCCGCTCGGGCAGGTAGTTCGCCCCGTACAGCTGTGTGACCTGGGCGCGGGCCGCGGTGACCGCCGTGTCGGACAGGGTCGTGGAGTCCGTACGCATGTACGTGATGAAGCCGTTCTCGTACAGCTTCTGCGCGACCTGCATGGTGGCCTTCGCGCCGAAGCCGAGCTTGCGGCTGGCTTCCTGCTGCAACGTCGTCGTGCGGAACGGCGCGTACGGCGAGCGGCGGTACGGCTTGGACTCGACCGACCGGACCGAGAACCGGGTGTTCTCCAGGGCGGCGGCGAGCGACCGGGCGTTCGCCTCGTCGAGATGGAGGGTGTTCGCGCTCTTCAGCCGGCCCAGCGAGTCGAAGTCACGGCCCTGCGCGACACGCCGGCCGTCGACCGTCGCCAGCCGGGCCGCCAGCGTCGACGGGTCCGACGGGTCGCCCGCGCGGCCGGTGCCGAAGGTGCCGGTCAGGTCCCAGTACGCGGCGGAGCGGAACGCCATGCGCTCCCGCTCCCTCTCCACGACCAGGCGGGTCGCCACGGACTGGACGCGGCCCGCCGACAGCCGCGGCATGACCTTCTTCCACAGGACCGGCGAGACCTCGTAGCCGTAGAGGCGGTCGAGGATGCGGCGGGTCTCCTGGGCGTCCACGAGCTTCTGGTTCAGCTCGCGCGGATTGCGCACGGCCTGCTGGATCGCGTCCTTGGTGATCTCGTGGAAGACCATCCGCTTGACCGGGACCTTCGGCTTCAGCACCTCCTGGAGGTGCCAGGCGATGGCCTCGCCCTCGCGGTCCTCATCGGTGGCGAGGAAGAGCTCGTCGGAGTCGCGCAGCAGATCCTTGAGCTTCTTGACCTGCGCCTTCTTGTCCGCGTTGACGACGTAGATCGGCTGGAAGTCGTGCTCGACGTCCACGCCGAGGCGGCGCACCTCACCCGTGTACTTCTCCGGCACCTCCGCGGCGCCGTTCGGAAGGTCGCGGATGTGCCCGACGCTCGCCTCGACGGTGTAGCCGGGGCCGAGGTAGCCCTTGATCGTCTTCGCCTTGGCAGGCGACTCGACGATGACGAGTCGGCGACCGCCCTGTGCGGTCTCGCTGGTCGGGGACAACTTCGCTCTTCTCTCCGGTCGGCTGGGGCCTCCCCAGGCCTTCGTCCCGGGGTCGGGTCATGGTGACGCTGCGGAGTGTGACGGTACATCCCGCCCCCGTGTCAAACGGGAAAAGCCCGCAACGGCCACTCGAACGGTAACCCGACTACCGGCATTCCTGCCGCCCGGAGTGGTGGACAGCCTCTCCGGACCTATCCGGAGGGTGATCTCCCAGTTACCGGAGTCCCGGTCGTCAAAGGGCCCCGAACCGTGATGTCACAGGCGCGTGAGGCACCATGCCCCGGCGGCGAGCGCGGCCAGGCCGACGAGGCTCGCGAGGGCGGCGGATGCGATGGGGCTCACACCCTCGGCGACGCGTCCGCGGCGGTGCAGCCGGGTCGCGGCCCAGGTCAGCAGCCCGGCCCCGAACAGGGCGAACACCGTGCCCGCGAAGATCGCCGGCCCGCTCTCCATGCCCCGCTCCTTCCGCTTCTGGACTGCCCGGCGAACGGGAGGCTGACACGTCCGGGAAGCGTGCGCGCGAAACCGGGGTGAACACACGGCGGACGACCCGCCATAGGTCCCCCATGCGCCCCCCTGACGCGGCACCGAACCGTAGGCCCCTCAGCCCGCCATAAGCCGTGCGGGCCGCGGGGAGCGCACGACTCCGGCCACAGACCGGCCTCAGGCACCTGTGCCGCACGCACGCAGTTTCGGCGTGGCACGCGCACAGTCCCGGTGGCGGCACGCACAAAGTCCCAGCGCCGCGGGTGCGTGGTCCCGGCGGCCCGCACCCGGAGGATGTCGGCCGGTTTCACGCCCCGGGCCGCCCCGGCTCGCGGCCCCCGCCCCGAGCACCGGTCCACGCGGAGGCGAACCGTCCGAAGGGGCGCGCGGACGCTAGCGGCCCGAACAGTCACGCGGGGCGCACACGACCCGAACGGGCGCGGCACCGTACGCGCTCCGCGATCGCGCCGGCCCGGGCCCCCGCCGGCACATGCCTGCTCCAGGACGTCCGCCGGCGCGCGCCCGTCCCAGGACCCCCTGCTAGCGCGCCGGTTCCAGGAACCCCTGCTCGACCAGCAGCCGGATCTGCGCGGGGGTCCGGTCGCGCAGCAATACGGGGTCCTCGCCGACGAGTTGGGCGATGGCGTCGAGGATCCGCCCCGCGCTCAGCGTGCCGTCGCAGACACCGGCGAAGCCCGCGCCGACCGTGTCCACCTTCGTGGCACGCCGCATCCCCCGGTTCTGGCGCAGCACGACATGCTCGGGGTCCTCCGCGCCAGGCAGCCCGACCTGCTCCTGGACGACCTCGGCGGCGAGCCTGAAGTGCCCGGCGAGCAGAGCCGCGTCGTCGTGCTCCCGCAGATAGTCGATGCGGTCGAAGTGTGCGCGCACCGTGGCGCCGAGCGGCTGCTCGACCGGGTGCGGCCACTCCTCGACCGTGATCGACGGCTCGGCGGCGTCCGTCCGGTGCAGCGCGATCCAGCCGAAGCCCACCGCCCGGACCTTGCGTGCCTCGAACTCGTCGAGCCAGGCGTCGTACCGCGCCTGGTACTCCGCCGTGTCGCCGCGGTGGTCGCCCGCGTCCCGCAGCCACAACTCGGCGTACTGCGTGACGTCCTGGACCTCACGCTGCACGATCCAGGCATCACAGCCGCGCGGCACCCATGAGCGCAGCCGGTCCTGCCAGTCCTCCCCCTCGACGTGCTGCCAGTTGGCGAGGAACTGCGCGAACCCGCCCTTGTTCAGCCGCTCCCCCGACTGCTGAACGAGCGTGCGGCACAGATCGTCCCCGCCCATCCCGCCGTCGCGGTAGGTGAGCCGGGCGCCCGGCGAGATCACGAACGGCGGGTTGGAGACGATCAGGTCGTACGCCTCGTCGTCCCGGATCGGCTCGAACAGCGAGCCCTGGCGCATGTCCGCGGCCGGGGCGCCGGACAGCGCCAGGGTCAGCGCGGCGATGCGCAGGGCACGCGGGTTGACGTCGGTCGCGGTCACGCGCGTGGCGTGCCGGGCGGCGTGCAGCGCCTGGACACCGGAACCGGTGCCGAGATCGAGGGCGGAGCCGACGGGAGTGCGGACAGTGATCGCGGCGAGGGTGGTGGAGGCGCCGCCGACCCCCAGGACGACCTCCTCGTCCCGGCTGCCGATACCGCCCGCCCCGCCGACCGCGCACCCGAGGTCGGAGGCGATGAACCAGTCCTCGCCATCGGGTCCGCCGTACGGCCGGACGTCCAAGGTCGCGGCGAGTTCGTCGCCCCCGGCGGGCACCAGCCAGCCGGCGTCCACGCACGCGTCGACGGGCAGGACGCCCGCCACGCGCGCGTGCGGTACCGGCTGTTGCAGCAGGAACAGCCGTACGAGGGTCTCCAGCGGTGTGTCCCCGCGTGTGGCCCGGAGCGCGGGCACGGTCTCGCTCCGGGCGAGCGCCGCGTACGCGGGCGCGCCGAGCAGTTCGAGCAGCCCGTCGGCGGTGAAGGAGGCCGCCAGCAGGGCGTCCCGCAGCCGTGCGGTGACGTCTGCTCGGTCGGTGGAGGGCAGCGTGGACAGACTGGAGTTACTCACGCCCCCCATTGTGGCTCGGGGAGGCCTGCGCCGACCGCAGCGTCGGGTACCCGAAGCGCGCCGTTCAGCCGGCCGTCGCCGGGGCCGAGGCGGACGAGGAGGCACTCGTGCAGCTCGCCTGCTTCGACATCGCCGCGCCGACGTCGCCCGCCTCCAACTGCTTGAGCGCGTCGTTCCCGCCCTTGCTCAGCTTGTCGAGCTGGGTCGCGATCCCCTTGAGCCCGTCGGCGAACTTCGCCTGGTCCTTCGTGTCGAGCCCGTCCATCTGCTTCTTGAGATCGGCGTACGCCGTGGAGATGCCGTCGAGCTCCTTGACCGCGTTCTTCTGCTTGGCCGCACCGCCCTCGACCTCGGGCGCGCCCGCTCTCTCGACGCCCGCGCCGATCGCCTTGTAGGCGTCGGACATGTCCTGGAAGGCCTGGGAGTCCGTCGTCTGGACCTGCTTGGGCGTGCTGTTGTCCGAGGTCTGCTTCTGGATCGCGGTGCTGGCGTCGGCGATCTTCTTCGCCTGGGGCTGCACCGCGTCACAGACCTGCTTGGCCCACGGACCGAGCTTGTCATCGATCGCGCTGCTCTTGCCGCCGCTGGTGCATCCCGACAGCGCCAGTACCAGTACCGCACCGCCGGACAGTGCGGCTGCGAGCTTCTTGTTCACCGGATTGGTCCCTTCCATGGCTCTCTCGGCCCCGGAAGATACACGCCAACCGGTCGACGGCCGGGTGACGGTTGTCGGCCATGCCCGCTCTTGCGGTTATTTGCACCAAGGGAGAGAAGGGTCACGCAGAGAGGCATGAACACGGACAGGGCGGGCGCCCGGGCTCGCGATGAGCGCCGTACGCCCGCCCGTTCGTGCCGTACCCGACCAGACGGAAGAGCGGGTGCCGTGGGACCGGCTACGAAACCACCGCCGCGTCGGGTGACTTGGTGACCCGCTCGGCGCTGTCTTCGTCACCCACGGCGATTCCGCGCCGCTTGGAGATGTAGACCGCGCCCGCGATCACGACAAGGGCAATGACCGCGACCAGGATCCGGACGGCGAGACTCTTGTCGCTGCCGTACGAGAACCTGACGACCGCCGGCGCGATGAGCAGCGACACCAGGTTCATGACCTTGAGCAGCGGGTTGATCGCCGGGCCCGCGGTGTCCTTGAAGGGGTCGCCGACCGTGTCGCCGATCACCGTCGCGGCATGCGCGTCGCTGCCCTTGCCGCCGTGATGCCCGTCCTCGACGAGCTTCTTGGCGTTGTCCCAGGCCCCACCGGAGTTGGCCAGGAAGACCGCCATCAGCGTACCGGTGCCGATCGCGCCCGCGAGGTACGCTCCGAGCGCGCCGACGCCCAGCGTGAACCCCAGGGCGATGGGCGCCATGACGGCGAGCAGACCGGGGGTGGCCAGCTCCCTGAGGGCGTCCTTGGTGCAGATGTCCACGACCCTGCCGTACTCCGGCGTCTCCGTGTAGTCCATGATCCCGGGCTTCTCACGGAACTGCCGCCGCACCTCGAAGACCACCGCCCCGGCGGACCGCGACACCGCGTTGATCGCCAGCCCCGAGAAGAGGAAGACGACCGCCGCGCCCACGATGAGACCGACCAGGTTATTGGGCTGTGAGATGTC
Organism: Streptomyces sp. NPDC002513; assembly: GCF_053595355.1. Taxonomy (NCBI): domain Bacteria; kingdom Bacillati; phylum Actinomycetota; class Actinomycetes; order Kitasatosporales; family Streptomycetaceae; genus Streptomyces; species Streptomyces sp. NPDC002513. Next base: position 43,585 of record NZ_JBSFXK010000037.1, on the reverse strand, counting down.
CATGACCAGGCTCATCGGTCCGCCGTTGCCGACCTTCACGCCCACGCCCTGTGCGGCCGTGGTGATCGCGTCGCGGTAGGAGCCGAACAGCGCCGAGGCCGCGAGAACGGCGGTGGCGATGGCGATGCCCTTGGTGATCGCCTTGGTGGTGTTGCCCACGGCGTCCAGGTCGGTGAGCACCTGCGCGCCCGCGCCCTCGACGTCGCCGGACATCTCGGCGATGCCCTGCGCGTTGTCGGAGACCGGGCCGAAGGTGTCCATGGCGACGATCACGCCGACCGTGGTGAGCAGGCCCGTGCCGGCCAGCGCCACCGCGAACAGCGCGAGCATGATCGACGTGCCGCCCAGCAGGAACGCTCCGTACACCCCGAGCCCGATCAGCAGCGCCGTGTACACGGCCGATTCCAGGCCGACGGAGATACCGGCGAGAACGACGGTGGCGGGTCCCGTCAGCGAGGTCTTGCCGATGTCCCGCACCGGACGGCGGCTGGTCTCGGTGAAGTAGCCGGTCAGCTGCTGGATCAGCGCGGCGAGCAGGATGCCGATGGCCACCGCGACGAGCGCGAGGATCCGCGGGTCGCCGTCCTTGGCCCGGATCGCCGCGTCGGAGATGCCCTTCAGGGCGGCGTACGACGACGGCAGATAGGCGTAGACGGCCGCGGCGACCAGCGCCAGCGAGATCACGGCCGAGATGAAGAAGCCCCGGTTGATCGCGGACATGCCACTGCGGTCGGCGCGCCGGGGCGCCACCGCGAAGATGCCGATCATCGCGGTCACGACCCCGATCGCGGGCACGATCAGCGGGAACGCCAGTCCCGAGTCGCCGAACGCGGCTTTGCCGAGGATCAGCGCGGCGACCAGCGTCACCGCGTACGACTCGAAGAGATCGGCCGCCATGCCCGCGCAGTCGCCGACGTTGTCGCCCACGTTGTCGGCGATGGTCGCGGCATTTCGCGGGTCGTCCTCCGGAATGCCCTGCTCGACCTTGCCGACCAGGTCGGCGCCGACATCAGCGGCCTTGGTGAAGATGCCGCCGCCGACACGCATGAACATGGCGATCAGTGCCGCGCCGAGACCGAAGCCCTCGAGGACCTTCGGGGCGTTCGCCGCGTACACCAGCACCACACAGGAGGCGCCCAGCAGACCGAGCCCCACCGTGAACATGCCGACGACGCCGCCCGTACGGAATGCGATCTTCATGGCTCGGTGCGAGACGGTGGTGAGATCCTTTTCGGGCTCACCCTTCGCCGGGGTCGCCTCGCGTGCCGCGGCCGCGACCCGCACATTGCTGCGCACGGCGAGCCACATGCCGATATAGCCGGTGGCCGCCGAGAACGCCGCACCGATCAGGAAGAACACCGACCGTCCGGCACGCTGATTCCAGTCGTCCGCAGGCAGCAGCATGAGCAGGAAGAACACGACCACGGCGAATACGCCGAGCGTGCGCAGCTGCCGGGCCAGATAGGCATTGGCGCCTTCCTGGACCGCCGCGGCGATCTTTTTCATGCTGTCGGTGCCCTCGCCCGCCGCGAGTACCTGGCGCACCAGAATCCCGGCGACCACGAGGGCCGCGAGGGCGACCGCGCCGATGACGATCACGATCAGGCGGTTGCTGTCGGTCAGTACTGCCGCTGCGAGGGTCGTGGGGTGGTCAAACTGTTGAGGGGTAGAAAGCCCCGCCATTCGTCCTCCTTGACGCTTGGGCTGAGCTCAAGATGTGGACGGATTGTAGGTACCGGAACCTGATCAAAACAGTGCACGGTAAGCGGAATCAGCCGTCACGTGCTCTCCAGTAAAAGATCGCACGCGAGACACAGAACCCGAAAGGGGTAATACCCCAAAAGCATTGACTGGATGAGCGCTTGATCAAATTATAGGGTGATTGATCGTGAAGGAATTCACGAATAACGCTACGACTGGACAAAGAGAAGGGCCCTGCACACTGCAGGGCCCTTCGAAGCCGTGATGACGGCTATGGGACGGGGGAGGCGTACGAGATCTGTCAGGCCGGGAGCGTGGCGGGCGGCGTGGTCGGCCAGCTCATCCTGATCAGTCCGCCGTCCTCCCCGGCGGAGACCTCGACATCGTCCACCAGGCCGCTGATGACCGCGAGGCCCATCTCGTCCTCCTCGGCCTCGGCGTCGTCGACGGTCCCGGCGGCACCGGGCGTCTTGTCACCGGGCGCCAGGTGCGGCGCCTCGTCGCCGACCTCGATGGAGAACTGCTTCTCTTCCTCGGTCAGCAGCACCCGCACCGGCGCCGAGATGCCGTTGCTCTGGTGCAGTCCGACGGCCCGGGTGCAGGCCTCGCCGACGGCGAGCCTGACCTCGTCGAGTACGGCCTCCTCCACTCCAGCCCTGCGCGCCACCGCTGCCGCCACCAGTCGGGCGGTCCTGACGTGCTCGGGCAGCGCGCTGAAGCGGAGTTCAACGGTGGCCATGCGTCCCCCTCGGAACTCGGGCGTGCGATCAGGGGGCCGGGCCACCTGGGCCCGGTCCCCCGCTCTTACTTCGACCGTCCGGGTACTACGGCCCGGAAGCGGGGTCAGTCGGTGGCCGCTACCGCTTCCTCGACCGAGGTGTGGATCGGGAACACCTTGGTGAGACCGGTGATGCGGAAGATCTTGAGAATGCGCTCCTGGTTGCACACCAGGCGCAGGGAGCCCTCATGGGCCCGCACACGCTTCAAGCCGCCCACGAGCACGCCGAGCCCGGTGGAGTCGAGGAAGTCCACGCCCTCCATGTCGACGACGAGGTGGAAATTCCCGTCGTTCACCAGCTCGACCAGCTGCTCGCGCAGCTTGGGCGCGGTATATACGTCGATTTCGCCACCAACCTCGACGACCGTACGATCGCCGACGGTACGGGTCGACAGGGACAGGTCCACGGATCCTCCAGCACCTTGCTATCGAGCGGTTGCCCCATGGGACACCTCGGCAGAGCCCCGGGACGGTTCGCCAGCCGCGATGGCATTCAATCACTTACCGGCAGGCGTGCACGACGCCTTGGGTCCATTGTCCGTCACGCCAGTGACACACTCGGTGCCAATGGCCAAGAATCACCGATCCGAACGACCCCCGACGGACCCCGTGTCCCGCCTCGCGCCGGACACGGTGCTGGACCGGCTCGCCTCGGGACCGAGCCGGGCTGCGCGCATCACTCATACGGAGCACTTGCCCCCGCGAGAGGGCCGCCATGCCGTCTGGCCGGACCGGATCCGCGCGGAGGTCATCGCCGCCGTACGGGACGCGGGCATCGAGCACCCCTGGGCCCACCAGGCGCTCGCCGCCGAGCACGCCCTGGACGGCGACTCGGTGGTCGTCGCCACGGGCACCGCGTCGGGCAAGTCGCTCGCCTACCTCGCGCCGGTACTGTCCTGTCTGCTGGACGGCGCCCAGGCCCCGAACGGGCGCGGCGCGACCGCCCTCTACCTGGCCCCCACGAAAGCCCTCGCGGCGGATCAGCACCGGTCCGTGAAGGAACTTTCACAACCCCTGGGTGCGGCGGTCCGCCCCGCCGTGTACGACGGCGACACGCCGCCCGAGGAACGTGAATGGGTACGCCAGTACGCCAACTACGTCCTGACCAACCCCGACATGCTGCACCGCGGCATATTGCCCTCACATCCGCGCTGGTCCTCCTTCCTGCGTGCCCTGAAGTACGTCGTCATCGACGAGTGCCACACCTACCGTGGCGTCTTCGGCTCCCATGTCGCCCAGGTGCTGCGCCGCCTGCGCCGCCTGTGCGCCCGCTACGGCTCCTCTCCGGTCTTCCTGCTGGCCTCCGCGACCGCCGCCGAGCCCTCGGTGGCCGCCCGCCGCCTCACCGGCCTCCCGGTCGTCGAGGTCGCGGACGACGCCTCCCCGCGCGGCGAACTGGTCTTCGCCCTCTGGGAGCCGCCGCTGACCGAGCTCCACGGCGAGAAAGGCGCACCCGTTCGGCGTACGGCGACCGCCGAGACCGCCGACCTGCTGACCGACCTGACCGTGCAGGGCGTACGCTCGGTCGCCTTCGTCCGCTCCCGCCGCGGCGCCGAACTGATCTCGGTGATCACCCAGGAGCGTCTGGCCGAGGTCGACCGCCCCCTGGCCCGGCGCGTGGCTGCCTACCGCGGCGGCTATCTTCCCGAGGAACGCCGCGCCCTCGAACGCGCCCTCCACTCCGGAGAACTCCTCGGCCTCGCCGCCACCACCGCCCTCGAACTCGGCGTCGACATCTCCGGCCTGGACGCCGTCCTCATCGCCGGCTACCCGGGGACGCGGGCGTCGCTGTGGCAGCAGGCGGGCCGCGCCGGCCGCGCCGGGCAGGGCGCCCTCGCGGTCCTCGTCGCCCGCGACGACCCGCTGGACACGTTCCTCGTCCACCATCCCGAGGCCTTGTTCGACCAGCCGGTGGAGTCCACGGTCCTCGACCCGGACAACCCCTACGTCCTGGCCCCGCACCTGTGTGCGGCGGCCGCCGAGTCCCCGCTGACGGAAGAGGACCTGGAGCTGTTCGGCCCCGCGTGCGCGGAGCTGCTGCCGCAGCTGGAGGCAGCGAAGCTGCTGCGCCGCCGCACGAAAGCCTGGCACTGGACGCGCCGGGAGCGGGCCGCCGACCTCGCGGACATCCGCGGGCAGGGCGGGCGCCCGGTCCAGGTCGTCGAGGCCGGCACCGGGCGGCTGCTCGGCACGGTCGACGCGGGCGCCGCGCACACCACGGTGCACGAGGGCGCGGTCCATCTGCACCAGGGCCGCACCTATCTGGTGCGGTCACTCGACCTGGAGGACTCGGTCGCCCTGGTCGAGGAGGCCAACCCGCCGTATTCGACGGTGGCCCGCGACACGACGTCCATCTCCGTCCTGGAGACGGACCTCGAGGTCCCCTGGGGCGAGGGTCGGCTCTGCTACGGCTCCGTCGAGGTCACCAACCAGGTCGTCTCCTTTCTGCGCCGCCGTCTCATCACCGGTGAAGTGCTGGGCGAGACCAAACTCGACCTCCCTCCTCGCACGCTGCGCACCCGTGCCGTGTGGTGGACGGTCACCGAGGACCAGCTCGACGAGGCCCGGATCAGCCCGGAGATCCTCGGCGGCGCCCTGCACGCCGCCGAACACGCCTCGATCGGCATGCTCCCGCTCTTCGCCACCTGTGACCGCTGGGACATCGGGGGCGTCTCCGTCCCCCTCCACCCGGACACCCTGCTGCCCACGGTGTTCGTGTACGACGGCCACCCGGGCGGGGCCGGCTTCGCGGAGCGGGCCTTCCGCACGGCCCGCGCCTGGCTGGCCGCCACCCACCAGGCCATCGCGTCCTGCGAGTGCGACGCCGGCTGCCCGTCCTGCATCCAGTCCCCCAAGTGCGGCAACGGGAACGACCCGCTGCACAAGAGAGGCGCCGTACGACTCCTCACGGTGCTGCTGCGCGGGGCGCCAAAGGTGACGGAGGGCGAGGTGGGAGTCCGCGCGGAGGGGGACGGTGAGCCGGAAGCCTCAACGGGGGCGGACAGCGAGACGGAAGTCCCAGCGGAGGCGGACCGTGAAGCGCGCGCTCCGGAGGCGAAAGGGCCCGAAACGGGCGTTGCCGAGCGGACCGAGGGCACAGCGGGCGTCCCGGAGGGGCAGTAGCTTCCGGCGGGGCCGTAGCGCAGGTCAGGGCGACGGAGGTGACGGGCCGCCGGGCCGGGGGCTCGCGCCGGGAACCAGTTCGGCCGGGGCCCCGGATCGGCAAGGGCATGGGACCGTCGCGGCGGGGACGTCGGGGGCACGGGGATTCCCTCCGGCGCCCTCGGTTCCGCAGGGCCCGCCCTCGCCCGTACCTCGGCGGTGAAGGGCCCCAGTACCGATGCCACCGTGACATCGGAGACCTCCCCCGCGACGACGCACCGTATGAGTCGATCCCCCTGGGCTCCCGCCACACGGCCTGCCCTGGTACACGCCGCTTCGCCTCCCTCCATCCAGTGGTCGGCAGCCGCCAACGCGGCCAGGTCGGCCGCAGCAGCCGCACGATGGCGGACAAGCACGGCCTCCCCCTGAGCCAGCAGTACGCCGAAGACGGCACAGAGCGCTCCGGTCAGGCACACGACCCACACGGTCGCCGAACCGCGGTCCGAACGGACGCCCTCCGAGCGCGCCTTCCGGACGCGGTCCGCGTGGGCGTCCAGCGCCGCGAGCAGCCCGGGCAGGGAGCGGGCACCGCCGAACCGGCGTCCACCCGCCAACCTGTGCTCTCCCTCAGCACCACACCGGTCAACCGCCCCGCGCCCGTCCGTTACAGCCCGCTCATCCACCGGCCCACCCATGTCCCTCATCCCCCACTGATCCGTCGGCCCATCCATCCCCGTCACCCCCGTTCATCCGCCAGCCCATCCATCCCTGTCACCCCCGCTCGGCCACGAACCCTCCCCTCCCGGTCACCCTGGATTGGCCACGAACCCATGCACGTCCATCACCCCCGCTCATCCGCCACGCCTCCCCGCACCCCTTCATCGGTCCTCGCCCACCCACCGGTTCACACCCGCTCACCGATTCACCCCCACGGTGTCCTCCGCCAACGCCACTGCCTCGTGGTGCAGTTCGAGAGGCAGGGCACTCGGGCCCGGTGGGCGAGCGACGACCACCACGTGCACCAGGTCGCCCTGCCTGCTCACCGTGACCCTCGCTCCATCCGGCGCGGCCTGCCGAGCCACTTTCCGAACCACGTCGGCGGGCTCCTGCCGAGCCGCGGCCCGGGCCCCCGCCCGGGCCGCGTCCACGCACTGGATCTGTGCGGACGCGGCCAGCAGGGCCCACAGAAGGGCCATCGCGAAGAGCACCAGGGCCGGCAGGACGACAGCGGCCTCCGCCGTCACGAATCCCCGGTCCCGACGACGGCCCCCTCCTCGGCAGGCCGGCGACCCGTCACATCCGGACACTGAGCGCCCGCTTCACGATGTCCTGCAGTTCCGAGCTGACCTGCCCGCTCGTCAGCACCTTGTAGAGAAGCGCCGCGAAGGCCACCGCAGCGATGATCCCTACCGCGTACTCAGATGTGACCATGCCCGCATCCCCGCGCACCGCCGGCCGTACCCAGCGCACCAGCGCACGCATCCGAACCACTACTCGTACCACCTTGTTCATGCCAACCCCCGTCAGTTGCTCTGCCGTTGCCATTCCATTGATCTGTTCGGTTCACGCGATCGCCGTTCGACCTGCACCGTCCGCTCCATCCACACGTCGTCCGTCGTCCGTCTTCGACGGCAATCGTTTTCGACGGCAATCGTTCGTTCGGCTGGATCGTGCGTCTTCATCGCCGGTCATCCGTCGCAGTTGCCGGTATCTGTCTGAATCGCCGATGTCCGTCCTGTTTTGTCAGCGACCGTCCGTCTTCATCGGCAACTCCCCGACTTGGTCGGTCGCCGCCCGTCGTAGCCGCTCGTCGTCAGCGACCACCTCCTCCCAGGAGCCCGCCCGCGAGTCCGATCACCACGGGCAGCACCCCGACCGCGATGAAGGCGGGCAGGAAGCACAGCCCCACCGGGGCGGTGACCATGACACCCGCCCGACGTGCACGAGCCGTCGCCGTGCGGCCCCACTCGGCGCGGGCCTCCGTCGCGAGACGCCCGACAGCCGCGGCTGCCGGTACACCGGAATCACCCGTCCGCTCCAGGAGTCGAGCCAGTGCTGCGGCACCGGGAAGAGAGGCAAGCCGCCGCCAGGCGTCAGCCGGTTCACCGCCCAGCCGCACCTCGGCCGCGCCCCGCTCCAGCCGCTCCCCGACCGGCCCCCGAAGTGCCTCGCCCACGGCCTGGGCAGCCGCCACGGGACTCGCACCGGCCGCAATGCACGCCGCCAACAGATCAGCTGCCAGGGGAAGTTGGCGGGCTGCCACGGCAGCGTCGTACTTCTGGGCAAGGCGGTCGCGCTCCTGTCGGGCACGCCACCGCACCACGGCAGCCCCGGTGACCAGTCCGACCGCCGCCCCGCCCAGCCCTCCGACGAACAGCCAACCGGCACACAACGCCCCCATGACCGGCAGCCACCGTCGCGGGACGTCCCGCTGCAGCCGCACCCCGCCGCCCCGCCAAGCAGTCGATACCGGCGCCTCGCTCCGCCACCACGCGCCGCGCGGCACCGCGGCTCGTCGCCATCCCGTACTCGGCACCCCGACGTCCCGCCCACCGCCCCGACGCACCACGGCTCGCCGCCCCGCCAGAACGGCACCTCGCGCCCCGGAGCCCCGCCGTTCAGGGAGTGCGCCACGTGCCCGGTCTCTTGACTCCCCCGACTCCGCAGGCGCACCGTCCCGTATCAGCAGCACACTCAGCCGCCGCCGCACCCTCCTCTCGCGCCGCGTGGCGGCGAGGAGCCACGCCGACCACCACAGCACCGGGATCCCGCACAGTGCCCACAGCCTGTGGACAACGTCGGCAGTCATGCCGCCTCCGCCCCTCGCACGATCCTCAGCGCCCACCACAACCCCGCGCCCTCCAGCACGCCGCCGATCACCAGGCAGGCCAGTCCGGCGCCGGTGTGCAACAGCACATGCAGCGGGTGGGCGCCGAGCGCGGTACCCAGCAGCAGGCCGAGGACCGGCAGCCCCGCGAGCAGAACCGCCGTCGACCGGGCACCCGCCAACTGGGCCCGTAGGTCGGCCCGTTGGTCACGCTCGGCGCGCAGGGCCGCCTCCAGCCGGTCCAGCCCGGCGGCCAGGCCCGCGCCCCGGTCCACGGCCACCCGCCAGCAGGCCGCGAGCCCCGACAGACCATCGGCCCCCGGCTGCCGTGCCGCGACCGCGAGCGCGCCCGGCACGTCCCCGCCGAACCGGGCCGCCGCCAACACCGCCGCGTGGGCCTCGCCGAGCCCGCCCGAGTCGCGCGCGGCCCGCAACAGCGCCTCACCCGGCTGACGCCCCGCGCGCACCTCCCCGGCCAGCGACGCGCACAGCGCGATCACGGCCGCACCGCGCCCGTCCCGCACCCGTCGCGCCTCCCGCGCCAGCCGCACCCTGCGCAGGACGGGCACTCCCACGGCCCCCATCAGCAGGGGCAGCACGGACGCGCCGAGCACCGTGACAAGCGCACCCACGGCAAGCGACCACCATTCGGGCGTCAGCCTCCGCACCCGGCCGACGATCCGTTCCCAGAGCGGCGGGCCGACCCCCGCCGCCGCGCCACCACCCGCGAACAGCAGCCGGGCGCGGTGCGCCCCCGCGTTCGCGCCGCTCGTCATCCAGGCCGCCGCGCCGGCGCACACCAGTCCCGCACCGACCGACATCTGACCGATCCCCGTCACAGCCATGCACTCCCATCGCCTTCATCACATGCCGCGCCCACGTCACTTCCGTCGCTCCCGTTCCGCAGCAGTTCCCGCAACCGCTCCCACCCCTGCTCGCGCAAGAACGCCTTGGGCCCCCATCGCAACGCGGGCACCGTCACCACCAGCCCTGACACGTCCCGCTCCAGCACATGCACCTCCGCGATCCGGCGCCGTCCCGCCCGGTCGCGCACAAGATGGAGGACCACCGACAGGGCTGCCGCCAACTGGCTGTGCAACGCGGCCCGGTCCAGGCCCGCGGCCGTGCCGAGCGCCTCAAGGCGGGCGGGCACCTGCGCAGCCGCGTTCGCGTGGAGCGTCCCGCAGCCGCCCTCATGCCCCGTGTTCAGCGCGGCCAGCAGGGACACCACCTCGGCGCCACGCACCTCTCCGACGACGAGCCGGTCGGGTCTCATCCGCAGTGCCTGCCGCACCAGGTCCTGGAGCTCGACGAGCCCCACGCCCTCCTGGTTCGCGGGCCTGCCCTCCAGGCGCACCACATGCGGGTGGTCCGGGCGCAGCTCCGCCGAGTCCTCGGCGAGCACGATGCGCTCCGCCGGTCCCACCACGCCCAGCAGCGCGCTCAGGAGCGTGGTCTTGCCGGATCCGGTGCCTCCGCTGATCACATAGGAGAGCCGGGCGGCGATCAGCGCCCGCAGCACCCGGTCCCCTCCCGGGGGCACCGTGCCGGCCGCCACCAACTCGTCCAGGGTGAACGCCCGGGGCCGTACCACGCGCAGGGACAGGCAGGTGGAGCCGACGGCGACCGGGGGCAACACCGCATGCAGTCGAGTGCCGTCCGGCAGCCTGGCGTCGACCCACGGCCGGGCGTCGTCGAGCCGCCGCCCCGCCACGGCAGCCAGCCGCTGCGCGAGGCGCCGGACGGCCGCCGCGTCCGGAAAGGACACCGCCGTCAGTTCCAGTCCGCCACCCCGGTCCACCCACACCCGGTCGGGTGCCGACACCAGGACGTCGGTGACGGACGGGTCGGCGAGCAACGGCTCCAGGGGGCCGCTGCCGACCAGCTCGGAACGCAGTTGCCGGGCCGCGCCCAGCACCTCCGCGTCCCCCAGCACCCGTCCCTGCTCGCGCAGGGCCTGTGCCACGCGCGCGGGAGTCGGCTCGGCCCCGCTCTCCACCAGCCACTGCCGCACGCCGTCCAGCAGCCGTGTGCCGTCACTGATTCCGCCCGTGCGCTCGGGGCCCGGGTCCGTCCGGGACCCGGCTGCCGCGCCGCGGTCCGTCTGCACCGCCGCGTCCCAGCCCTGCGCCCCTGTATCCCAGCCCCGCACCGCCGCGTCCCAGCCCATGCTCATGGGTCAGTCACCCGCCTCGGCCAGCGCACGCTCCCAGAACGCCGCGCAGAACCGGGCGAGCGGCCCCCGCGCCGCTCCCCCGGGCGGTACGGAACCGTCGTGGGGCGGTGGTTCGTGCGGGACTTCGCCGAGCAGCGGCAGCCCCAGCAGCCGCGCCACCTCGCGGTCGTCGAGCCCCGGTGCGTACGGCCCCCGTACCGCGACCCTCAGGTCGCCCAGGACCATGCCGACGGCCGACGCCACCCGCCGCGCGGCCGCGACGGCTCGTAATTCGGCAGGGACCACCAGTAACCCGACGTCCACCTGGGCGAGGACCTCGGCGGCCCCCTCGTCGACACGGCGCGCGAGGTCGACGACCACTGTGCCGCCGCGGCGGCGGGCGGCGGCAAGGACCGCACGGACCGCCTGGGGCGGAACGGACACGGTGTCGCCGCGGTCCCAGCTCAGCACCCGCAGGGCGTGCAGTTCGGGCAGCGACTCCTCCAGGGCGCCGCCGCCGACCCGTCCGCGGGAGGCGGCGAACGCCGGCCAGCGCAGCCCTGCCGTGGTCTCCCCGCCGAGGAGTACGTCGAGTCCGCCGCCCAGCGGATCCGCGTCCACGAGGAGCGTGCGCCTTCCCTCGCGTGCGGAGGTGACGGCCAGGGCGCAAGCGAGCGTGGACGCACCGGCCCCGCCGCGGCCGCCGATCACCCCGACGGTGAGCGCCGGTCGGCCGACCCCTTCGGCCACGTCGGCGATGCGGTCGACCAGCCATTGCTCACCGTCCGGCAGCATGAGGACGTGGTCGGCGCCGATCTCCACGGCACGCCGCCAGACCCCGGAATCGTCCTGATCCCGCCCTACCAGCACCACTCCACGCCTGCGCACGGCCCCGCGCACACGGCGCACCGCGTCGTCGCCGACGATGACGAGCGGCGCCGCCTCCCAGCCGCCTGGGCGCGCCGGAATCCCCGGGTGGACCTCCGGTCTGGCGCCCGCGGCCGCGCACAGACGCAGCAGGTCGTCGAGGAGTTCGGCGTCCTCGGTGACGATGAGTGGACCACTCCGCCGTTGTTCGTCGGCGTCCGGTCCGTCGTGTGTGATGGCTCCCGTCACGATCTCCAGCCCCCTTCGCTGCTTCTTGCCGTGTCTTCCGCCCGGTCCGCGGGCCCACGGGCCCCGCGCTTCCCGCTTGTGTGAAGAACCGGCAACCGGCTTCCATATGAGCGGCCGATACGAACCGGCCATACGCACCCGACAAACCGGAACCGGCCATGAACTCGCCGCCGGTGGGGCGCGCTGGAATCACGGTGCAGCGTTCCCGGAAATCATGTGGATCTTGGTCGATAACTGTGGACAACTCAGTGATTGTGAATATCGCGTTCACTCCCGCCGGTGAGGGCGGTGCAGAGCGAGACGGCTTCCACAGAGCAGCGCGACGGCTACACACGGTGACAGATCCCGGGTACGTCAGCGCCGAGGCCAGGAGAGGGGCCCAGCGGCCCGGGGGACCGCATCACACAGGGGAAAAACCCACCCGGACATGCGACGACCCCCGCCGGGGGGGAGAGCGGGGGTCGTCCCCACGGCCGACTCGGGGGGGGAGGAGTCGGACCGGGTTAGCACGGTCGCGAACGATCCGTGACTTCCATGGTGTACCCGAGAGCCCTCTCAGGCAAACCCACGCGCCCCACCTTACGCCGAATGGTGGGCCCCTATGCTCAGGCCCGTGGAAAACCACTCCTTGCCCCGCACAGCGGCCTTCTTTGACCTGGACAAGACGGTCATTGCGAAGTCGAGCACGCTCACCTTCAGCAAGTCCTTCTACCAAGGCGGTCTGATCAACCGCAGGGCCGCGTTGCGCACCGCGTACACCCAGTTCGTGTTCCTGGTGGGCGGCGCCGACCACGACCAGATGGAACGGATGCGCGAGTACCTGTCCACGCTGTGCCGTGGCTGGAATGTCCAGCAGGTCAGGGAGATCGTCGCCGAGACCCTCCACGAACTGATCGACCCGATCATCTACGACGAGGCCGCATCCCTCATCGAGAGGCACCACACCGCCGGGCGCGACGTCGTGATCGTGTCCACGTCGGGCGCCGAGGTGGTCGAACCGATCGGCGAGCTGCTCGGCGCCGACCGTGTCGTGGCCACCCGCATGGTCGTGGGCGACGACGGCTGCTTCACGGGCGAGGTGGAGTACTACGCCTACGGACCGACGAAAGCGGAGGCGGTCAAGGAACTCGCCGAGTCCGAGGGATACGACCTCTCGCGCTGCTACGCCTACAGCGACTCCGCCACCGACCTGCCGATGCTGGAGGCGGTCGGTCATCCGCACGCCGTGAACCCGGACCGGACCCTGCGGCGCGAGGCACTCGCGCGCGGGTGGCCGATTCTGGACTTCCACCGCCCGGTCCGGCTGAAGCAGCGGCTGGCCGTGCCACCACGGCCGGCCCTCCTCGCTGTCGCGGCGATAGGCGCGGCCGCGGCCACGGCGGGACTCATGTGGTACGCGAGCAGGCGCCGCGCACCGGCCATGTGAGCCCCCGCACGGGCCGCGCCCCCCCCACAGGGGCCGCATGGGCCCCGGCACGCGTACGGGACGCGCATCAGCGACCGATTCACACCCCTTTGAACCTAAAAGTAAAGAACTTCCGGCGAGGGGTTCCGCTCATCCCAGCCCAGGAGTACAAAGGATTTAGCGGCCCGCGAGACCAAAGGAAAACATCCGAAGGGATCGCCTTTAAACACGAAATTGGCCCCACGGACCGAGCATGGACATCGAGCACCCACGCGACGTCGACCCGTCGATTACGGGCCAGCCGCACCAGGCACGGGCAGCAGTTCCCGGCCTGATGGGCACATATCGAGGACGCTTGGTAACCCGGTGAGCATGCCAGCGGCGGTACGAGCATTCGTGCCGCCGCAACCATGCGAAAGGCCCTCGATGAGGGCCTTTTCTCCTGTCCGGGGTGATCCGCCCGGGACTACGCCGCCCCGCGCTGCAACGCCTCGCAGACCGCGGTCGACTCCCGGACCCCCAGCTCGACCGCCTTTCCGCAGTGGGCGATCCATGCCGCCATGCCCTCGGGGGTGCCCGACGCATAGCCCTCCAGCGCGGCACCATAGGTCGCACGGCCCAGCTCCGCATGACCGACCTCCGCCGAGCAGACCGCCTTCGGGTCGAGACCGCTGCCCACGAGGGCGATGCGCTGAGCCGCACGCGCGACCAGGCCGTTGTGGGAGCCGAAGGGGCGCAGGGCGAGCAGTTCCCCGTGCACGACGGCCGCCGTCACCAGGGCAGGGGCCGCACTGCCCGCGACAACCAGTCGGGAGAGCCCCTCCAGGCGGCCGGGGACCTCCTCGGCATCCGGCAGCGGCAGCTCCACCAGCGGCTCCTCGACCGGTTCCCCCTTCTGCCGGGGGCGCCCCACGCGGGGGTCGGCGTCCGCGGCCGCCACCAGGTGCAGCCGGGCCAGCACCCGCTGGGGCGACTGCCGCCAGATCGACAGGAGCTGTCCCGCCTCGGCGGTCAGCCTGAGGGCCGCGCCGACCGTCCTGGCCCCGTCGTCACCACGGAAGTCGGTACGCCGGCGCACCTCCTCCAGAGCCCAGTCGGCCCCGGCGAGCGCCGCCGAGCCGCGTGCGCCGCGCAGTGCCGCCTCGGAGGTGATCTCGTTACTGCGGCGCCGCATGACCCGGTGACCGTAGACCCGGTCCACGGCCTTGCGCACGGACTCCACGGACTCGGCCACGCCGGGCAGCGCCGCCAGGACGGCGAGCGGATCAGCGGTCGCACCTGTCGTACTCATGAGTACGACACTACGCACCTGTGCGCCCCTCCTTCGAAGGAGTGGTCTTCTTCACGCCGTATTGCAACGCACCGCAATCATACGACTACGCTTGGTGAACATGAAAATTGCTTTCGTCGGGAAGGGCGGCAGCGGCAAGACGACCCTGTCGTCCCTGTTCATTCGCCACCTCGCGGCCGCCGGAGCGCCCGTCGTCGCGATCGACGCGGACATCAACCAGCACCTCGCGGCCGCCCTGGGGCTGGACGAGGAAGAGGCCGCGGCACTGCCGGCCATGGGGGAACGGCTGCGGCTGATCAAGGACTACCTCCGGGGCAGCAACCGGCGGATCGCCTCCGCCGAGACGATGATCAAGACGACTCCGCCCGGCGAGGGGTCACGCCTGCTGCGGGTACGGGAGAACAACCCGGTCTACGACGCCTGCGCGCGCCCGGTGGAACTCGACGGCGGCGCCGTCCGTTTGATGGTCACCGGCCCCTTCACCGACGCCGACCTGGGGGTCGCGTGCTACCACTCCAAGACGGGAGCGGTGGAGCTGTGCCTGAACCACCTGCTGGACGGCCGCGACGAGTACGTGGTGGTCGACATGACGGCAGGCTCGGACTCCTTCGCCTCCGGCATGTTCACCCGCTTCGACGTCACGTTCCTCATCGCCGAGCCGACCCGGAAGGGGGTCTCCGTCTATCGCCAGTACAAGGAGTACGCCCGCGACTTCGGGGTCGTCCTGAAGGTCGTCGGCAACAAGGTGCAGGGCCAGGACGACATCGACTTCCTCCGCGCCGAGGTCGGTGACGACCTGCTCGTGACCGTCGGGCACTCGGACTGGGTGCGTTCCATGGAGAAGGGTCGTCCGCCCCGGTTCGAGTTCCTGGAGGATGCGAACCGGCGCTCTCTGCGCATTCTTCAGGTCGCCGCCGACGCCATGTACGAACTGCGGGACTGGGAGCGGTACACACGCCAGATGGTGCACTTCCACCTGCGGAACGCGACCAGTTGGGGCAACGAACGCACGGGGGCCGACCTGGCGGCGCAGATCGACCCCGGATTCATCCTCAGGGAGGGGCTGGTCACCGCCGTGTGAGCAACATCCGTCCGGCCTCGCCGACTTGGACGGTCCGATCGGCACCGGCGCCCCTGCCCCGGCATGGACGCCGGTGCCGATCGGACAACAGCCGCCCCGCGCCTACGGCCTGACCGGCGGCGCGCCCGGGACCCCTTTGGGTTCCGGTGCGGGGTGGGCCGCCAGGAAGGACTCCCAGCCCTCCCTGGGGGCCTGGCCCACCTTGAGCGTGCGCAGCTTCCGCAGGACCTGCGGGTCCTGCGCGTCCAGCCAGTCGGCGAGTTGATGGAAGGAGACACAGCGCACCTCGGACAGGGTGCAGACGCGCTCGACGACCTCCTGGACGGCGCGCATGTATGCGCCGCCGTTCCAGGACTCGAAGTGGTTGCCGACGACCAAGGGCGCCCGGTTTCCGTCGTACGCGCGCTGGAAACCCTGGAGCAGGCCGTCGCGCAACTGGTCGCCCCACACCCCGAACTTGTCGGGATCACCCTGGGCTCGGGTGCCCGACTGGTCGGTCATGAAGTTGTAGTCCATCGTCAACTGCTCGTAGGAGTGCCCGGGGAAGGGCACGAGTTGCATGGAGAGGTCCCACAGGCCGTCCTGCTTGCCGGGCCAGACCTGGTTGTCGATGCCGGAGGTGTCGTAGCGGAAGCCCAGGTCGCGGGCCGCCTGCACGAAGTTCTTCCGCCCCTCCAGGCAGGGCGTGCGGCCACCGATGAGCTCCTTGTCGTAATCGAAGGGCAGTGGGGGCTCGCTCTTCAGGTCCGCATTGGTCTTCCAGGACTTCACGAACGACTTCGCCTGGGCGATCTCGTCCTTCCACTCCTCGACCGACCACTGGCCGACCCCGCCGTCGCTGCCGCAGAAGTGGCCGTTGAAGTGGGTGCCGATCTCATTGCCCTCCAGCCAGGCGAGGCGTAGTTGCCGAATGGTGTCCCGGATCCCCTTCTCGTCGTTGAAGCCGATGTCCGATCGGCCCGGGGAGTGCCGGGGCGGCCGGTACAGGTCGCGTTTCTCCTCCGGCAGCATGTACACACCGCTCACGAAGTACGTCATCGTCGCGTTGTTGGCCTTGGCGACCTTGCGGAAGTGCGAGAACAGCTTCCGACTGTCCTCACCGGCCCCGTCCCAGGAGAAGACCACGAACTGCGGGGGCCGCTGACCGGGCTTCAGCCGTTCGGGTCGGGGCAGATGCGGTTGCATACCGGTGTACGCCGTGGAGCCGTCGCCGATCAGACGGACCGCGCTCCCCGGCGCCGGTGCGCCGGGCGCCTTCGCCGCGCCCTGCCCGGAAGCGGTGCTGTCGGTCGAGCAGCCGGCGAACGCCGTGGCACAGGCCGCCGCCAGGGCGACGCTCGCGGCGATCCTCTGGTTGGCGGCCATCTTCCGCTCACCTTCTTCCTTCAGTCGGGGCCACGCTGATCAGCCGTGCGGTGCGGCGGCGGCCCGCCTCCACGCGCAGCCCGACCAAGGTCGCATGGGGCATCAGCGGAATTTATATGACAAGCCGATAAAGTTACCAATTCACTCCATCGAGCGATTCGTTGCCCTATTTGCTCGAATATCGGATACATTTCCTTTACTTGGCATTACGATCCATTTACCGAGCGTTGAAGCATCCCGCCGCTGTACACCGTGACCCACGGCCGCGCCCCGCCCCCCGGCCCGTCGGCCGGGAACCACCCATTCCGCGACCGCGCCACCCCGGAGGAGACGGGAACATGCCCGCCTGCGTCCCCACCCGCGCCGCCGACCCGACTCGGACGAAGCGCCTGCGCCAGCCCCACAGCCCCCCGCCGTCCCGGCCCCGCCGCTTCCGCATCGCGGGCGCCGATGTGTCGGCCTCCCTCGCGGTCTTCCTGATCGCCCTCCCCCTGTCCCTCGCCATCGCCCTCGCCACCGGCGCCCCGCTCCAGTCCGGCCTCGTGGCCGCAGCCGTCGGCGGCCTCGTCGCAGGCCGGTTCGGCGGCTCCCCGCTCCAGGTCAGCGGCCCCGCCGCCGGGCTCACCGTGGTCACCGCCGACCTCATCCACCGCTACGGATGGCGTACCACCTGCGCCATCACCGTCCTCGCCGGCCTCGCCCAACTGGGCCTCGGCTGCCTGCGCGTGGCGCGTACGGCGCTCGCGGTCAGCCCCGCGATCGTGCACGGCATGCTCGCGGGCATCGGCGTCACCATCGCCGTCGCCCAGCTGCACATCGTGCTCGGGGGCACCCCGCACAGCGCCGTCCTCGACAACCTGCGTGCGCTGCCCGCCCAGCTGGCCCACCTTCAGCCGGCCGCCGTCTCGGTCAGCGCACTGACCCTGGCCCTGCTGCTCGTCTGGCCACGACTGCCCGGACGGACCGGACATCGCCTGCGCAGGGTCCCGGCCGCGCTCGCCGCCGTCACCGGGGCGACCGCGGCCGCCTCGCTCGCGGGGTTCCCGCTGCTCAGGGTCGATCTGCCGTCCTGGCACAGCCACGCACTGGCCGGGCTTCCCGAGGGCTCCGTCCCGGGCCTCGCCGCCGCCGTCCTGACCACCACGCTGGTCTGCAGTGTGCAGTCTCTGCTCGGCGCCGTCGCCGTGGACAAGCTGGCCGCGGGGCGCCATCCGCACCCCGGACGCTCGGACCTTGACCGCGAGCTGCTCGGACAGGGGGCCGCGAACGTCGTCTCAGGAGCACTCGGCGGACTGCCGCTCGCGGGCGTCGCCGTGAGAAGTTCGGCGAATGTCCGAGCCGGCGCCGTCAGCCGGAACTCCACGATGCTGCACGGCGTTTGGGTAGTGGTGGCCGCGCTGCTGATGGTCCCGGTGCTCGAGCTGATCCCCCTCGCCTCACTCGCCGCGCTGGTGATGGCCGTCGGCATCCAGATGGTGTCCCTGCACCACATCCGCACGGTCACCCGCCACCGAGAAGTACTGGTCTACGCCGTCACCACACTCGGCGTCGCCCTCCTGGGCGTCCTGGAGGGCGTGGCCCTGGGCGTCGCCGTGGCCGTCGCGGTGTCCCTGCACCGCCTCACCCGCACCCGCATCACCCACGAGGACAGGAAAGGAGTCCATCACGTACGAGTCCGAGGACAGCTGACCTTTCTCGCGGTGCCCCGGCTCAGCCGGACGCTGCACCTGGTGCCCGCCGGGGCGGACGCCGTCGTGGAGCTGGACGGATCGTTCATGGACCACGCGGCGTACGAGTCCCTGCAGGACTGGCAGCGGACGCACCGCGCGCAGGGCGGCACGGTGGCCCTCACCGGCCGGGCCGGAAACCCGGTCGCGGCCCCTGCTCTGGGCGCCCCCGCGCTCAGGGGAAGCCAGGAGCCCGCAGAGGCGTCCGCGTGCCGGTGCCGGCCCTGGACGCCCTGGCGCGACCACCAGTGCGAGCGACCTCCGACCGCGCCGTCCGGCGACCATCCGGGCGGGCCGGCCGGCGGGTCCGGGCCGAGCGGTCGGCAACTCGCACGGGGAATCAGCGCGTTCCAGCGGAACACCGCACCGCTGGTGCGGAGCGAGCTGGCCCGTCTGGCGCGTGAGGGGCAGCGGCCGTCGCAGCTCTTCCTGACCTGCGCCGACTCACGGCTCGTCACATCGATGATCACCTCAAGCGGCCCCGGCGACCTGTTCGTCGTCCGCAACGTCGGCAACCTCGTGCCACTGCCCGGCGCCGAGCGCGGCGACGACTCGGTGGCGGCCGCCATCGAGTACGCGGTGGACGGCCTGAAGGTGTGCTCCATCACGGTGTGCGGGCACTCCGGCTGCGGGGCGATGCAGGCGCTGCTCGCGTCGGAGCCGGGCAGCGCGCGGACCCCGCTCGAGCGATGGCTGCGCCACGGGGCGCCCAGTCTGGAGCGGATGGCCGACGAGGAGCGGCCCTGGCCCCGGATCGCCGGGCGGGAGCCGGCCGACACGGTGGAGCAACTGTGCCTGACCAATGTGGTGCAACAGCTGGAGCACCTCAGAGCGCACGAGTCGGTGGCCCGGGCCCTCGACGAGGGCGCGCTCGAACTGCATGGCATGTACTTCCACGTGGGCGAGGCTCAGGCATACCTGCTCACCGGGTCCCAGGAGGGCGACGTCTTCGGACGCGTGGGCGCGGCCGGGGAGGCACGCAGCCCGGCATGACACCGGGGTGATGTGGTCCTGGGCCCCGGGTCGCCGGGCCCAGGACCACCACCGGCGAGCCAGGGTGGCGGGCCACGTCATCCTGGGCTGACCCGCGGGCCACGCATGCGCAACAGGTCTAAACCAATTTCGAGGCAAGCCCTTGTCACCGAGCCCCCGGTCTGGTGAGCTGTGGCCTGGGACACAACGGACACCCGGGGAAAGCGAGATGTCGTGAGCAACGAAAGCCTGGCCAACCTGCTCAAGGAAGAACGCAGGTTCGCGCCCCCGGCCGACCTGGCCGCAGGCGCCAACGTCACGGCAGAGGCGTACGAACAGGCCAAGGCTGACAGGCTCGGCTTCTGGGCCGAGCAGGCCCGGCGGCTGACCTGGGCGGTGGAGCCGGCCGAGACCCTCGACTGGTCGAACCCGCCGTTCGCGAAGTGGTTCAAGGACGGCAAGCTCAACGTCGCGTACAACTGCGTCGACCGGCACGTCGAGGCGGGCCACGGCGACCGCGTCGCCCTTCATTTCGAGGGCGAACCCGGGGACAGTCGCGCCATCACCTACGCGGAGCTGAAGGACGAGGTGTCCAAGGCGGCGAACGCGCTGCTGGAGCTGGGCGTCCGGAAGGGCGACCGGGTCGCCGTCTACATGCCGATGATCCCGGAGACCGCGATCGCGATGCTGGCCTGCGCTCGTATCGGCGCCGCCCACTCCGTCGTCTTCGGCGGCTTCTCGGCGGACGCGCTCGCCACCCGCATCCAGGACGCCGACGCGCGTGTCGTCATCACCTCCGACGGCGGCTGGCGGCGCGGCAAGCCGTCCGCCCTCAAGCCGGCCGTCGACGACGCGATCGGGCGCGTGGACAACGTCGAGCATGTGCTCGTCGTCCGCCGTACCGGCCAGGAGGTCGCCTGGATCGAGGGCCGGGACCTGTGGTGGCACGAGATGGTCGCGCGCCAGTCCACCGAGCACACGCCGGAGGCGTTCGACGCGGAGCACCCGCTGTTCATCCTCTACACGTCCGGTACGACGGGTAAGCCCAAGGGCATCCTGCACACCTCCGGCGGCTACCTCACCCAGGCGTCGTACACGCACTGGGCGGTCTTCGACCTCAAGCCGGAGACCGACGTGTACTGGTGCACCGCGGACGTCGGCTGGGTCACCGGGCACTCGTACATCGTCTACGGGCCGCTGGCCAACGGCGCGACCCAGGTCATGTACGAAGGCACGCCCGACACGCCGCACCAGGGCCGCTTCTGGGAGATCGTGCAGAAGTACGGGGTCACGATCCTGTACACGGCGCCCACGGCGATCCGCACGTTCATGAAGTGGGGCGACGACATCCCCGCCAAGTTCGATCTCAGCAGCCTCCGGGTCCTCGGATCCGTCGGCGAGCCGATCAACCCCGAGGCGTGGATCTGGTACCGCAAGCACATCGGCGGAGACCGTGCGCCGATCGTGGACACCTGGTGGCAGACCGAGACCGGCGCGATGATGATCTCGCCGCTGCCGGGCGTGACCGAGACCAAGCCGGGCTCGGCGCAGCGGCCCCTGCCGGGCATCTCCGCGACCGTGGTCGACGACGAGGCGAACGAGGTGTCGAACGGAGGCGGCGGCTATCTGGTGCTCACCGAGCCGTGGCCGTCGATGCTGCGCACCATCTGGGGCGACGACCAGCGGTTCATCGACACGTACTGGTCGCGGTTCGAGGGCAAGTACTTCGCCGGCGACGGCGCGAAGAAGGACGACGACGGGGACATCTGGCTCCTCGGCCGCGTCGACGACGTGATGCTCGTCTCCGGGCACAACATCTCCACCACCGAGGTGGAGTCCGCGCTCGTGTCCCACCCCGCCGTCGCCGAGGCGGCCGTGGTCGGCGCGGCGGACGAGACGACCGGCCAGGCGATCGTCGCCTTCGTGATCCTGCGCGGCACGGTCTCCGAGGACGAGAACCTCATGGGCGAGCTGCGCAACCACGTGGGCGCCACACTCGGCCCGATCGCCAAGCCGAAGCGGATCCTGCCGGTGGCGGAGCTGCCGAAGACCCGGTCCGGGAAGATCATGCGGCGACTGCTGCGCGATATCGCGGAGAACCGCGAGCTCGGGGACGTCACGACGCTGACGGACTCGACGGTGATGCACCTGATCCAGGCGAAGCTGCCGGCGACACCGAGCGAGGACTGAGTCCCCTACGTCCCGGGAGGGCGCCCGGCAGCACGCCGGGCGCCCTTGTTCCGTGCAGGAGCTCCGCTGTGTCGCCGGGGAGTCCCGCCCTCGCTCCTCTCAGCCCGCCCGTCCCGCCGATCCGAAAGGTCGACTCGCGATCGTAAGGACCGGGTAAAATACTCAAGTCAAGGTGTGCCGGGAAGTCTGGTCGGCGAACCGCCGCGCGTTTTCGTGACGGCGGTCAGTCAGCCGTACCCGACCGGAGGTTTCCATCGTGGCCGCGCCTCGCACCCGTACCCGCACGTTCCTCGGACGGCTCTCCCTGCCCGAGCGGACGTTCGTCGCGAACGCGCTGCGCACCGAGACGGTCGGTGGTGTGCTGCTCCTCCTGGCCGCGGTCGCCGCGCTGGTCTGGGCGAACATACCCGCGCTGCAGGGCAGCTACGAGAGTGTGCGCCATTACCACATCGGGCCCGCCGCCCTCGGCCTCGACCTGTCCCTTCAGCACTGGGCCGCCGACGGGCTCCTCGCGATCTTCTTCTTCGTCGCCGGGATCGAACTCAAGCGCGAACTGGTCGCCGGCGATCTACGGGATCCCCGTGCGGCCGTGCTCCCCGTCGTCGCCGCGCTCTGCGGGATGGCCGCGCCCGCGGCCGTCTACACCCTCACCAACGCCGCGGGCGGCGGATCGTTCGCCGGCTGGGCGGTCCCCACGGCCACCGACATCGCCTTCGCGCTCGCGGTCCTCGCGGTCATCGGCACCTCACTGCCGTCCGCGCTGCGCGCGTTCCTGCTCACGCTGGCCGTCGTCGACGACCTGTTCGCCATCCTGATCATCGCGGTCTTCTTCACGGACCGCCTGAACCTCGCGGCCCTCGGCGGCGCCTTCGCCGGCCTCGCCGTGTTCTGGGTGCTGCTGCGCAAGGGCGTGCGCGGCTGGTACGTGTACGTCCCGCTCGCGCTGGTCATCTGGGGGCTGATGTACAACAGCGGTGTCCACGCCACCATCGCCGGCGTCGCCATGGGGCTCATGCTGCGCTGCCACCGCCACGAGGGCGAGGAGCACTCCCCCGGCGAGCACATGGAACATCTCGTACGGCCCCTGTCGGCCGGTCTCGCGGTTCCGCTGTTCGCCCTGCTGAGCGCGGGCGTCGCGGTCTCGGGCGGAGCCCTTGGGGATGTGTTCGCCAAGCCGGAGACGCTCGGCGTCGTACTGGGCCTGGTCGTCGGCAAGACGGTCGGCATCTTCGGCGGGACATGGCTCACGGTCCGCTTCACCCGGGCCTCGCTCAGCGAGGGCCTCGCCTGGGCCGATGTGTTCGCCGTGGCCTCCCTGGCCGGTATCGGCTTCACCGTCTCCCTGCTCATCGACGAACTCGCGTTCGACGGCGATCCGGCGCTCGCGGACGAGGTCAAGGCCGCCGTCCTCGTCGGGTCGCTGATCGCGGCCGTGTGTGCGACCGCGCTGCTGAAGGTCCGCAACGCCAAGTACCGCGCCCTGTGCGCGGAGGAGGAGCGCGACGACGACATGGACGGCGTCCCCGACGTCTACGAGGAGGGCGACCCGGCCTACCACCTGCGCATGGCCGAGATCCACGAGCGCAAGGCCGCCGAGCACCGCAGGCGCGCCGCGCTCGGCACCGCCGCGAGCGGGACGCCGGCCGGGCCCGGAACGGCCCACCCGTCCGAAACCCGCGACCACTGGCCGAGTTGAGACCGCAACGGCACGCCGGCCGAAGTGACGGGCAGGGCAAGCGGACAGAACGGCCGTCCGGCATGATCTGACACATCCACACCACTCCGCAGTACGGGCGGAGTAGCCACGCAGAGAGCAGGGAGACCGCGATGAGCGCACCCGACGGCAGCCCGGTCGGCGCCGAACGCAGCATCGGCCAGCTGTTCGCCTCGGCGACGACCGAATTGTCCGCACTGGTGCACGACGAGATCGCGCTGGCGAAGGCTCAGCTCAAACGGGACGTCAAGCGAGGTGCGACGAGCGGGGGCGCGTTCTCCGGCGCGGGCGCCGTGCTGCTGTTCTCCCTGCCGATGCTGAACTTCGCACTGGCCTACGGGATCCGGACCTGGAGTGGCTGGAACCTGGCCGTCTGCTTCCTGCTCTCCTTCGCCGCGAACGTGGTGGTCGCGGGGCTCCTCGCCCTCATCGGCCTGGTGTTCGCCAAAAAGGCCAAGAAGGGCAAGGGCCCGCAGAAGGTCGCCGCGTCGATGAAGGAGTCCGCGGGCGTCCTGCAGCACGCCAAGCCGCACCCGCGTCAGCCGCAGCCGACCGGCAAGGCGGCCGAAGCTGTGGCACGCTCGTCCTCATGACGGACCCCGCCACCCATTCGGCGCAAGCCACCTCGGTCGTACGGCTCGACGTGCCCGGCGGGAAAGAGGTGACGCACCGGGACGTCGCGGCCAACGGCGCGCGCTTTCACATCGCGGAGCTGGGCGACGGGCCCCTGGTCCTGCTTCTGCACGGCTTCCCGCAGTTCTGGTGGGCCTGGCGGCACCAGTTGGTGGCGCTCGCCGAGGCGGGCTTCCGCGCCGTGGCGATGGATCTGCGCGGAGTCGGCGGCAGTGACCGTACGCCGCGCGGCTACGACCCCGCGAACCTGGCGCTCGACATCACCGGGGTCGTGCGCTCCCTGGGCGAGCCCGACGCCGCACTCGTCGGCCACGACCTGGGCGGATACCTGGCCTGGACGGCGGCCGCCATGCGTCCCAAGCTTGTGAGGCGGCTCGTCGTCTCCTCGATGCCGCATCCGCGGCGCTGGCGCTCGGCGATGCTCGGCGACGTCAAGCAGACGGCCGCGAGTTCCTACATCTGGGGCTTCCAGCGGCCCTGGATCCCCGAGCGCCGGCTGACCGCCGACGACGGCGCCCTGGTCGGCCGGCTCATCCGGGACTGGTCGGGGCCGCGGCTGCCGGACGACGAGGCCGTGGAGGCCTACCGGCGCGCCATGTGCATTCCCTCGACGGCGCACTGCTCCGTGGAGCCGTACCGCTGGATGGTGCGCTCCCTGGCCCGGCCCGACGGCGTTCAGTTCAACCGGCGTATGAAGCGGCCCGTTCGGGTCCCGACCCTCCATCTGCACGGCTCGCTGGACCCCGTCATGCGCACCAGGAGCGCGGCCGGATCGGGCCAGTACGTCGAGGCGCCGTACCGCTGGCGGCTGTTCGACGGGCTGGGCCACTTCCCGCACGAGGAGGACCCGGTGATGTTCTCCTCCGAGCTGATCAACTGGCTCAAGGACCCCGAGCCCGACCGCTGACCCGTCACCGCCCACGCGGGAACCGGCCGGCCCAAGGGCCGTGGGACCGAAGGCCGCGAGCCTGAAGACCATCGGACCGAAGTCCGTCGGACCGACCAGTGACCGCTTCACCGCACGCGCCCTCGCCCCGTTCGGTGACCGTACACATGCGGCCGGTGCCCGGGCGGGAACGGCTGTTCCAGGACCGGCCACATGCCCGCCGCATAGGCCAATTGGAGCCCCGCAAGGCGGTTATCGACCATGGGGCAGGGGCAGACGTCGGGGTATGGGCTGGACGCACGACTACAGTGACGCAGCACGCGACCACCGCTCGGCCACCGCGCCGGGCTCCCACCAAAGGGGCGCTCCGCGGCTGCGGAGCACGGACCCCCGGGTGGGGATCCCGCACATTCTGCGCCGCCGGGCCCGCTGGGTCTCGGTACGGCTGCGCCACCCACGCGGCTGATCGGGCGGCCCCGGAGGCGGCCCGCCCCGCCCTCCGGTGTCACAGCGCGCAGCTGTCGCTGTCCACCTGCTGGTTCGCCGTACGCCCCTTGGCGATGTCCTCCCGGACCTCGTCCGCGGTGAGTGCGTACCCGGTCTCGGCGTCGTCGAGGGACTTGGCGAAGACCACCCCGTAGACCTTGCCCTCGGGGGTCAGCAGCGGGCCGCCGGAGTTTCCCTGGCGGACGGTCGCGTACAGCGAGTACACATCGCGGCGGACCGTGCCCCGGTGGTAGATGTCCGGGCCGTTGGCCGTGATACGGCCCCGGATCCGCGCGGGCTGGACGTTGTACGACCCGTTCTCCGGGAAGCCGGCCACGATCGCGCTGCTGCCGCCGGACGCCTCGGCGGAGGTGAACTGCAGCGCCGGCGCCCGCAGGTCCGGCACGTCGAGTACGGCGATGTCGCGCCGCCAGTCGTAGAGCACGACCTTGGCGTCGTACCTCCTGCCCTCGCCGCCTATCTGGACGGTGGGCTCGTCGACGCCGCCGACCACGTGCGCGTTGGTCATGACACGGCGATCGCCGAAGACGAAGCCGGTGCCTTCGAGGACCTTGCCGCAGCTCTGTGCGGTGCCCACGACCTTGACGACGGAGCGCTGCGCGCGTGTGGCGACCATGCTTCTCGCGAGGGCCGGGTCGGGAGGCTGGACCTCGGTGATGGGTTCGTTCACGAACGGACTGAAGACCTGCGGGAAGCCGTTCTGCGCGAGCACCGAGGAGAAGTCCGCGAACCAGGTGTCCGCCTGCGCGGGCAGGGCGCGGGAGACCCCGAGGAGCACCTTGGAGCCGCGTACCTCCTTGCCGAGCGTCGGCAGCGTCGTACCGGCGAGGGCGGAGCCGATCAGCCAGGCGACCAGGAGCATCGCCACCACGTTGACGAGCGCACCGCCCGTGGCGTCCAGGGCGCGGGCCGGGGACCAGGTGATGTACCGGCGCAGCTTGTTGCCCAGATGGGTGGTCAGGGCCTGGCCGACGGAGGCGCAGACGATCACCACCACGACGGCGACCACCGCGGCGGTCGTGCTCACCTTGGCGCCGTCGGTGGCGCTGTCCCAGATGACCGGGAGCAGGTAGACCGCGACGAGACCGCCGCCCAGAAAGCCGATCACCGAGAGGATGCCGACGACGAAGCCCTGGCGATAGCCCACAATCGCGAACCACACGGCGGCGACCAGCAACAGGATGTCCAGCACGTTCACTGCTTGTAGCCTCGCCTCATCGCTTTCCGGTCGCCGTCGTCCGGCCTGAGGGCCGGTCCGTCGCGCAGCGGCAGCGGGGCACAGCGTCCCCCGGAAGACCACAGCACGGAGGCCACCTTGTCATGAGCGCCAGTCGAGCGGGACCTGCTTGTCGCGGTCCCAGGGGCGCTCCCAGCCCGCGAAGTGCAGCAGGCGGTCGATGACTCCGGCGGTGAAACCCCAGACAAGGGCGGATTCGACCAGGAATGCCGGACCCCGGTGGCCGCTCGGGTGCACCGTGGTGGCTCTGTTGGCCGGGTCCGTGAGATCCGCCACGGAGACGGTGAAGACCCGCGCCGTCTCGTTCGGATCGACGGCTCCCACCGGGCTTCTCTCGCGCCACCAGCCGAGGACGGGCGTCACGACGAAGCCGCTCACCGGGATGTAGAGCTTGGGCAGCACGCCGAAGAGCTGGACACCCCGCGGGTCGAGCCCGGTCTCCTCCTCGGCCTCGCGGAGAGCGGCCCGCAGCGGCCCCTCGGTCTTCGGGTCGCCGTCCTCGGGGTCGAGGGCGCCACCGGGGAACGCGGGCTGCCCGGCGTGCGAGCGCAGCGAGCTGGCACGCTCCATCAGCAGCAGCTCCGGGCCGCGGTCGCCCTCACCGAAGAGGATCAGCACGGCAGACTGGCGCCCCGCACCGTCCTTCGGCGGAAGAAAACGGCTGAGTTGGAGCGGCTCGACGGTCCGGGTGACCCGCACGACCGGGTCGAGCCAGCCGGGCAGGCCCTCCGTGTTCAGCCGCAGCCACCCGCTGTCCGTGCCGCTCATGTGGTCCGTATCGCTCGCGTGCGTCATCGCCACCCCCGTTCTGCCCATCCCAACGCCCGTGGGACCACGGATCGTTCCGCACGTCCCTCGTGTGGGTGTCCCGTCACCCGGTCCACAGGGCAACACCCCTTGCCCGGGGCGCGCACCGGGCCGTGTGCGCGCCTCACCCGGCCCCCAGCGGCGGTGCCGGGATGCCGCCCGCGTCCAGGTAGGCCTGCGGTGGCTTCAATCGCTGCCCCGGGAAGCCGCCCTTCTCGTACTTCAGGAGCTTCTTCGCCTTCTCCGGGTCGGTCTCTCCCTCGCCGTACGCGGGGCAGAGCGGGGCGATCGGGCAGGCGCCGCAGGCCGGCTTACGGGCGTGGCAGATGCGGCGGCCGTGGAAGATCACATGGTGCGAGAGCATCGTCCACTCGCTCTTCGGGAAAAGCGAGCCGACAGCCGCCTCGATCTTGTCCGGATCCGTCTCGTCGGTCCACTGCCAGCGGCGGACGAGCCGCTGGAAGTGCGTGTCGACGGTGATGCCGGGGCGGCCGAAAGCGTTGCCCAGCACCACGAAGGCGGTCTTGCGGCCGACGCCGGGCAGTTTGACGAGATCCTCCAGCCGACCGGGGACCTCACCGCCGAACTCCTCCACCAGCGCCTTGGAGAGCCCTATCACCGACCTGGTCTTGGCCCGGAAGAAGCCCGTCGGGCGCAGGATCTCCTCGATCTCCTCGGGGTTGGCCGCCGCGAGGTCCTCGGGGGTGGGGTACCTGGCGAAGAGCGTCGGGGTGGTCTGGTTCACCCGCAGATCGGTGGTCTGCGCCGACAGGACCGTCGCGATGATCAGCTGGAACGGGTTCTCGAAGTCCAGTTCCGGGTGGGCGTACGGGTACACCTCGGCGAGCTCGCGGTTGATCCGGCGGGCGCGGCGGACGAGGGCGGTCCGGGTCTCGTTCCCGGGAGGCTTCGGGGCGACGGTCCTGGCGGGAGCCACGTTCTCGACGGCGATGGTGGCCTTCGTGGAGACGGCCTCGGCGTGCGCCGCCTTCCTGGCCGGCTTCTTCGCGGCCTTCACGGGCGCCGTCTTCTTGGCGGCGGTCTTCACGGGCGCCGTCTTCTTGGCAGCGGTCTTCCCGGAGGCAGCCGTCTTGGCGGCAGCTGTCCTGGCAGCGGACTTCCCGGAGGTGGCCTTCCCGGCAGGCGTCTGGGCAGGCGTCGTCGGCCCCTGCTCCGCAGGCGCCGATTTCTCACGCTTTTCCGTTTTTCTTCTGCTCGCGGAGCCCTGTTCGCCCACAGCGGAATCACGACGTGCAACCACCCGTCCAGCCCCCTTGACCTGTGCTCTCACCGGCGATTTGGACACCCGGCCAGCCTAAGGCCCTGCGCCGACATCCGTCCCGAAGCCAGTGGATCAGCCCCCGATTGGACCCCTGCCGCATACCCCGGCACATCAGTGCGGCATCCTTGTGACAGATCACACTGTTTGGACCGTCCGGCAAAATGGGGAACACGGTCCCCTGGTATCCGGGGGAGCAAGATCCCCTGAGCAGGTCGACAAGGAGAGAACTCGTGGACGACGTTCTGCGGCGCGCCCCGCTCTTCGCGGCGCTCGATGACGAGCAGGCCGCGGAGCTCCGCGCCTCCATGAGTGAGGTGACCCTCGCCCGCGGTGACTCGCTGTTCCACGAGGGCGACCCCGGCGACCGCCTGTACGTGGTCATGGACGGCAAGGTCAAGCTTCACCGCACCTCCCCCGACGGGCGCGAGAACATGCTGGCGGTGCTCGGCCCCGGTGAGCTGATCGGCGAGCTGTCGCTGTTCGACCCGGGTCCGCGTACGGCGACGGCCACCGCGCTGACCGAGGTCAAGCTGCTGGGCCTGGGCCACGGCGACCTCCAGCCGTGGCTCAACGCGCGGCCCGAGGTGGCCGCGGCGCTGCTGCGCGCGGTGGCCCGGCGACTTCGCAAGACCAACGACCAGATGTCCGACCTGGTCTTCTCCGATGTGCCCGGCCGTGTGGCCCGCGCGCTACTGGACCTCTCGCGCCGGTTCGGCGTGCAGTCCGAAGAGGGCATCCACGTGGTGCACGACCTCACCCAGGAGGAGCTGGCCCAGCTGGTCGGCGCCTCGCGTGAGACCGTGAACAAGGCCCTGGCGGACTTCGCCCAGCGCGGCTGGCTCCGGCTGGAGGCGCGCGCGGTGATCCTGCTGGACGTGGAGCGGCTGGCCAAGCGGTCCCGCTGACGCCCGGCCCCGGCCGTACGACTGGGCCCCGCGCTCCGAGGAGAGACACCTCCGAGGAGACGGGGCCCGCTGCCGTTGCCGGAGGTGCCGGGATTTTCGGGATCTCGGGGAGCGGCTCGACAGGGAGTTCCCGCAGACCGACGGTGCCGGCACGCTGCTGTTCAGCCGTGCGCGGCTGCTGAGCGACCTGGAGACGTACAACCTGGGGTGGTTCGTCGCCTGCCCGTGTACGCCGCTGCTGGGCGAGGACCTCGCCGGCCGCCTGCCCCGCTACCGGCCCGGCTCCCGCCTCACCCGCGAGACCGACATCGAAGCACCCCGCTCCCGGGCGCTCAGATCAGGCCGTGTTCCCTGAGATACTCCAGCTGCGCCCGTACCGACAGCGTGGCCGCCGGCCACAGGGAACGGTCCACGTCCGCGTACACATGGGCCACGATCTCGGCCGGCGTGCGGTGGCCGTCCTCGACCGCCGTCTCGACCTGCGCGAGGCGGTGGGCCCGGTGGGCGAGGTAGTACTCGACGGCGCCCTGGGCGTCCTCCAGGACGGGCCCGTGGCCGGGGAGCACGGTGTGGACGCCGTCGTCGACCGTGAGCGACCGCAGACGGCGCAGGGAGTCCAGATAGTCCCCCAGGCGGCCGTCCGGGTGCGCCACGACCGTCGTGCCGCGGCCCAGGACGGTGTCACCGGTCAGGACGGCCCGGTCGGCCGGGAGATGGAAGCACAGGGAGTCGGCGGTGTGGCCCGGCGTCGGCACGACGCGCAGTTCGAGGCCGCCCACGGTGACCACGTCACCGTGCCCGAGCCCCTCGTCGCCGAGCCGGAGCGCCGGGTCCAGGGCACGCACCTTGGTGCGCGTCAGTTCGGCGAACCGTGCGGCACCCTCCGCATGATCGGGGTGACCGTGCGTGAGCAGGGTGAGCGCGATCCGTCTGCCCGCCTTCTCCGCCGTCTCGATCACCTGGCGCAGATGCCCGTCGTCGAGCGGGCCGGGGTCGATCACCACCGCCAGCTCGGAGTCGGGCTCGGCGACTATCCAGGTATTGGTGCCGTCCAGGGTCATCGCCGACGCGTTGGGGGCGAGGACGTTCACGGCGCGTGTGGTCGCGGGACCGGAGAGGACCCCGCCGCGCGGCTGGCCGGGGAGTGCTACGGCGTCCGTCATGCGGGGGAACCCTCCGTCGCGCGGGTCATGCGGGTGCTCCACCCGTCGGGATGTGCTGGGTGAACTCGTCGTGGCCGGGCCAGACCAGCACGACCCGGCCGTCCTCCAGATGGGCCCGGGCCACCACCGGGGCCAGATCGCGGCCGGGCGCGGCCGTCAGCGCGTCGGCGGCAGTGGCGTACGGCACCAACTGGCGCAGGGTCGCGATGGTGGGCGGCATCATCAGCAGCTCGCCCTCGTCGTACGAGGCTGCCGCGTCGTGGGGGCGGATCCAGACGGTGCGGTCGGCCTCCGTGGAGACGTTGCGGGTGCGCTGCCCCTCGGGGAGGGCGGCCACGAAGAACCAGGTGTCGTAGCGGCGAGGCTCGAACTCGGGGGTGATCCAGCGGGTCCACGCGCCGAGCAGGTCGGAGCGCAGCACCAGTCCCCGGCGGTCGAGGAACTCGGCGAACGACAGGTCCCGGGCGACCAGGCAGGCGCGGTCCGCCTCCCAGTCCGCGCCCGTGGTGTCCCCGACGACCGTCTCCGGGGTGGGACCGGCGAGCAGGACGCCGGCCTCCTCGTACGTCTCCCGAACGGCGGCGCAGACGATGGCCTGGGCGTCCGACTCGTCGACGCCGAGGCGGTCCGCCCACCACGCGCGCGTGGGGCCCGCCCAGCCGATCCGGCGGTCGTGGTCGCGCGGGTCGACACCGCCGCCCGGGTAGGCGTACGCGCCCGCGGCGAAGGCCATGGAGGCGCTTCTGCGCAGCATGTGCACGGCGGGGGCACCGTCGGTGTCCCTCAGCAGCATGACGGTGGCCGCGCGCTTGGGGGTGACCGGGGTGAGCGTGCCCTCCGCGAGCGCGCGGATCCGCGACGGCCACTCCGGTGGAAACCACTGCCCATTCGCCATGGGCGGAGGCTATCCCTAAGTGCGCGGATGTTCGAGGGGCACTGATCGCCGCTCCCGGGCGGGCCACCGGCCGCACCCCGGGGAACCACGGCCGCACCGGCCGTACCCCGGGGAGTCACGGCCGGACGGCGTCGTCGCAGGTCGCGATGTCAGCGGGCGGTCACGCCTGCGTCAGCTCCACCTGGATCTCCACCTCGACCGGTGCGTCCAGCGGAAGGACCGCCACGCCGACCGCGCTGCGGGCGTGCACGCCCTTGTCGCCGAGGACCTCGCCCAGCAGCTCGCTCGCACCGTTGACGACGCCCGGCTGGCCCGTGAAGTCCGCGGCCGACGCCACGAAGCCGACGACCTTCACCACGCGCGCGATGCGGTCCAGGTCACCCGTGACGGACTTGACGGCGGCGAGCGCGTTCAGCGCGCACGTGCGGGCCAGGTTCTTGGCCTCCTCGGCGGTGACCTCGGCGCCGACCTTGCCGGTCACCGGGAGCGTGCCGTCCACCATCGGAAGCTGGCCGGAGGTGTACACGTACACCCCGGACCGCACGGCGGGCTGGTAGGCGGCCAGCGGCGGCACGACGTCCGGGAGGGTCAGTCCGAGTTCGGTGATCCGGGACTCGACCGCGCTCATGCCTGCTTCTCCCGCTTCAGGTAGGCCACCAGCTGCTCGGGGTTGTTCGGCCCGGGCACGACCTGGACGAGCTCCCAGCCGTCCTCGCCCCAGGTGTCCAGAATCTGCTTCGTGGCGTGGACGAGCAGTGGCACGGTTGCGTATTCCCACTTGGTCATGGGCCGACTGTAGCCGCTGCGGCGACCGGGTCATGCGGCCGACCGGCCCGGTCACGGCCCGGCGTGCGGCCGACTGTGACCTGCGTTGTCCACAGCCTCCCGCGTAGCCCGCGCGCGGACTGGTTAGGCTCGAAGACGTGAGCAGGCTCCAGGTCGTCAGCGGCAAGGGCGGGACCGGAAAGACCACGGTCGCCGCGGCACTCGCGCTCGCCCTCGCGACCGAGGGCAAGCGCACTCTTCTCGTCGAGGTCGAGGGCAGACAAGGCATCGCGCAACTCTTCGAGACGGAGGCGCTTCCGTACGAGGAGCGCAAGATCGCCGTGGCGCCCGGCGGCGGCGAGGTCTACGCGCTGGCCATCGATCCCGAACTGGCCCTTCTGGACTACCTCCAGATGTTCTACAAGCTGGGCGGCGCGGGACGGGCCCTGAAGAAGCTCGGCGCCATCGACTTCGCCACCACCATCGCGCCCGGTCTGAGGGACGTGCTCCTCACCGGCAAGGCGTGCGAGGCCGTCCGCAGGAAGGACAGAAGCGGCCGGTTCGCGTACGACTACGTGGTGATGGACGCACCCCCCACCGGACGCATCACCCGGTTCCTGAACGTGAACGACGAGGTGGCGGGCCTCGCCAAGATCGGCCCGATACACAATCAGGCCCAGGCGGTGATGCGGGTGCTGAAGTCCCCGGAGACGGCCGTGCACATGGTGGCGCTCCTGGAGGAGATGCCCGTCCAGGAGACAGCGGACGGGATCACCGAACTGCGCGCCGCGAACCTGCCGGTGGGCAGGGTGATCGTGAACATGGTGCGCCCCGCGGTCCTGGACGAGTCGGAGCTGGACCTCTTGCACGCCGTGCCGCGGACGTCCCTCGCCAAGGCCCTGTCGGGTGCCGGGCTCGGCGGTGCGCGCCGCGGCGGGCTCGCGGAGCGGCTGGTGGACCCGCTGCTCCAGCAGGCCGACGAGTACGAGGAGCGCTTCGCCCTGGAGCGCGAGCAGCGCGCCGTGCTCACGGACCTCGGCCTGCCGCTGCACGAACTGCCGCTGCTCGCCGAGGGAATGGACCTGGCGGGCCTGTACGAACTGGCCACGGAACTGCGTCAGCAAGGGATCTCATGAGTCAGGACCCGGCCCCTCCGCACGACGACGAGGCCCCCACCACCGAGGGGGCCTCCGCCACCCGTACGGCTTCCGCCGAGGAGTCCTCCACGGCCGACACGCCCTCCGCGAGCGGTGCCGCCTCCGCGGCGGACCCGGCGCTGCCCCACGACCCGGGCTCTGCGCGCGCGTTGAAGCACGTGCCCACCCTGGAGATCGACCCGCTCCTCGACGACCCGGACACCCGCATCGTCGTGTGCTGCGGCTCCGGCGGCGTCGGCAAGACGACCACAGCGGCGGCCCTGGGGCTGCGCGCGGCCGAGCGCGGCCGCAAGGTGGTCGTGCTCACCATCGACCCGGCCCGTCGGCTCGCCCAGTCGATGGGCATCGACGCGCTGGACAACAGCCCGCGGCGGGTGAAGGGCATCGAGGACACCGCGGGCGGCGAACTGCACGCCATGATGCTCGACATGAAGCGCACCTTCGACGAGATCGTCGAGGCGCACGCGGACCCGGACCGGGCGGCCGCCATCCTGGGCAACCCCTTCTACCAGTCGCTCTCGGCGGGCTTCGCGGGCACGCAGGAGTACATGGCGATGGAGAAGCTGGGGCAGCTGCGCGCGCGGGACGAGTGGGACCTCATCGTCGTCGACACACCCCCCTCACGCTCCGCCCTGGACTTCCTGGACGCCCCCAAACGGCTCGGGTCCTTCCTGGACGGCAAGCTCATCCGGGTCCTGATGGCTCCCGCGAAGGTGGGCGGCCGCGCGGGGATGAAGTTCCTCAACGTCGGGATGTCGATGATGACCGGCGTCCTGGGGAAGCTGCTCGGGGGTCAGCTCCTGAAGGACGTCCAGACGTTCGTGGCCGCCATGGACACCATGTTCGGCGGGTTCCGCACACGCGCGGACGCCACGTACAAGCTGCTGCAGGCGCCGGGCACGGCGTTCCTGGTGGTGGCAGCTCCGGAACGGGACGCGCTGCGCGAGGCCGCGTACTTCGTGGAGCGTCTGGCCGCCGAGGACATGCCGCTGGCCGGCCTGGTCCTCAACCGGGTGCACGGCAGCGGCGCCGCCGATCTGTCGGCCGAGCGGGCCCTCGCCGCCGCCGAAAATCTTGAAGATCCCCGCATTGTGGATCAGCAGGACGGGAAAGCTGGACTTCGTAACTCTTCCGACACGTACGGCAGTTCAGACTCCCCCTCATCCGACGCGCCGGTTCCCGATGCAGGCTCCCCCGCCTCCACAGACCAGGACCGAAGCGTCGAGCAACTGACCCAGGGCCTGCTCCGACTGCATGCCGAACGCATGCAGCTGCTCTCCCGTGAACAGCGCACGCGTGACCGTTTCACCGCCCGTCATCCCGAGGTGGCCGTGGCGGAGGTGGCCGCGCTGCCCGGCGACGTCCACGACCTCGTAGGGCTACGGAACATCGGGGACCGCCTCGCGGCCAACCGGCCGGAGCGCCCCGAGGAGCGCGAGACGCGCGCGTAGGGGCTCCCGGGTACCTGCCCTGCTCCGGGGCCGCCCGTATGCCCGCGACGGCACAGCACGGCCGCACCCCGGGCACGCCTCTCGAGGCCGTGGCCGACGAGGGGCTCCACCTCCTCAAGGCCATGCCCCCCAAAAAACCCTCAACGGCCATGCCGCAACCGCTCAAGGGCACACCGGAGACACGGCCGGCCACCCGCCCGGCAAGGACCCACAAGAGCCCGGCAAGGCCCCGCAAGAACCTGCCGGCCCTACGCGACAGCGATCCACCAGCCGGCGAACCACCCGCTCCCCCACCCCGGCAGCCCCCTCAGACGGCGGGCCGTCACGCCCCGCCGTGAGCGACCTCAGCCCACCGCCGCGTAGCTCTCGTACGCTTCTTCCTCGTCGAGGGGCAGCAGGCCCGCTCCACGCTCGTACTCCGTACGAGCGGTCTCCAGCAGGCGCCGCCACGAGGTGACGGTCGGCCGCCGGCGCAGCAGCGCGCGGCGCTCCCGCTCCGTCATGCCACCCCACACGCCGAATTCGACGCGATTGTCCAGCGCGTCGGCCAGGCACTCCGTGCGTACCGGGCATCCGGTGCACACCGCCTTGGCCCTGTTCTGCGCTGCTCCTTGAACGAACAGTTCATCCGGATCGGTAGTGCGGCAGGCCGCCTGCGCACTCCAGTCGGTTACCCAGCCCATACCGGCGCCGTCCTCTCCCGAATCGAGGCTCCCCCACGGCGGCAGCGGCATATTCACCGCCGCCAGTTGAGGACGTTACGGAAGGTAGGCACAGCGCAACACCCCCAGCGGGCCCAATCTTGAATGGTCCGAACGGACTATGGGTAAACGGCAGATCACCCGGGGGAGTGAGCTGGCGACATGCGCGACTTTCGGGACAAACCTGCACAGTTCAGCTGCGTCACAACGGACGCCTGATGACACACAAGGCGGATTCGGACACGCACCCGACCAAAAAATCGGGGGAACACCGGAACGATTCGGGGTCGCCGGACGTACTTGATACGTGGCCCTGCTGCTGTGACAGTTGAGAGCAGCTTAGGCCAAGGCCTAGACGCGTGTCCGGCGAATGAGAACGTAGGCTGCCCTCATGCCAAAGAAGCGCTCGGGCGGGGGAGTGTCCCCTGTGCAGCAGGCCGCCAAGTTCCTCGGAGTGAGTGTGCTCGCCGGGGCGGTGATGGCCGGCATCGCGCTGCCCGCCGCGGGCGCGCTCGGACTCGCGGCCAAGGGGTCGGTCCAGGGATTCGACGACATCCCGTCCAACCTGAAGAGCCCCCAGCTCAGTCAGCGCACCACGATTCTGGACAGCCAGGGCGGCCAGATCGCCACGGTCTACTCCCGTGACCGCACGGTGGTGGACCTCAAGGACATCTCGCCGTACATGCAGAAGGCGATCGTCGCGATCGAGGACTCGCGGTTCTACCAGCACGGCGCGATCGACCTGAAGGGCGTCCTGCGCGCGCTGAACCAGAACGCGCAGAGCGGGGGAGTGTCCCAGGGCGCCTCCACACTCACACAGCAACTCGTGAAGAACTACTTCGTGGAGGAGGCCGGCGACGACCCGACGAAGGTCGCCCAGGCCACCCAGCAGACCCTCGGCCGCAAGGTCCGCGAGCTGAAGTACGCGATCCAGATCGAGCAGAAGCTCGGCAAGAAGAAGATCCTCGAGAACTACCTGAACATCACGTTCTTCGGCCAGCAGGCCTACGGCGTGGAGGCGGCCTCCGAGCGCTACTTCTCCAAGCATGCCAAGGACCTCAACCTCCAGGAGGCCGCGCTCCTCGCGGGCCTCGTCCAGTCCCCCACCCGGTACGACCCGGTGAACGACGAGGCGGAGGCCAAGAAGCGGCGCAACGTGGTGCTGCAGCGCATGGCCGACGTGCACGACATCTCCCAGGCCGAGGCCGACAGCGCCAAGAAGACGGGCCTCGGGCTGAATGTGAGCGAGCCGAAGAACGGCTGTATCACGGCGGTCAAGGGCGCGGGCTTCTTCTGCGACTACGTCCGCGAGGTGTTCCTGAACAACCCGGTGTTCGGCAAGAGCAAGGCCGACCGGGCGCAGATCTGGAACCGCGGCGGTCTGACGATCCGTACGACACTGGACCCGCAGGCCCAGGAGTCGGTGGAGCAGTCGGTCAAGGACCACGTCAACAAGAGCGACGAGGTGGCCACGGCCGCGACCATCGTCGAGCCCGGCACCGGAAGAATCCTCGCGATGGGCCAGTCCCGTCCGTACGGCTTCGGCAAGAACGAGACGCAGATCAACCTCTCGGTGGACAAGGACATGGGCGGCGGCGCGGGCTACCAGCCCGGTTCGACGTTCAAGCCGATCGTGGCCGCGGCCGCCATAGAGGGCGGCAAGCCGGCGACGCAGGAGTACCCCTCGCCGTACGAGATGGACTATCCGAGCCCCGTGGCGGCCTGCGACGGCAAGCAGTGGGTGAACACGGAGAACGCCAAGCTCACGAACGAGAACGAGTCGGAGCACGGCCCGTACGGCATGAAGGAGGCGACCGCCAAGTCGGTCAACACCTACTACGTGGAGCTGATCGGCGACATCGGCATCTGCCCGGTGATCGACATGGCCAAGAAGATGGGCGTGAACCGGGCGGACGGGCTGAAGATCGACCAGGCTCCGTCGATCGCCCTCGGCACCCAGGAGATGTCGCCGCTGACGATGGCGAGCGCGTACGCGACGTTCGCCGACCGCGGCACGTACTGCACACCGGTCGCCATCGAGTCGATCACGCAGACCGTCGGCAACCAGAAGAAGTCGCTGACCGTCCCGAAGACGGCGTGCTCGCGCGCGATGTCGGAGACCACCGCCGACACGATCAACACGATCCTCAAGGGCGTGGTCGAGGACGGCACGGGTACGCAGGCCGGCCTCGGCAGCCGCCCCAGCGCGGGCAAGACCGGTACGACGGACTTCCGCTACGCGGCCTGGTTCGTCGGCTACACGCCGAACATGGCGGGCGCGGTCTGGGTCGGCGACCCGGCGCACAAGCGGCGCATGGTCGACATCACCATCGGCGGTACCCCCTACGCCAAGGTCTACGGCGGCCAGGTCCCGGGGCCGATCTGGCGCGACATGATGACGGGCGCGCTGGCGGGCAAGCCGGTCGAGAACTTCAACCTCGTCGACATCCCCGAGAGCAACAGCGACAAGGGACAGGGCGACGGCAACGGGAACGGCAACGGCAACGGCGGGCAGGGCACGGGCGGACTGATCGGCGGCCCGGACACCGGAGGGGCCAACGGCGGCAGGTTCCCGTCGCCCTCCTTCTCCCTCCCGGGGGGCTTGATCCAGGGCACCGGAAACGGAAGGAACGGGCACGGCGGCGGGCAGCGAGGCTAACCCCGCTCAGGACCGCGGAAGACTCCGTCTCCCCCGCGGTCCGGCACACCGTCCCCTACGACGACGGGGGCGCCCCTCCGGCCGAGGGGCGCCCCCGCTGTCGTACGCGCCGGGACAGGGGGTGGGCCGGTCAGCTCCCCGCGAGGAGCTGCTTGACCACGGCGGCGACGCGTCCGCCCTCCGCCAGGCCCGCGACCTTCGGGTTCACGATCTTCATGACCTGGCCCATGGCGCGCGGACCCTCGGCGCCCGCCGCCTTCGCCTCCGCCACGGCCTGGGCGACGATCTGTCGCAGCTCGTCGTCGGACAGCTGCTTGGGCAGGTACGTGGCGAGCACCTCGCCCTCCGCCTTCTCCCGCTCGGCCTGCTCGGCGCGCCCGCCCTGCGCGAAGGCGTCGGCGGCCTCGCGGCGCTTCTTCGCCTCCCGGGTGATCACCTTGGTGACCTCGTCGTCGGAGAGCTCGCGCTTCTCCTTGCCCGCGACCTCCTCCTTGGTGATCGCGGCGAGCGTCAGCCGGAGCGTCGAGGAGCGGAGCTCGTCGCGCCCCTTGATCGCGGCGTTGAGGTCTTCCTGCAGCTTCGACTTGAGCGTGGTCATGGCTCCGATTGTCGCAGGTGTGACGGGACTCCCGCCCCATGATTTCCGGTGGCGTGTGGGTGTTCTGGGAGTCCTCCCTTTGTCCACAGGCCGGCGCGTGGCGTGCCGTGGTTCTGACACGATGGTCGTATGCGCGCGCGATACGAAGTGCCCCTGGGAATCACGGCGGTGGCCGCCGCCGGACTGCTGTACTCGGCCGGGTTCGAGGCCCGTTCCTTCCGGCTGCGCCGGGTGACGGTCCCGGTGCTGCCGCCGGGGGCACGTCCGCTGCGTGTGCTCCAGGTCTCCGACATCCACATGGTGAGCGGACAGCGGAAGAAGCAGCGCTGGCTGCGCTCACTGGCGGGACTGCGTCCCGACTTCGTGATCAACACCGGGGACAACCTCTCCGACCCCGAGGGCGTGCCGGAGGTGCTGGACGCACTGGGCCCGCTGATGGAGTTCCCGGGGGCGTACGTCTTCGGGTCGAACGACTACTACGGCCCCCGACTCCGCAACCCCGCCCGCTACTTGCTGGAGAAGTCCGGGGGAAAGCACGGTCTGAACGGCAATCGGCCCGTGGTCGGAGCCGTCCACAACCCCTGGGAGAACCTGCGGGACGGCTTCGACGCGGCGGGCTGGCTGAACCTGACGAACACGCGGGGGACGCTGAAGGTCGAGGGCCTGGAGATCGAGCTGACCGGCCTGGACGACCCGCACATCAAGCGCGACCGCTATGCGCGGGTGGCGGGCGGCCCCTCCGCGTCGGCCGACTTCTCGATGGGCGTGGTGCATGCGCCGTACCTGCGCAGCCTGGACGCGTTCACGGCGGACGGCTACCCGCTGATCCTCGCCGGCCACACCCACGGCGGCCAGCTGTGCATCCCCTTCTACGGCGCCCTGGTCACCAACTGCGACCTGGACACGGGCCGGGCGAAGGGCCTGTCCCGGCACACGGCGGAGGGCCGCACGTCCTATCTGCACGTGTCGGCGGGCTGCGGGACGAACCGCTACACCCGGGTACGGTTCGCATGCCCGCCGGAGGTGACCCTGCTGACGCTGGTGGGCAGGGGGTAGCGAGGAGACACCGGCGGGCAGGGTGAGCGGAGCCGGCGCGCACACGGGCAGGGGGCGACGCCGGCCCACGCCGTAACCCGCCCGGACCACCCATATCGCCCGCTTTGCCCGATCTGCTTAGCGTAGGGACATGATCGGGCCGATCCCCAAGGACATCCCGGACCTCCCCGCGGTACCGGGCGTGCCGACCGTGTTGCCGTCCGCCGTTCCCGCCACCGCCGTGGTGACCCCCGTACACCGCCCGAAGGCGGGCATCTACCGCCTGCTGGTGGCCCTGACCGCGGTCGCCGCAGTGGCCGTGGACCTGCGCCTGGGCAGCCCGGCGCGGGTGCTGAGCCACTTCACGATCCAGGCCAACCTGCTGCTCGCGGTCGTCTTCACCCTGTCGGCCTGGCGAGCACGGACGGCCCAGCGGCCGCTCCCCGCGCTGGTGACCGGCGGCACGGTGTTCTACGTCCTGATCGCGGGCCTCGTCTACCACGTGCTCCTGGTGAACGAACCGGGCCCCTTCTCCCTGACCGGCCAGCCCGGCGCACACCCGCTCTGGCAGGCGCTCACGAACCAGATTCTGCACACACTGATCCCGGTCGCGGCCCTGCTCGACTGGCTGGCGCTGACGAGCCCGGCCCCGCTGAGCGTGCGGCAGGCGAGAACGTGGCTGCTGTACCCCCTGGCCTACCTGCTCTTCTCCCTGATCCGCGGGGAACGACTCCCACCAGGCTCCGCGGAGCGCTACCTCTACCCGTTCCTGGACGCGGGCCGGCTCGGCTACAGGAGCGTCCTCGCCAACGCACTCCTGCTCGGCCTCGCGTTCTTCGGCCTGGCCCTCCTCATGGTCGCCCTCGACCACATCCGCCCGGACCCCACCCGCCGCCTCTCGAAAACCGGATTTCGTCTCTAGCCGCCGGTGGGCTAAAGTAAACGTCGTCGCCGCAACAAGCAGTGACATCGGGGTGTAGCGCAGCTTGGCAGCGCGCTTCGTTCGGGACGAAGAGGTCGTGGGTTCAAATCCCGCCACCCCGACAGAGAAACACCAGGTCAGGCCCGGTGCTGAGAGATCAGCGCCGGGCCTGATTTGCTGTACGGCCCCGTTTTGGGAGCCATTTGGGAGCCGCCTTCAAGAAACCGGCTCCCAGGGCCCGTCTGTCGACGAGCACGCGGGAGCGTGTGGTCAGATCCAGTCCCCATGCTTGAAGGCGAAGTACAGCGTCAGAGAGACGACGATGACGGCGCTGGAAACGATGAATCCCGACTGGTGTCCGAAGCCGGGGTAGGGAAGGTTCTGTCCGTAGAAGCCAGTGATCGCCGTGGGCACGGCGATGATCGCAGCCCAGCTCGTCACCTTCTTCATGATCAGGTTCATCCGGTTCGCCTGCACCGACAAGTTGGTCTCCATCACCGAGGCCACCAGGTCGCGCAGCGATTCCGTCCACTCGCCGGCACGCAGCACGTGGTCGTACACATCTCGGTAGTACGGCAGCAAGGGGCCGTCGACGACGTCGAGGTCGGGGCGCATGAGGGCGTTGACGACCTCTCGCATGGGCAGTACCACGCGACGGAGCCGGACCAGTGATTTCCCCAGGGCGTAGGACTGGCGCTGTACGGTCTGGATCTGTCGGCCGCCTTCGACGAAGAGCAGAGCGTCCAGTTCCTCGATACGTTCGTCGAGTTGCTGCACCGCGGCGAAGTGCCCGTCGACGACATGGTCGAGCAGGCCGTGGAGCAGAAAGGCGACCCCGTGTGCTGCCAGAGCCGGGGTACAGTCCCAGCGGGCGACCAGATCGTCGACGGCGAACGTGGGGTCCTTGCAGACGGTGAGCAGCGCCCGCGGCGTGAGGATGACCGCGAGCTCGCTCATCGTCAGTCCTGCGCCGTCCGGATCGACGGCGACCGCGTAGACACTGAGGAAGTGATGGGTGCGGTAGTTGTCGAGTTTCGCCCGCTGTCTCTCGTGCAGCGCGTTCTCGAGAGCTAGCTCGTGGAGACCGAGTTCCTTGCCGACCGCCGTGAACTCGGCGCGGTCCGGGCGGTACAGGTCCAACCAAACGGTCGAAGACCGGTCCACCAGATGCCGGGAGATGTCCCGGACCGGGAAGTCCTCCTCGACCAGGGAGCCGTCGCGGTACAGCCGAGTACGGGCCATGTCGCGCACCCCGCACCAGCGGAACATCAGCGGACACCACTACCGGACATCCACCCCGACGGGCGGCACCGCCTTGATCGCCTGTCTGCGGGATTCGGAGTCGCCGCCGAACACGGAACCTCGTCCTCTCACCGTAAGTCGTGCGCCGCCGCACCGGCTGCGCTCGCCGACGGTTCCGGACTCGTTGTCTCTCGGTGAAATGCCTGCTCATGCGCACGCTCCGGAGCCTCGGAGCGGCGTAGAGTGAAAGCACCGGGAGTATTTCGCACAACGGCCGCCATGTCGGTGTCGTTCCCGGCGAGCAGCAACACCGGCCTCCGAGAGGAGGCTCGGGGACAGGTCCGCGTCATGACCGCGACCATCGA
This sequence comes from Streptomyces sp. NPDC002513, assembly GCF_053595355.1. Lineage (NCBI taxonomy): Bacteria > Bacillati > Actinomycetota > Actinomycetes > Kitasatosporales > Streptomycetaceae > Streptomyces > Streptomyces sp. NPDC002513. The sequence goes on along the minus strand of NZ_JBSFXK010000037.1, from coordinate 951 downwards.
ACCTACGATCATCAAAGAGCGCCTGCCTTCGGCGCCGGCCCGGCTGTCCCTGACCCCGACCGGCTCGGTTCCAGGTCTTCTGGACGGTGCCTGGTGGCCCCGCTCCCATGATCTCTTCCGGGAGATCCCCACTCTGACGGACGCGCTGGACGCGTGCTGGGGCCGGATCACCCACGTCACCGTGAACCCGGCCCACTGGCCCGTCATCCCGCGCAAGGTCCCCGTCACGGGGCACACGGTGCATGTCGGCTGGTTCGCCGACGAGCAGGACCCGAACAAAGTGATGCTCTTCTCCTACACGGTGGGCCGCCTGGACCTGCTGGTGATCCCTCCGGAGACGGAGCCGGCCGCCGCCGCCCGGCTGATGGCAGCAGCAACCGATCCGGGACGTATCCGCACCGCCAGCGGTCTGATGGCCGACGAGGCCATCAGCCACGACGCGACAGAGGCTCGGATCCTGGAAGAGGAATGGGAGACCGACGGCGGAGCCGCTTCGGCGGCCGGAGCCGCGATCGGGATCTCGAGTTCCGCCCCGAGGAGGTGAGGACGTGGAGACCGCCGTCACCGTCGCCGTGATCATCTTCGCGATCATCGCGGGAATGTTCCTGATCCACCGGCTCAACGCGCAGCATGACGGAGGAATCGGGGCGTTCCGCTACAGCGACGCCCTCCCGGGAATCGGCCGACGGCCCCGTAAGAGCCCACGTGCCACCGTGCCGAAGGGTCCTCCCGCCGACGCCACACGCCGTGAGCATCGAGAGGGGAGCCGCTGATGACGCCGACCTGCTTCCAGCCAGGGTGGGGGTGGGGCGACGGCCGTCACACCCACCGGCGCGCCGCCCCTGATGCACGTCGTCCTTAGAACTCCTAACAAAGTGAGAGGTTGACCAGTCGGCGCCAGCAGATGATGCCGCAGGCCAGGCTGAGGAACGCTTCGTGGATGTCGTCGCG
>NZ_JBSFXK010000036.1:0-76875 GCF_053595355.1 Streptomyces sp. NPDC002513 | reverse complement strand
CGTGTCCGCTCGGGGTATGTCTCACCAGCTATGTGCCCACTCGCCACAAGATCAGGACCCTACCCGACCAAGATCACACTACGGAAGCGACGTTGTCCGTAAGACAGCTCACCGGGCGGGGAAGGTGAGTCGCAGAACGATCTCGCCGTCGTCGATCTCCCCGGTGGGCTCGAACCCGAACTTCTGATAGAAGGGCCACGGTTCGCCGTCGCCCGGCTCGTAGCTGGTCAGCAGCTCGGCGGCGCCGTCCGCGCGAACCAGGGTGGCGACCTGCGTGAGCACTTCTCGGCCGATCCCTCGCCCCTGGTACCGCTTGTCGACGAGGAGGCGCCAGAGGAAGTGCCGCCCTTTGTAAGGGCCGGCCGGCGGTTTCCACGACAGCATTACGAAGCCGACTGGCTCATCGCCGCGGTACACGGCGCGGTACCAGGGATTGGCCTCCGGTTTCTTCGCCGCCTCCTTGAGTGACCGAGACACGGAGGCGACGAATTGCTTCTGGTCACGTCGGACGCGGAGAGCACGGACGGCATCCCGGTCGTCGTCGGTGATCTCCCGTAGGTGCACGCCTGGGGATCTCATGCCACCCCCTTCTGTATCCGGCAGTTGTGCCGTCAGGGCCTACGTGAAGAGCCGCCACCGGGCGGGATTCCCTGGCATCCGCGTCATCGAGGCCGTCAGGTCGGACGTCTTCGCAGCGTATTCGACACAGGCGATCTGGAGCGGGACTGGCACGCCGGGCCGTGACGGCGTCCGGGGCAGCTCCTAGCGGAGAGCAACTCGGCCTGACGTGGCGATGCGCATGCGCAGCCCCCTTCGTCAGCTAGATGGGCTGGCCTGGGTAAACGCACCAAGATCCTGTCCACGAATAGTCCACAGACCCCGACATACGGCCGCTTCGAGCGGCATAGGGCTGCACATACGCGAAGACCCCGGCCTCAGCGTTTCCGCTGGTGACGGGGTCTTTGGGCACCTCATGTTGGGTGCCCCCGGCAGGATTCGAACCTGCGCACACGGCTCCGGAGGCCGTTGCTCTATCCCCTGAGCTACGGGGGCGTGTCTCGCGGTGTTCGCGGCGACGGGTAGAACCCTACCAGCTCTTTCGGGGGCGTCATGAACGGTTTCCTGGTGGTCCCGTCGAGCGTGGGTCCCCCGGACGGGGTGGAAGTGGGGAAAACGCGGACGCGGCCGCTTGGGCCGACCTACTCTCGGGTTGTGCCAGGCACATCCGGCCGGGTTCTTGTTGTGGACGACAACAAGGTCATCCGGCAGCTGATCAGGGTCAACCTCGAGCTGGAGGGTCTCGAGGTCGTGACCGCGGCCGACGGTGCCGAGTGTCTGGACGTCGTCCATGAGGTGCGGCCCGATGTCGTCACCCTGGATGTCGTCATGCCGCGGCTCGACGGGTTGCGGACCGCCGCCCGGCTTCGTGCCGATCCCCGGACGCGCTGTCTGCCCGTCGCCATCATCAGCGCCTGCAGCCAGTACGAGGTCGAGAGCGGCCTCGATGCCGGTGTCGACGCGTTCCTCGCCAAGCCCTTCGAGCCGTCCGAACTCGTGCAGCTCGTCAAGGAGCTGATGGGGCGTCGTGGGCGGGGGAGTGGTGGCCCCAACGGTCACGCCGACCTCAACGGCAACATCGGCAACGGCAACATCAGCGACATCGGCAACAACGGCAGCAGTAACAACAACAGCAGTAACAACAGCAGTAACGACAGCAGAAACAGCAACAGCAGCATCGACAGCGGTGGCCTTGGCCTGGGGGAGGGCCGGGCCGTCGGGTATGGGGATCAGGTTCCGCCTCGGGCCGGTCAGGCCTCGCTCCCGGCTCGACAGGTGGGGACAGTGGGGCCGGTGGGATTCTTGGGGCAGTTGGGGGCTGCCGGTAGCTGAGCCTTCCCCCGAGGCCGTGGGGTGGCCGGCCAGGCTGCTGAGTGCCCGCCGGCGGGCGTCGCGTGGGGCCTTTCCGTCGTCCGGGTGTCGATCGATGGGGCCTCCGTCCGCACTCCGGACCGCACACCCAAACCCGTTCGCGAACCCACCCCCCTCCTCCCCTACCCTTGTCCCGTGACCCCCGTCGAGCTCTCCCGTACCGTGCTGCGCGCGGTGCGTCGTGCTGTGGAGAGCGGGGAGCTGAGCGTGGCCGTACCTGCGCGTGCCGTGGTCACCCCGCCGGGGCCCGGGGGGCGTGGTGACTACGCCACCAACATCGCGCTCCAGTTGGCCCGCCCCGCCGGGCGTACGCCTCTCGATGTCGCCGAGATCCTTCGGCCCCTGCTCCGAGAGGCCGCCGGGGTCGCCGACGTCGAGATCACCGGGCCGGGCTTTCTCAACATCCACCTCGAACGGGCCACCGCCACCGCCGCACTCGTCCGGGAGATCCTCCAGCGGCCCGCCGCCGACAGCGCCACGAGCAGCAAGGGCACCAAGAGCGCCAAGAGCGCCGCGAGTACCAACCGCACCATGCGCACCAGCGGCATCACGAGCACCAGCGGCAGCCTCGCAGGCAGCGGCAGCAACACGGCCACCTCCAGCCCCGACAGCACCACACACATCACCAGCCCCGTCGGCAGCAACAGCACCACAGACACCACTACCGACACCGGTAGCGGCACCGACACTGGCACCGGCACACGCACCTACAGCGACACCGGCACACGCACCGACAGCAACACCGCCCCCACCCCCCCACCCCCCTACGGCCACACCCCCACCCTCACCGGCCAGGTCATCCCCCTCCGCATCCCCTATGACATCCGCGCCGAGGTCGTCGCCGACACCCTCGTGCGGATCATCGCCACCCAGGGCGGACGCGCCGAGGTCCAGCACGCGCGGCCCGGTGAAGCCGTCGACCTCCGGCCGGTTCCCGCCCCGGAGGACCCCGCGCCGCTCGGGCCCGATGCCGCCCGCTGGGCCCTGTTGCACCCCGCCGCGCACGACCGGCCGCGGGTCACCGCCGATCATCTGTTGCAGCGAGAGAGCAACCCTCTCTTCCGTGTCCGCTACGCCCACGCGCGCGCCCGGGCCCTCGGCCGTAACGCCGGCCGGCTCGGATTCGGCGCGGTTCCCGGTGACGTAGCCGACGCGACAACCCTGACGCGCGCCCTCGGTGCGTACCCGCACGCCCTCACCCAGGCAGCGGCCCACCGCGCGCCCGACCGGCTCGCCCGGCACCTCGTGGCCGTCGCCGACGGACTGCTCGCCTTCCAGCACACCGTGCTCCCGCTCGGCGACGAGAAACCCTCGGCCGCCCACCGCGCCCGGCTCGCCCTCGCCGAAGCCGCCGGGACGGTGCTGGCCGGCGGCCTGTCCCTGCTCGGCATCAGCGCACCCGACTACCTCTGAGATCCCGAGAGAGCCCAGATCCGACATGAGCCGTTCCGCACATCCCGCCGGGCCCCGCCACGCCGACGTCCTGCCCGAGGGCCACTACTCCGCGCCGCCCGCCGACCTCAACGTCCTCGATCCCAAGGTGTGGGCGCAGACCGTCACCCGTGACAGCCAGGGCGTGGTCATGGTCGGCGGGGTCGGCGTGACGACGCTTGCCGAGCAGTTCGGCACCCCCGCCTACGTCCTGGACGAGGCCGACTTCCGGACCCGGGCGCGCGCCTGGCGCACCGCCTTCGGGCCCGACGCGGACGTGTTCTACGCGGGGAAGGCGTTTCTGTCCCGTGCCGTCGTGCGCTGGCTGCACGAGGAGGGGCTGAACCTGGACGTGTGCTCGGGGGGCGAGCTGGCCACCGCGCTGGCCGGAGGCATGCCGGCCGACCGGATCGCCTTCCACGGGAACAACAAGTCCACCGAGGAGATCACCAAGGCCGTCGAGAGCGGCGTCGGGCGGATCGTGCTCGACTCCTTCCAGGAGATCGTGCGGGTCGCGCACATCGCCGAGTCCCTGGGCCGGCGGCAGCGGGTGCTGATCCGGGTCACCGTCGGTGTGGAGGCGCACACGCACGAGTTCATCGCCACCGCCCACGAGGACCAGAAGTTCGGGATTCCGCTGGCGGGCGGTCAGGCCGCCGAGGCCGTGCGCCGTGCGCTCCAGCTCGACGGGCTCGAGGTCGTCGGCATCCACAGCCACATCGGATCGCAGATCTTCGACATGTCGGGCTTCGAGGTCGCCGCCCATCGGGTGGTGGGGCTGCTGAAGGACATCCGGGACGAGCACGGGGTCGAACTGCCCGAGATCGACCTCGGGGGCGGGCTCGGAATCGCGTACACGAGCGACGACGACCCCCGGGAGCCGCACGAGATCGCCAAGGCGCTGACCGAGATCGTCTCCCGTGAGTGCGACGCCGCCCGGCTGCGCACCCCGCGCATCTCGGTCGAGCCCGGGCGCGCCATCGTCGGACCGACCGCCTTCACGCTCTACGAGGTCGGCACGATCAAGCCGCTCGACGGGCTGCGGACGTACGTCTCCGTCGACGGCGGCATGTCGGACAACATCCGCACCGCGCTCTACGACGCCGAGTACAGCGTCGCCCTGGTCTCCCGCACGTCCGACGCCGAGCCCATGCTGGCCCGGGTGGTCGGCAAGCACTGCGAGAGCGGGGACATCGTGGTGAAGGACGCCTTCCTGCCCGCCGATCTCGCGCCGGGTGACCTCATCGCCGTACCGGCCACGGGCGCGTACTGCCGTTCCATGGCCAGCAACTACAACCACGCGCTGCGCCCGCCCGTCGTCGTCGTGCACGACGGGGAGGCCCGGGTGATCGTCCGCCGGGAGACGGAGGAGGACCTGCTCCGTCTCGACGTCGGGTGACGACGATCCCGGAGGGTTCGGGGCGGGTCCCGGAGGGTTTGGAGCGGGTCCGGAAGCCCGGCGGAAGATCTTCTGTCTTCCGCCGCTGACAAGATGAAACAGATGTCTCACGATCCGGACAAAGGGAAGAAAGTCCCGTCCGGTGAGTGAGACTGGTCCCACCGTAGACCGCATGAGGAAACGAGGTCGGATGATGCGTACGCGTCCGCTGAGGGTGGCGCTGCTGGGCTGTGGGGTTGTCGGCTCAGAGGTGGCGCGCATCATGACGACGCACGCCGACGACCTCGCGGCCCGGATCGGGGCCCCCGTCGAACTGGCGGGGGTCGCGGTCCGCAGGCCCGCCAAGGTGCGGGAGGGCATTCCCGCCGACCTCATCACCACCGACGCCACCGCCCTGGTCAAACGGGGCGACCTCGACGTCGTCGTCGAGGTCATCGGGGGGATCGAGCCCGCCCGGACCCTCATCACCACCGCCTTCGAGCACGGCGCGTCCGTCGTGTCGGCGAACAAGGCGCTGCTCGCCCAGGACGGGGCGGCCCTGCACGCGGCGGCACATGAGCACGGCCGCGACCTGTACTACGAGGCCGCCGTCGCCGGCGCCATCCCGCTGATCCGGCCGCTGCGCGAGTCCCTCGCCGGTGACAAGGTCAACCGGGTGCTGGGGATCGTCAACGGGACGACCAACTTCATCCTCGACAAGATGGACTCCACGGGGGCCGGGTACCAGGAGGCCCTCGACGAGGCCACCGCCCTGGGGTATGCGGAGGCCGACCCGACCGCCGATGTCGAGGGGTTCGACGCGGCCGCCAAGGCCGCCATCCTCGCCGGGATCGCCTTCCACACGCGGGTGCGCCTCGACGACGTCTACCGCGAGGGCATGACCGAGGTCACCGCCGCCGACTTCGCCTCGGCGAAGGAGATGGGCTGCACCATCAAGCTGCTCGCCATCTGTGAGCGGGCCGCGGACGGGGGCTCGGTCACCGCGCGCGTGCACCCCGCCATGATTCCGCTGACCCACCCGCTCGCCTCCGTGCGCGGTGCGTACAACGCCGTCTTCGTCGAGTCGGACGCCTCGGGGCAGCTCATGTTCTACGGCCCCGGCGCGGGCGGTGCGCCGACCGCCTCCGCCGTGCTCGGCGATCTGGTGGCCGTGTGCCGCAACCGGCTCAGCGGGGCCACCGGGCCCGGGGAGTCCGCCTACGCCGCCCTGCCCGTCTCACCGATGGGCGATGTCGTCACGCGCTACCACATCAGCCTCGACGTCGCCGACAAACCGGGCGTTCTCGCCCAGGTCGCCACCGTCTTCGCCGAGCACGACGTCTCGATCGATACGGTTCGCCAGCAGGGCAAGGCCGGAGAGGCCTCCCTCGTCGTCGTCACCCACCGTGCGTCCGACGCCTCGCTCAGCGGGACCGTCGAGGCGCTGCGCAAGCTCGACACCGTGCGGGGTGTCGCCAGCATCATGCGGGTTGAAGGAGAGTAACCAGCAATGACCCACCAGTGGCGCGGAATCATCGAAGAGTACCGGGACCGGCTGCCGGTGTCGGACAGCACGCCGGTCGTCACGCTCCGTGAGGGCGGTACGCCGCTCGTGCCCGCGCAGGTGCTCTCCGAGCGCACGGGCTGCGAGGTCCACCTCAAGGTGGAGGGGGCCAACCCCACCGGATCCTTCAAGGACCGCGGCATGACCATGGCCATCAGCAAGGCCAAGGAGGAGGGGGCCAAGGCCGTCATCTGCGCCTCCACCGGCAACACCTCCGCCTCGGCCGCCGCCTACGCCGTACGCGCCGGGATGGTGTCGGCCGTGCTGGTGCCCCGGGGCAAGATCGCGCTCGGCAAGATGGGGCAGGCCCTGGTGCACGGGGCGAAGATCCTCCAGGTCGACGGCAACTTCGACGACTGCCTCACCCTCGCGCGGGAACTGTCCGACAACTACCCGGTGGCGCTGGTCAATTCGGTCAACCCGGTGCGGATCGAGGGTCAGAAGACGGCCGCCTTCGAGATCGTGGACATGCTCGGCGACGCCCCCGACATCCATGTCCTGCCGGTCGGCAACGCGGGCAACATCACGGCCTACTGGAAGGGCTACCGGGAGTACGCCGCCGACGGCGTCGCCGGGCGCACCCCGCGCATGTGGGGCTTCCAGGCGGCCGGTTCGGCCCCGATCGTGCGCGGCGAGGTCGTCAAGGACCCCTCGACCATCGCCACCGCGATCCGTATCGGCAACCCCGCGTCCTGGAGTCACGCCCTGGCGGCGAGGGACGAGTCGGGCGGCCTGATCGACGAGGTGACGGACCGTGAGATCCTGCGCGCCTACCGGCTGTTGGCCGCCCAGGAGGGCGTGTTCGTGGAACCCGCGTCCGCCGCGTCCGTGGCCGGCCTGCTGAAGGCCGCCGAGCAGGGCGGGGTCGACCCCGGCCAGCGGATCGTGTGCACGGTCACCGGCAACGGCCTCAAGGACCCCGATTGGGCCGTCGCCGGCGCCCCGCAGCCGGTCACGGTCCCGGTCGACGCGGCGACGGCGGCCGAGCGGCTCGGACTCGCGTAGCCCGGTCGCCCCCTCGGGCAACCTCCGTAAGGGAAACCGGCAGAGGGGGCACGGGAGGCTTACGACACGCATCGTGCGCCTCCTGTGCGCCCTATGTCGCCACAGAACCTTCCTTCGATAGGCTGTACCTAACCCGCCCGCCGCATATGCCGCGGTGCCGCGCCGTCCCTGCGGCCTCCGGGTCTTCCGTACGCATCGAATTCGTTCGACCATCACGCAGCTCAAGGAGAGTCATCGAGCGATGGCCCATCCAGCGTTCCGCGCCGCCGCCGTCCGGGTGCGCGTCCCCGCCACCAGCGCCAACCTCGGCCCGGGTTTCGACGCCCTCGGCCTCGCGCTGGGGCTCTACGACGACGTCGTCGTCCGGGTGGCCGACTCCGGGCTGCACATCGACATCGCGGGCGAAGGCAGCGAAACGCTCCCGCGGGACGAGAGCCACCTGCTCGTACGGTCCCTGCGCGCCGCGTTCGACATCCTCGGCGGGCAGCCCCGCGGCCTGGAGATCGTCTGCGCCAACCGCATTCCGCACGGCCGTGGCCTGGGCTCCTCCTCCGCCGCCATCTGCGCCGGCATCGTCGCCGCCCGCGCCGTGACCATAGGCGGCGACAGCCGGCTCGACGACACCGCGCTGCTGGGACTCGCCACCGAGATCGAGGGCCACCCGGACAATGTCGCGGCCTGTCTCCTCGGCGGTTTCACCCTGTCCTGGATGGAGCGCGGCGGCGCTCGCGCGATCCGCCTGGACCCCGCAGATTCCGTCGTTCCGGTGGTTTTCGTGCCCGGAAAGCCGGTTCTGACGGAGACCGCGCGCGGACTGCTCCCGCGCACCGTGCCGCACGTCGACGCCGCGGCCAACGCGGGCCGCGCCGCCCTGCTCGTCGAGGCGCTGACCAGGCGCCCCGAGCTGCTGCTGCCCGCCACCGAGGACCGCCTCCACCAGGAGTACCGCGCTCCGGCGATGCCCGAGAGCGCCGCGCTCGTGGAGCGGCTGCGGGCCGACGGCATCCCCGCGGTGATCTCCGGCGCGGGACCCACGGTCCTGGCGCTGGCCGACGACGCGAGCGCCGACAAGGTGGCCGATCTGGCGGGCGAGGGCTGGGCCGCCAACCGGCTGGAACTGGACAGCCAGGGAGCGAGTGTGCTGCCGCTTGCGTCCTGACACACGGTCGCCGGATTACGAGAGGGGGAATGTTTGTTGGATCCGGTAGTGTTAATCTCAATCTGCACCCGACCCAGCCATGGCGAGGTGCCTCGTGTCCCAGTCCGGGACAACCATCCTTCCGGGAGCTTCCCAAACCGCACTGTGTTCCGTATCACGTACGTGAGCGGTATGTCGTACGCGAACGCCGAGCTGTTTGCCGAGCACGCTCCGGAATCGGTGTGACCTAGCCGCGTGACACAAAACCGAGTGCCACGCCGCGCAGGGAAACGCCAGTCACCAGATATTTTCCTCCGCCGTTTTGGCGGACCACCGCCCCGGCACGGTCCCCCCACACGGAACCGAAGCCGGACAGCACAACCGGTCGCCGAGCCAGACAGGCCGACGTCCGCTCCAGGGAAGGACCCTTCGTGAGCGACACCACCGATCTGATGGGCGCACGTGTCGAGGAGACCGCTGCCGCGCCCGCCACGGACGCCTCCGCGCCTGCCACCGGTGCCGGCTCCCGGCGGCGCCGCGGTACCGGCCTCGAGGGCATGGTGCTGGCCGAGCTGCAACAGGTCGCATCCGGCCTCGGCATCAGGGGCACCGCGCGCATGCGCAAGAGCCAGCTGATCGAGGTCATCAAGGAGGCGCAGGCCGGAGGCGGCGCCCCGGCCAAGGCCGAGGCCGCCACCGAGACCAAGCCGAAGCGCCGGTCCACCTCCCGGACCCGTACCGGCGAGGACGGCGCTCCGGCCGAGTCCAAGGCCGACGCCGCCGAGCAGTCCGTGGCCCCGCAGCAGATCGAGATTCCCGGCCAGGGAGCCGGTGACGGCGCTCCGGCCGAGCGCCGTCGGCGCCGCGCCACCGCCGCGGCCGGCAGCCCCGAGACGATCGCCGACGAGGCGAAGAGCGAGCCGAAGGCCGAGACCTCGGCCGCCCCGGCCCAGCAGGCGCAGTCGCAGGGCGGCGAGGCCAGGTCCGCCGAGTCCTCGGCCTCGTCCGAGCTGGGAGGCGCCACCGGTGACGGCGGCGAGGGCCGTCGGCGCGACCGCCGTGAGCGCGGCCGGGACCGCGACCGCCGCGGCAAGGGCGACGAGCAGCAGGGCCAGGGCGGCCAGCAGCGTCAGCAGCAGGGCCAGCAGCAGGTCGGCGGCCGTCAGGACCGCCAGGACCGCCAGCGGGCCGACGAGGACGGGGACGACTTCGACGGCGGCCGCCGCGGCCGGCGCGGACGCTACCGCGACCGCCGCGGCCGCCGTGGCCGCGACGAGGTCGTCGAACTGCAGGTCGCCGAGGACGACGTCCTGATCCCCGTCGCGGGCATCCTGGACATCCTCGACAACTACGCCTTCATCCGCACGTCGGGCTACCTGCCGGGTCCGAACGACGTGTACGTCTCCCTCGCCCAGGTCCGCAAGAACGGCCTGCGCAAGGGCGACCACGTCACCGGCGCGGTCCGTCAGCCCAAGGACGGCGAGCGGCGCGAGAAGTTCAACGCGCTGGTGCGCCTGGACTCCGTCAACGGCATGGCGCCCGAACACGGCCGCGGCCGCCCGGAGTTCAACAAGCTCACCCCGCTGTACCCGCAGGACCGGCTCCGCCTGGAGACCGACCCCGGCGTCCTCACCACCCGCATCATCGACCTCGTCTCGCCCATCGGCAAGGGCCAGCGTGGTCTGATCGTGGCCCCGCCGAAGACCGGCAAGACCATGATCATGCAGGCGATCGCCAACGCGATCACGCACAACAACCCCGAGTGCCACCTGATGGTCGTCCTCGTCGACGAGCGTCCGGAAGAGGTCACCGACATGCAGCGGTCGGTCAAGGGCGAGGTCATCTCCTCGACCTTCGACCGCCCGGCCGAGGACCACACCACGGTCGCGGAGCTGGCCATCGAGCGGGCCAAGCGCCTGGTGGAGCTGGGCCACGACGTCGTCGTGCTGCTCGACTCGATCACGCGTCTGGGCCGTGCGTACAACCTCGCCGCGCCCGCCTCCGGCCGCATCCTGTCCGGTGGTGTCGACTCGACCGCGCTCTACCCGCCGAAGCGCTTCTTCGGCGCCGCGCGCAACATCGAGGACGGCGGCTCCCTGACGATCCTCGCCACCGCGCTGGTCGACACCGGCTCGCGCATGGACGAGGTCATCTTCGAGGAGTTCAAGGGCACCGGCAACATGGAGCTCAAGCTCGACCGGAAGCTCGCCGACAAGCGCATCTTCCCGGCGGTGGACGTGGACGCGTCCGGTACCCGTAAGGAAGAGATCCTGCTCGGCGCCGAGGAGCTGGGCGTCGTCTGGAAGCTGCGCCGGGTGCTGCACGCGCTCGACCAGCAGCAGGCGATCGAGCTGCTCCTCGACAAGATGAAGCAGACGAAGTCGAACGTCGAGTTCCTGATGCAGATCCAGAAGACGACGCCGACGCCGAACGGCGACTGACCTGGTCCGAGGGCCGCTCCTCCCGTGTGCGGGGGGAGCGGCCCTCTGCGTTGTCCGAAGCGGCCCGCCGCCGAGACGTTCGCCACAGGCGCCGGGAGCCCGAGCAGCCGCCCGGGGCGGCCCGCCGCCGAAGGAACACCCAGGTGAGCAGGGTTCTGCCGGGTTTTGCGATGACCCTGTGTGTTCGTCCCCGTACGTACCGACCGGGCCGTGTTGTGCAACTCTTTCCCCGGTTTCTCCGTCTGGCCGAACGGAGTGACGATGGAGCGACGGGGGTCCCCCACTCGGGTGAGCCGAGAGGCGGGAAGGGGTCGCTCCGCCAGGCCTGGCCCTGACCGCGGGGGGACCGGACGAGGACTTGAGGGAGCACATGCCCGCCGAGAGCACACCCGACGCCGGCATAACCGACGACGACACCACGACAGACCCGCGCCGGAAGGCGAGGGGCCGCCGCCGCAAGCCGCGCGGAAAGGGACGCACCGCCCTGCTCGTCACGGCCTGGACCGCCGGGGGCGTCCTCGTCCTGGGCGGCACCGGCGTCGGCTACCTGTACTTCGAGCTCAACGGCAACCTCAGGACCGTCGACATCAACCAGGTCCTCGGCACCCACCGGCCCGCGAAGGCCGACAACGGCTCCGAGAACATCCTCGTCCTCGGCTCGGACACCCGCTCCGGCGGCAACGAGAAGCTGGGCGGCGGCACCGACGACGGCAGCGCCCGCTCCGACACGGCGATGGTCGTGCACCTCTACAAGGGCCACAAGAAAGCCGCCGTCGTCTCGATACCGCGCGACACCCTCGTCGACCGCCCCGAGTGCACCGACACCAAGGGCACCGCGCACCCGGCCGCCTCCGGGGTGATGTTCAACTCCGCGTACTCCACCGGGGGCGCCGCGTGCGCCGTGAAGACCGTCGAGTCCCTCAGCGGAGTGCGCATGGACCACTACATCGAGGTGGACTTCTCCGGGTTCCAGAAGCTGATCGACGACCTCGGCGGTGTGCAGGTCACCACCACCAGGAACATCGACGACCCGGACAGCCACCTCGACCTGAAGGCCGGCGAGCACACCCTCGACGGCCGGCAGGCGCTCGGCCTCGTCCGCACCCGGCACGGCGTCGGCGACGGCTCCGACCTCGGCCGCATCCAGCTCCAGCAGGCCTTCGTCAAGGCCCTGGTGGCCCAGGTCAAGCAGATCGGCGTCCTGACCAGCCCCACCAAGCTGGTGAACCTCGCCGACACCGCGACCAAGACCGTCACCACCGACTCCGACCTGGGCTCCGTCAACAGCCTGGCGTCCTTCGCCGACGGGCTGAAGGGCATCAGCCCGTCCCATATGAACATGGTGACGATGCCGGTCCAGTACGACCCGGCGGACCCCAACCGCGTTCTGCTGCAGAAGGCCAAGGCCGAACGCGTGTGGGACGCCCTCAAGCACGACCGGCCGATTCCGGCGAGCGCGGCGACGGGATCGGCGAGCGGACAGGCCAAGGGCGTGGTCGCGTCGTCCTGACCCGGCCCGGGGCCCGCCCTCCCGGCCACAGGAATAGATCACCTGTGCCCTCGGTTTTGGGGGATGCGGTCAGTCCTGGCAGACTGGTACGTCGGCTCCGGTTCACGCCTCCGCATCCCGCGGCTGCGACCCGGCGCCCTCCCGGAACCTAGGAGACACCTTGAAGCGCGACATCCACCCCGCGTACGTCGAGACGCAGGTCAGCTGCACCTGCGGCGCGTCGTTCACCACCCGTAGCACGATCGAGTCCGGCACCATCCGGGCCGAGGTCTGCTCCGAGTGCCACCCGTTCTACACGGGCAAGCAGAAGATCCTCGACACCGGTGGCCGTGTGGCCCGCTTCGAGGCCCGCTTCGGCAAGGCTGCCGCTGCCAAGAAGTAGCGAGCCCACAGCGCCGGTCTCCGGTGCTCCCGTGCACGGATGCGGGGGCGCCGGGACCGGCGCTTTGCGGTACAGCCCACTCACAGTCGTACGTACGTCCCACGCCCCTGCCGGGCGGGGGACACCAGGGAGCCGGAGATGTTCGAGGCGGTCGAGGAACTGGTCGGGGAACACGCCGACCTGGAGAAGAAGCTCGCCGATCCGTCGGTCCACGCCGACCAGGCGAACGCGCGCAAGCTCAACAAGCGCTACGCCGAGCTGAGCCCGATCGTCGCCACGTACCGTTCGTGGAAGCAGGCCGGTGACGACATCGAGACCGCCCGCGAACTGGCCGCCGAAGACCCGGACTTCGCCGCCGAGGTCAAGGACCTGGAGAGGCAGCGCGAGGAGCTGACGGAGAAGCTGCGCCTCCTGCTCGTCCCGCGCGACCCCAGCGACGACAAGGACGTCATCCTCGAGATCAAGGCGGGCGCGGGCGGCGACGAGTCCGCCCTGTTCGCCGGCGACCTGCTGCGCATGTACCTGCGCTACGCCGAGCGCCTCGGCTGGAAGACCGAGATCATCGACTCCACCGAGTCCGAGCTCGGCGGCTACAAGGACGTCCAGGTCGCCGTGAAGGTCCGCGGACAGACCGAGCCCGGCCAGGGCGTGTGGGCCCGTCTGAAGTACGAGGGCGGTGTGCACCGCGTGCAGCGCGTGCCCGCGACGGAGTCCCAGGGCCGTATCCACACCTCCGCGGCCGGTGTGCTGGTCACCCCGGAGGCGGAGGAGGTCGATGTCGAGGTCAACCCCAACGACCTCCGTATCGACGTCTACCGCTCCTCGGGCCCCGGCGGCCAGTCCGTCAACACGACCGACTCCGCCGTGCGCATCACACACCTTCCGACCGGGGTCGTCGCCTCCTGCCAGAACGAGAAGAGCCAGTTGCAGAACAAGCAGCAGGCGCTGCGTATCCTGCGCTCCAGGCTGCTCGCCAGGGCGCAGGAGGAGGCGGAGAAGGAGGCCGCCGCGGCGCGCCGCAGCCAGGTCCGCACCGTCGACCGCTCCGAGAAGATCCGTACGTACAACTTCCCCGAGAACCGCATCTCGGACCACCGGGTCGGCTTCAAGGCGTACAACCTGGACCACGTCCTGGACGGCGACCTCGACGCGGTGATCCAGGCGTGCACCGACGCGGACTCGGCCGCCAAGCTCGCGGCCGCGTGAGCCCCCGTACCCGTACCCCGCTCAGCCCCGGAGGACCAGCGTGAACCTGCTGCTCGCGGAGGTGGCCCAGGCCACCCAGCGGCTGGCCGACGCCGGCGTGCCCTCGCCGCGCAACGACGCGGAGGAGCTCGCCGCGTTCGTGCACGGCGTCAAGCGGGGCGAGCTGCACTCCGTGCAGGACGCGGACTTCGACGCCCGCTACTGGGAGGCCATCGCCCGCCGCGAGGCCCGTGAGCCGCTCCAGCACATCACCGGGCTCGCCTACTTCCGCTACCTGGAACTCCAGGTCGGGCCCGGCGTGTTCGTGCCCCGCCCGGAGACCGAGTCGGTCGTCGGCTGGGCCATAGACGCCGTACGGGCCATGGACGTCGTCGAGCCGCGGATCGTGGACCTGTGCACCGGCTCGGGCGCCATCGCACTCGCCCTGGCACAGGAGGTGCCGCGCTCGCGGGTGCACGCCGTGGAGCTGTCCGAGGACGCCCTGCAGTGGACCCGCAAGAACGTGGAGGGGTCCAGGGTCGACCTGCGCCAGGGCGACGCCCGCAGGGCCTTCCACGACCTCGACGGCCAGGTCGACCTCGTGATCTCCAACCCGCCGTACATCCCCCTGACCGAATGGGAGTACGTCGCTCCCGAGGCCCGGGACTACGACCCGGAGATGGCCCTGTTCTCGGGCGAGGACGGCCTCGACCTCATCCGCGGTCTGGAACGCACCGCGCACCGGCTGCTGCGCCCCGGCGGCGTCGTCGTCATCGAGCACGCCGACACCCAGGGCGGCCAGGTGCCGTGGATCTTCACCGAGGAGCGGGGCTGGGCCGACGCGGCCGACCACCCGGACCTCAACAACCGCCCGCGCTTCGCGACCGCCCGCAAGGCGCTGCCGTGAGCGCGCCCCAGCATCTCTTCCCGCAGCAGGACGTGTACGAGGAGGACCTCTAGACATGGCACGGCGATACGACACCAATGACGCGACCGACCGCACGACGGGTCTGCGCGAGGCCGCGTCCGCCGTCCGCCGTGGCGAACTCGTGGTGCTGCCGACCGACACCGTGTACGGCATCGGCGCCGACGCGTTCTCCTCGGAGGCCGTGACCGACCTGCTCCAGGCCAAGGGCCGGGGCCGCACCATGCCCACGCCCGTCCTGATCGGCTCCCCGAACACCCTGCACGGCCTCGTCACGGACTTCTCCGAGATGGCCTGGGAGCTGGTCGACGCGTTCTGGCCGGGCGCGCTCACGCTCGTCGCGCGGCACCAGCCGTCGCTGCAGTGGGACCTCGGCGACACCCGCGGCACCGTCGCCGTGCGCATGCCGCTGCACCCGGTCGCCATCGAGCTGCTGATGGAGGTCGGCCCGATGGCCGTCTCCTCCGCGAACCTCACCGGCCACCCGGCGCCGGAGACCTGCGACGCCGCGCAGGAGATGCTCGGCGACGCGGTCTCCGTCTACCTGGACGGCGGCCCCACCCCCGGCAACGTCCCCTCGTCGATCGTCGACGTCACCGGCAAGGTGCCGGTGCTGCTGCGCCAGGGCGCGCTGTCGGCGGACGAGCTGCGCAAGGTCGTACCCGACCTCGAGGTGGCGAATTGACACCGCCCGACGCGGGGCGTGGCATAGGCAACGGGGACCGGACGGGAGGCCCGGCGGAGCCGGGTCTTCCGGGCGACACCTTCCGCATCCTTCACGTCAGCACCGGCAATGTGTGCCGCTCGCCGATCACCGAACGGCTGACCCGGCACTTCCTCGCGGTCCGGCTCGGCTGCCCCACGCCCGGCCTGGTCGCGGAGGGCGCCATAGGCGGGCTGATCGTGGAGAGCGCGGGCACCTGGGGTCACGAGGGCGCCCCCATGGAGGCGAACGCGGAGGCGGTCCTCGCGGAATTCGGCGCGGACGCCTCCGGCTTCGTCGGCCGTGAACTCCTGGACGAGCACGTCATCCGCGCCGACCTGGTCCTCACCGCGACCCGCGACCACCGGGCCCAGGTGATCTCCATGGGGCACTCGGCGGGCCTGCGCACCTTCACGCTGAAGGAGTTCACCCGTCTCGTACGGGCGATAGACACGGCGACGCTGCCGCCCCTGGACGACGGCGTGGTGGCCCGTGCCCGCGCCCTGGTGCGGGCCGCGGCGGCGCTGCGCGGCTGGCTGCTGGCGCCGACGGCGGAGGCCGACGAGGTGTTCGACCCGTACGGGGCGCCGCTGCCGTTCTTCCGCTCGATCGGCGACGAGATCCACCAGGCCCTGGACCCGGTGGTGACGGCCCTGACGGGAGTGTCCACCCGGGCCTGATCCGACGCCGGTGCCGGGCGGGCCCGGTTTCGTGCGCCGGGTGCGGCGGCGGATGTGGCGGCCGGGCGCCGCGGGGGGCGCGGGCCTACATTGGACGTACATCCCCGACGCCCGGAGCCCCGGAGCCCACCATGGCGGTCACCCATACCCTCGACGAGGCCGACGTCCTGCGCCGGCAGGACCCCGAGCTGGCCGAGATCCTCCTCGGGGAACTCGCCCGGCAGTCGACGACGCTGCAGCTCATCGCGGCCGAGAACTTCACCTCCCCGGCGGTGCTCGCCGTCCTCGGCTCCCCGCTCGCCAACAAGTACGCCGAGGGGTACCCCGGTGCCCGGTACCACGGCGGCTGCGAGCTGGTCGACGCCGCCGAGCGCATCGCCGTGGAGCGCGCCAAGGCGTTGTTCCGGGCCGAGCACGCCAATGTGCAGTCGCACTCGGGATCGTCCGCGATGCTCGCCGCGTACGCCGCCCTGCTCCGGCCCGGGGACACCGTGCTCGCGCTCGGACTGCCGCACGGCGGCCACCTCACGCACGGCTCGCCCGCCAACTTCTCCGGCCGCTGGTTCGACTTCGTCGGCTACGGGGTCGAGGCGGAGTCCGGGCTGATGGACCATGTCCAGGTGCGCGCCCTGGCCCGTACCCACCGTCCGAAGGCCATCGTGTGCGGGTCCATCTCCTACCCGCGCCATCTCGACTACGCCTTCTTCCGGGAGGTCGCCGACGAGGTCGGGGCGTATCTCATCGCCGACGCCGCGCACCCGATCGGGCTCGTCGCCGGGGGAGCGGCACCCAGCCCGGTGCCGTTCGCCGACGTCGTCTGCGCCACCACCCACAAGGTGCTGCGCGGCCCGCGCGGCGGCATGATCCTGTGCGGTCGCGAACTGGCCGCACGCGTGGACCGGGCCGTCTTCCCGTTCACCCAGGGCGGTGCCCAGATGAACAGCATCGCCGCGAAGGCCGTCGCGTTCCGGGAGGCGGCCACCCCGGACTTCGCCGCGTACGCCCACCAGGTGGTGGCCAACGCCCGGATGCTCGCGGCGGCCCTGGCCGCCGAGGGGCTGCAGGTGACCACCGGCGGCACCGACACCCATCTGCTCACCGTCGATCCCGCCCCGCTGGGCGTCGACGGCCCCACCGCCCGGGGCCGGCTCGCGGCGGCCGGGATGGTCCTCGACACCTGTGCGCTGCCCCACGGCGACGTCCGCGGGCTGCGCCTGGGCACCGCCGCGGTGACCACGCAGGGCATGCGGGAGGCGGAGATGGCGTACGTGGCCGCGCTGATGGCGTCGGTGCTGCGCGAGGAGGCCGACGGCAAGGCGGTGCGCGCGAAGGTGCGCGATCTCACCGGTGGATTCCCGCCGTATCCCGGCCGATGACGGGAAGGCGGGCCGGTATGCACAGCCACACGTGCAACCATGTTCGCTACCCGTGAGTCCTCGACCATATGCACGCGAAGCCGAGCGCGGGGGAGCGTGCGGGCCGTAGCGACAGGCGGACGCCGCCTGTCGGGGCACTAGCTAGTGCCGCGGCAGGCAACGTTTGCCCGTCAAGGAGCGGCGTCCGGTGCGTGCTCTCGGCGTGCCGGCCGGAAGCCTTCGTACTGGATGTACTTGGGCTTTCGGGCGGTGCGGCGAGAGTGCGTGCCGGGCGTCGCGACGGGGCGGACGTTGCCTGTCGGGGCACTAGGGTGTGGGGAAGAGGATGCCCAGCGAGACCTGTGGGGAAGCCCGTGCGTGAATACCTGCTGACGCTCTGCATCACGGCCGCGGTGACGTATCTGCTCACAGGGCCGGTACGCAAGTTCGCGATCGTGGCCGGGGCCATGCCGGAGATCCGGTCCCGGGACGTGCACCGGGAACCGACTCCCCGGCTCGGCGGGATCGCCATGTTCATCGGCCTGTGCGCGGGCCTGCTGGTCGCCGACCACCTCAAGAACCTCAACGAGGTCTTCGCCAAGTCGAACGAGCCCCGGGCCCTGCTCTCCGGCGCCGCGCTCATCTGGCTCATCGGCGTGCTGGACGACAAGTTCGAGATCGACGCCCTGATCAAGCTGGGCGGTCAGATGATCGCCGCGGGTGTGATGGTCATGCAGGGTCTGACGATCCTGTGGCTGCCCGTACCGGGCGTCGGCCTGGTCGCGCTCACGCAGTGGCAGGGCACCCTGCTGACGGTGGCGCTGGTCGTCATCACGATCAACGCGGTCAACTTCGTCGACGGCCTCGACGGCCTCGCCGCCGGCACGGTGTGCATCGCGGCCGCCGCGTTCTTCATGTACGCGTACCGCATCTGGTACGGCTACGGCCTGGAGGCCGCGGCCCCCGCGACCCTGTTCGCGGCCGTCCTGATGGGCATGTGCCTGGGCTTCCTGCCGCACAACATGCACCCGGCGCGGATCTTCATGGGCGACTCGGGCTCGATGCTGATCGGGCTGGTGCTCGCGGCCGGTGCCATCTCGGTCACCGGCCAGGTGGACCCGGACGCGATGAACCTCTTCTCCGGCTCCGAGCGCGCGACGGTGCACCAGACCGTCCCGGTCTACATCCCGCTGCTGCTCCCGCTGACGATCATCGCCGTTCCGGTCGCGGACTTCTTCCTCGCGATCGTGCGCCGTACCTGGCGCGGCCAGTCGCCGTTCGCCGCGGACCGCGGCCATCTGCACCACCGGCTCCTGGACATCGGGCACTCGCACAGCCGGGCCGTGCTGATCATGTACTTCTGGGCGGCGCTCATCTCGTTCGGTGCCCTGGTGTACTCCGTGAACTCGGCGTCCATGTGGATCGTGCTCGGCATCATGGCGCTGAGCGCGGTCGGTCTGGTGCTGCTCCTGCTGCCGAGGTTCACCCCCCGCGCCCCGCGCTGGGCCGAGTCCTTCGTGCCCCCGCGCTACCGCCGCCGCACCGCCGCCGGCCGGATGCGGGCCGCCGCCTCGGAGGGCGGAGCGGAGCAGGAGGGGCACCGCACCCCGGTCGCCGCGGGCCTCTCCGGCGTCAACGGGGCGACCGCCCTCGGTGCCCGTACGCGGCTGCTGGAAGAGCGCAAGGCGGGCACGTCGCGCTGACGCGGCCGGGTGAGGCATCGCAGGCCGGGGACGACGCGGCCCGCAGCAGCCCGACCTTGTCCTGATCGAACGTCAGCGACGCCGTGGTGCTCGTCTCCAGGAAGCCCGGCGGCTCCCCCTTCAGGGCCACAGCGCTCAACTCGGCGGCGAGCCCTGCCCCGTGGCCGCCCGCACGGCCGACAGCCGTGCGCGCCCGCCTGCCCGCGTACCGGGGGTGGGCCTGCGGGGAACACCGTCAGGGGCTGTCACCGGAGTCTCACGCGTCAACGGAGCCACTGCCGTCGCCACCCGTGCGCGTCCGGACCGGCGCAGGACCGCGCCGTCTCGCTGACCGCTAGGTAAGAATCTGACGAGTACGTTGCCGAATCGTGGGGCGCCAAAGCAGCCTAATACCAGACAAGACCACCTCGTAATCGCGCAGACGGGCGCTGTCACTCTCATGTGTGACAGTAGGCACACGGCGGAGGTAAAGACCGCATCAAATAGTTTGTGATACGGTTCACGAGAACCCCCGGGATAGACGCCGGAGGGCCTCTCTGAAATGGCCCCTCGGTGTGAGGTCCCCACTCGGCCCGGGACTACGCTCGTCCATGACGACACCCTGCCCCCTGTGAAAGCGGAGTTGCCGCCATGCCGTCCAATGACGCCCGGAACCTTCTGCAGACCGCTGTGCCCACGGCGGCTGTCGGCGTGATCGCCGTCGCCGTCAGCGCCGCGGTCGCGGGAGGCAAGGGAGCGATCGGGGCGGCCGTCGGCGTGGTGCTGGCCATTGTCTTCATGGGGATCGGCCTGTTCGTGCTCCAGTGGACCGCGAAGACGCTTCCCCAGCTCTTCCAGGCGATGGGCCTCATGCTCTACGTGGCCCAGTTGCTCCTGCTCATGATCTTCCTGGCCCTCTTCAAGGGCACCACGCTCTTCAACGCCAGGGCGTTCGCGTTCTCCCTCGTCGCCGCGACCGTCGTGTGGATGGTCGCGCAGGTTCGCGCGCACCTGAAGGCCAGGATCCTCTACGTGGAACCCGACTCCCAGCACAGCGAGAAGCCCCAAAAGACGGGGCACCCGTCGTGAGGGGTAGGGCCGGGATAAAGACGTGTGAGATCTCCTGCTATCGTCCGGTGCCAACTGCGGCATCGCAGGCGCGGGCACCTGAGCTGACGCCTGCTCAATCGCGAGGCTCGAGGCCCCCCAGCCGCTCCCACATCCGTAACACCAGTCCGGTGCCGACCCGCGGCTGCGCGCCGCGCCGACACAACGAGGTTGCCGTACCTATGCGTCACGCCGAAGGAGCCCGCGGTGAGTGCTGACCAGACCACGCTCGCCTTTGACTGGAGTTGCCGCGTCTTCGCCGACAACGGCTGCGGCTTTCCGTCGCCTGGCCTGCACTCCTTCATGTTCAAGCCGATCTTCTCGGTCGGCGGCATCGACATCAACAAACCGATGCTGCTGGCTCTGCTGGCCTCCGTGGTCGTGGTCGGCTTCTTCTGGGCTGCGTTCAGCAAGGCCAAAGTGGTCCCCGGGAAGCTCCAGCTGATCGGCGAGGCCGGCTACGACTTCGTCCGCCGCGGGATCGTCTACGAGACGCTCGGCAAGCGTGAGGGCGACAAGTACGTCCCGCTCATGGTCTCGCTGTTCTTCTTCGTCTGGATCATGAACCTGTGGTCGGTCATCCCGGTCGCCCAGTTCCCGGTGACGTCGATCATCGCCTACCCGGCCGCCCTGGCCGTGATCGTCTACCTCACGTGGCTGATCCTGACGTTCCGCAAGCACGGTTTCGTCGGCGGTCTGAAGAACATCACCGGCTATGACAAGTCGCTCGGCTGGGTCCTGCCGCTCGTCATGCTGATCGAGTTCTTCTCGAACGTCTTCGTCCGGCCGTTCACCCACGCGGTCCGACTCTTCGGCAACATGTTCGCCGGTCACCTGCTGCTCGTCATGTTCACGGTCGCCAGTTGGTACCTGATGAACAGCTACCTGATCCCCGCCGCCGCCGTCTCCTTCGTGATGACCATCGGCATGATCATGTTCGAGCTCTTCGTCCAGGCCGTCCAGGCGTACGTGTTCGTCCTGTTGGCCTGCACCTACGTTCAGGGCGCTCTCGCCGAGCACCACTGAGCCCCTCGCCCGACCCGCCCCACACCAGACGTCCGGTGGCCAACGCCCACCGGTCCTTGAAAGAGAAGGAAGAATCAGCATGGCTGCCACTGAGACCCTTGCCGCCGTCACCGGCTCCATCGCCTCCGTCGGCTACGGCCTCGCCGCCATCGGCCCCGGCATCGGCATCGGCATCATCTTCGGCAACGGCACCCAGGCCCTGGCCCGCCAGCCCGAGGCCGCCGGCCTGATCCGCGCCAACCAGATCCTGGGCTTCGTCTTCTGTGAGGCGCTCGCCCTCATCGGCATCGTCATGCCGTTCGTTTACACCTACAAGTAAACCGCGGCTGACGACCGTACCTTTTCAGGGAAAGGCACAGATGACATGCAGCTGACACAACAGCTGGTGCAGCTGGCTGCGGTAGAGGAGAACCCCCTCGTCCCGGCGCTGCCCGAGTTGGTCATCGGCCTCATCACCTTCGCCATCGTCTTCTTCTTCCTCAGCAAGAAGTTCCTGCCGAACATCAACAAGGTTCTGGAGGAGCGCCGCGCGGCGATCGAAGGCGGTATCGAAGAGGCCGACGCCATGAAGGTCGAGGCCCAGAGCGTGCTCGAGCAGTACAAGGCTCAGCTCGCCGAGGCCCGGCACGAGGCCGCACGGCTGCGCCAGGAGGCGCAGGAGCAGGGCGCCACGCTCATCGCCGAGATGCGCGCGGAAGGCCAGCGGCAGCGCGAGGAGATCGTCGCCGCCGGTCACGCGCAGATCGAGGCCGACCGCAAGGCCGCCGCGCTGGCACTGCGGCAGGACGTCGGCACGCTGGCCACCGAGCTGGCCGGCAAGCTGGTCGGCGAGTCCCTCGAGGACCACGCCCGGCAGAGCCGCGTGATCGACCGCTTCCTCGACGGGCTCGATGAGACCGCTTCGAAGGCCGAGGCCGCGCGATGAACGGAGCGAGCCGCGAGGCCCTGGCTGCCGCACGTGAGCGTCTCGACGCGCTGACGGACGCCACGTCCGTGGACGCGGCGCAGCTCGCCGACGAGCTGGCCGCCGTCACCGCGCTGCTCGACCGCGAGGCCGGGCTGCGCCGGGTCCTCACCGACCCGGCGCAGGCCGGTGAGGCCAAGGCCGGGCTGGTCCAGCGCCTGCTGGCCGACCAGGTCAGCGGACCGGTCCTGGACTTGACCGCAGGCATGGTGCGCGCGCGCTGGTCCCAGCCGCGCGACCTGGTCGACGCGCTGGAGGAGCTGGCGAACCTCGCCGACCTCACCGGCGCCGAGAAGGCGGGCGCGCTGGACGACGTCGAGGACGAGCTGTTCCGCTTCGGCCGGATCATCTCCTCCAACACGGAGCTGCGCGCCGCGCTCACGGACCGCGCGGCCGGCGTCCCGGCCAAGACCGAGCTGCTGCACCGGCTGCTCGGCGGCCGGGCCAACGTGACCACCGAGCGTCTGGTGCAGCGCCTTGTGAGCGCGCCGCGGGGACGTAGCCTGGAATCGGGAATCGAGTCCCTGTCCAAGCTGGCGGCCGAGCGCCGCAACCGGATGGTCGCGGTGGTCACCTCGGCGGTCCCGCTGAGCGACACGCAGAAGCAGCGCCTCGGCGCCGCACTGGCCAAGCTCTACGGCCGCCCGATGCACCTCAACCTGGACGTCGACCCCGAGGTCGTCGGCGGGATGCGGGTGCAGGTCGGTGACGAGGTGATCAACGGGTCGGTCGCGGACCGGCTCGAGGACGCCCGCCGCCGCATGGCGAGCTAGCAGCAACTCCATACGCAGTACTACGGCCCGAGTTGGGCCGTGCAGAGGATTCCTGGGGGTCGCCCCCAGACCCCCACAGAAACTTCGGGCCCAACAAGGAGAGCAGGGAACCCAGATGGCGGAGCTCACGATCCGGCCGGAGGAGATCCGGGACGCGCTGGAGAACTTTGTCCAGTCGTACAAGCCGGACGCGGCCTCGCGCGAGGAGGTCGGTACGGTCACCCTTGCCGGCGACGGCATCGCGAAGGTCGAGGGCCTGCCCTCGGCCATGGCCAACGAACTGCTGAAGTTCGAGGACGGCACCCTCGGCCTCGCCCTCAACCTCGAGGAGCGCGAGATCGGTGCCATCGTCCTCGGTGAGTTCAGCGGCATCGAGGAGGGGCAGCCGGTGCACCGCACCGGTGAGGTGCTCTCCGTGGCCGTCGGCGAGGGCTACCTCGGCCGCGTAGTCGACCCGCTCGGCAACCCCATCGACGGTCTCGGCGAGATCGAGACCGACGGCCGCCGCGCCCTCGAGCTGCAGGCCCCCACGGTCATGCAGCGCAAGTCGGTGCACGAGCCGATGGAGACCGGCTACAAGGCCGTCGACGCGATGACCCCGATCGGCCGCGGCCAGCGCCAGCTGATCATCGGTGACCGGCAGACCGGCAAGACCGCCCTGGCCGTCGACACGATCATCAACCAGCGTGACAACTGGCGCTCCGGCGACCCGAAGAAGCAGGTCCGCTGCATCTACGTCGCCGTCGGCCAGAAGGGCTCCACCATCGCGTCCGTGCGCGGCGCCCTGGAGGAGGCCGGCGCGCTCGAGTACACGACGATCGTCGCCGCCCCGGCGTCCGACCCGGCCGGCTTCAAGTACCTGGCCCCCTACACCGGCTCGGCCATCGGCCAGCACTGGATGTACCAGGGCAAGCACGTCCTGATCGTCTTCGACGACCTGTCCAAGCAGGCCGACGCCTACCGCGCCGTGTCCCTGCTGCTGCGCCGCCCGCCGGGCCGCGAGGCCTACCCGGGTGACGTCTTCTACCTGCACTCCCGTCTGCTGGAGCGCTGTGCCAAGCTCTCCGACGACATGGGTGCCGGCTCGATGACCGGTCTGCCGATCGTCGAGACCAAGGCCAACGACGTCTCGGCGTTCATCCCGACCAACGTCATCTCCATCACCGACGGTCAGTGCTTCCTGGAGTCCGACCTGTTCAACGCCGGCCAGCGCCCGGCCCTGAACGTCGGCATCTCGGTCTCCCGTGTCGGTGGCTCCGCCCAGCACAAGGCGATGCGCCAGGTCTCCGGCCGTCTGCGCGTGGACCTCGCCCAGTTCCGCGAGCTGGAGGCGTTCGCCGCCTTCGGTTCCGACCTGGACTCCGCGTCGAAGGCGCAGCTGGAGCGCGGTCAGCGCATGGTCGAGCTGCTGAAGCAGCCCCAGTACCAGCCGATGGCCACCGAGGACCAGGTCGTCTCCGTCTGGGCCGGCACCAACGGCCGGATGGACGACGTGCCGGTCGTCGACATCCGCCGCTTCGAGAAGGAACTGCTGGAGTACCTGCACCGTACGCACCAGGGCCTGATGACCTCCATCAAGGAGGGCGCCAAGATGTCGGACGACACGATCCAGGCGGTCGACGACGCCGTCGCCGAGTTCAAGAGGCAGTTCGAGACCTCGGACGGCAAGCTGCTCGGCGAGGACGTTCCTGCCGCTGCCGCCAAGTGACGTAAGGAAGGGACCTGACTCATGGGAGCCCAGCTCCGGGTCTACAAGCGTCGCATCCGATCCGTCAGCGCGACAAAGAAGATCACGAAGGCGATGGAGATGATCGCCGCCTCGCGCGTCGTCAAGGCGCAGCGCAAGGTGGCGGCCTCCACGCCGTACGCGACCGAGCTCACCCGCGCGGTCACGGCGGTCGGCACCGGCTCGAACACCAAGCACCCGCTGACCACGCAGGCCGAGACGGTGACCCGGTCCGCGGTACTGCTCCTGACGAGCGACCGCGGTCTGGCCGGCGCCTTCAACTCCAACGCGATCAAGGCGGCGGAGCAGCTGACCGAGCGGCTGGAGCGCGAGGGCAAGCAGGTCGACATGTACATCGTCGGCCGTCGCGGTGTCGCCCACTACAACTTCCGTGAGCGCAAGATCACGGAGTCGTGGGCGGGCTTCACGGACGAGCCGACGTACGCGGATGCCAAGAACGTCGCGGCGCCGCTGATCGAGGCCATCGAGAAGGAGACGGCGGACGGCGGCGTGGACGAACTCCACATCGTCTACACCGAGTTCGTCTCGATGATGACGCAGACGGCGCTCGACGCCCGGCTGCTGCCGCTCAGCCTCGAGGAGGTGGCCGAAGGGGCGCCCAAGGGCGAGATCCTGCCGCTCTACGAGTTCGAGCCGTCGGCGGAGGACGTCCTCGACGCCCTGCTGCCGCGCTACGTGGAGAGCCGTATCTACAACGCGCTGCTCCAGTCGGCCGCTTCGAAGCACGCCGCCACGCGGCGCGCGATGAAGTCGGCCACCGACAACGCCGGGGATCTCATCGAGAACCTCACCCGGCTTGCCAACGCGGCCCGCCAGGCCGAAATCACCCAGGAAATCAGCGAGATCGTCGGTGGCGCGAGCGCCCTGGCCGACGCGACCGCGGGGAGTGACTGATCATGACCACCACTGTTGAGACGGCCACGGCGACGGGCCGCGTCGCGCGGGTCATCGGCCCGGTCGTCGACGTGGAGTTCCCCGTCGACGCGATGCCGGAGATCTACAACGCGCTGACCGTCGAGGTCCCGGACCCGGCCCAGCCGGGCACCACCCGGACCCTGACCCTCGAGGTCGCCCAGCACCTGGGTGAGGGTGTGGTCCGCGCGATCTCGATGCAGCCCACCGACGGTCTGGTCCGCCAGGCCCGGGTGACCGACACGGGCGCGGGCATCACCGTTCCGGTCGGCGACTTCACCAAGGGCAAGGTGTTCAACACCCTCGGTGAGGTGCTGAACGAGCCCGAGGCCAACGGCCAGGAGACCGAGCGCTGGGCGATCCACCGCAAGGCCCCGAAGTTCGAGGACCTCGAGTCGAAGACCGAGATGTTCGAGACCGGCCTCAAGGTCGTCGACCTTCTCACCCCGTACGTCAAGGGTGGAAAGATCGGTCTGTTCGGTGGTGCCGGTGTCGGCAAGACCGTTCTGATCCAGGAAATGATCATGCGTGTGGCGAAGCTGCACGAGGGTGTTTCCGTCTTCGCCGGCGTGGGTGAGCGCACCCGTGAGGGCAACGACCTCATTGCCGAGATGGAGGAGTCCGGCGTTCTGGACAAGACCGCGCTGGTCTTCGGCCAGATGGACGAGCCCCCGGGCACCCGTCTGCGCGTGGCCCTGGCCGGTCTGACCATGGCGGAGTACTTCCGCGATGTGCAGAAGCAGGACGTGCTGTTCTTCATCGACAACATCTTCCGCTTCACGCAGGCCGGTTCCGAGGTCTCCACCCTGCTCGGCCGTATGCCGTCCGCGGTGGGCTACCAGCCGAACCTGGCCGACGAGATGGGTCTCCTCCAGGAGCGCATCACCTCGACCCGCGGTCACTCGATCACCTCGATGCAGGCGATCTACGTCCCCGCCGACGACCTGACCGACCCGGCCCCGGCCACCACCTTCGCCCACCTCGACGCGACGACGGTTCTGTCCCGTCCGATCTCCGAGAAGGGCATCTACCCGGCCGTGGACCCGCTGGACTCCACGTCCCGGATCCTGGACCCGCGTTACATCTCGCAGGACCACTACGGCGCGGCCACCCGCGTCAAGGGAATCCTGCAGAAGTACAAGGACCTCCAGGACATCATCGCCATCCTCGGTATCGACGAGCTGGGCGAAGAGGACAAGCTCGTCGTCCACCGCGCCCGTCGGGTGGAGCGCTTCCTGTCGCAGAACACCCACGCGGCGAAGCAGTTCACCGGCGTGGACGGTTCGGACGTTCCGCTCGAGGAGTCGATCGCGGCGTTCAACGCGATCTGCGACGGTGAGTACGACCACTTCCCGGAGCAGGCGTTCTTCATGTGCGGTGGTCTTGAGGACCTGAAGAAGAACGCGAAGGAGCTGGGCGTCTCCTGACCCCGTGCTCGTGACCGAGGGGGACGAGACCGACCCTGACCCCGGGCCGCGTCCCGTCCCCCTCGGTACGCCTACTAGAATTCATCCCAACACCCGGCGGTCCAGCCGGGTGGTGACCCGAGGAGCCTCTCTTGGCTGCTGAGCTGCACGTCGAGCTGGTCGCCGCCGACCGCAAGGTCTGGTCCGGCGAGGCCACCCTGGTCGTCGCGCGCACCACGTCCGGCGACATCGGCGTCATGCCCGGTCACCAGCCGCTGCTCGGTGTGCTGGAGACGGGCCCGGTGACCATCCGTACGAGTGAGGGCGGGACGGTCGTCGCCGCGGTGCACGGCGGTTTCATCTCGTTCGCGGACAACAAGCTGTCGCTGCTGGCCGAGATCGCCGAGCTGTCGGACGAGATCGACGTCCAGCGCGCGGAGCGGGCCCTGGAGCGGGCGAAGTCGGAGGCGGACGCCTTCGCCGAGCGCCGCGCGGAGGTCCGACTGCGTGCGGTGTCGACGCACTGACACAGCACGCTGTGTGACGACATGACTCAGCCGCGGCTGGGACCGGAGCGATCCGGACCCAGCCGCGGCTGAGGTGAATCCGGGTGTTTTTTCCGTTCCGTTACCTAGGAGACGAGGAGGTCGGTGTCGATGGTCCTCGCTCTGATCGCGTGCGGATTGGTTGTGGCACTCGTGGTGGTGGGGCTGTTCGTCTTCGGCCTCAGGCGCCGTCTCATCCAGCGCTCCGGCGGCACCTTCGACTGCAGCCTCCGGTGGAACGTCCCGGAGGAGAGCGACACCAGCGGCAAGGGCTGGGGCTACGGTATCGCCCGCTACAACGGCGACCGTGTCGAGTGGTTCCGGGTCTTCTCCTACGCGCCGCGCCCGCGCCGTGTCCTGGAGCGCTCGGCGATCGAGGTGGCCGGCCGGCGCGCTCCCGAGGGCGAGGAGGAGCTGGCGCTGCTCTCCGACGCGGTGATCCTCGCCTGCCACCATCGGGGCACCCGCCTGGAACTGGCGATGAGCGAGGACGCGCTGACCGGGTTCCTGGCCTGGCTGGAAGCCGCTCCCCCCGGCCAACGAGTGAACGTGGCGTAGTGCGGCCGCGTTCACTCGTCGGGTGGGGTCCGGTGGTTACGACAGGCCGTTGCTGAGGGCGCTCACCAGTTCGCCCCCTGCGGTGTCACCGCTGAACTCCCAGAAGAAGGCGCCGCCCAGGCCCTGGGACTTGGCCCACGCCATCTTGGTGCCGATGGTGGCCGGGGTGTCGTAGGACCACCAGTTGCTGCCGCAGTGCGCGTACGCCGTGCCCGCGACGGTGCCGGTGGCGGGGCAGGACGTCTTGAGCACCTTGTAGTCCTCGATGCCCTGCTCGTAGGTGCCTGCCGCCGGGCCCGTGGCCGTGCCGCCCGGGGCGTCCTGGGTGACCCCGGTCCAGCCGCGGCCGTAGAAGCCGATGCCGACCAGCAGCTTGCTCGCGGGCACGCCGGTCGCCTTGTACTTGGCGATCGCGTCGGCCGTGGTGAAGCCGGCCTTCGGGATGCCGTTGTACGAGGTGAGCGGGGAGTGCGGGGCCGTGGGGCCCTGGGCGTCCCAGGCGCCGAAGAAGTCGTACGTCATCACGTTGTACCAGTTGATGTACTGCGAGGCACCCGCGTAGTCGGCCGCCTCGATCTTGCCGCCCATGGAGCCGTCGGCGGTGACGGCCGCGGTGACCAGGGCGGAGGAGCCGAACTTGGCGCGCAGCGCGGCCATCACGTTCTTGAAGGCCGCGGCCCCGCTGGTGTCACAGGACAGACCGCAGGCGTTCGGGTACTCCCAGTCGATGTCGATGCCGTCGAAGACATCGGCCCAGCGCGGGTCGTGCACCAGGTCGTAGCAGGACTGGGCGAAGCCCGCCGGGTCCTTGGCGGCGTCCGCGAAGCCGCCGGACCAGGTCCAGCCGCCGAAGGACCACAGCACCTTGAGGTTCGGGTACTTCGCCTTCAGCTCGCGCAGCTGGTTGAAGTTGCCGCGCAGCGGCTGGTCCCAGGTGTCGGCGACGCCGCTGACGGACTGGTCGGCGGTGAACGCCTTGTCGTAGTCGGCGTACGAGTCGCCGATCGCGCACTTGCCGCCGGTGACGTTGCCGAAGGCGTAGTTGATGTGCGTGATCTTCGCGGCGGAACCGGACGTCACCAGGTTCTTGACGTTGTAGTTGCGGCCGTAGATGCCCCACTCGGTGAAGTAGCCGAGCTTGACCGTGGAGCCCGTGGGGGGCGGGTTGCTGCCGCCGCCGGTGGTGTGCACGGAGACCGCGCCGCTGACCGGACCGGTCTGGTCGGCGGTGTCGCGGGCCTGGACGGTGTACGCGTGGTCGGTGCCGGCGGTCAGACCGGTGTCCGTGTACGAGGTCGTCGTCACGGTGGCGACCTTGGCGCCGTCGCGCAGGACGTCGTAGTTCTTGACGCCCTTGTCGTCCGTGGCCGCCGCCCACGACAGCGTGACGGAGGTGTCGGTGACGCCGGACGCGGTGGGGGTGCCCGGCGCGGAGGGCGGGTTGTCGCCGGGGAGGGTCCCGCCGTCGCAACTGCCGCCGTTCAGCGTGCAGTTGGCGGGGGCGCCGGAGCCCGCGCCGTTGAAGCCGAAGGAGACGGAGGCGCCCGGGGCGAGGGTGCCGTTGTAGGACTTGTTCCTGGCGGTCCAGTGGGTGCCGGAGTTCGTGACGTCCGCGTCCCATGCGGAGGTCACGGACGTACCGGAGGGGAAGTCCCACTCGATCGTCCATGCGCTGACGGTGGTGGTCCCGGTGTTCTTGACGGTCCACGTGCCCTCGAAGCCGGTGCCCCAGTCCTGGGTCTTGGCGTAGGTGGCGGTGGCCGAGGTGGCATCCGCCGCGGCCGGGGCGGGGCTTGCCAGGCCGACCAGTCCGGCCAGCGGGAGCAACAGGGTCGCGAACCCTGCCGCGGCTCTGTGTCTGAAGCGCATGCTGCGCCTCCTCTTGTCGATGTGCGCCGCAGGGGCGTCACAGCCGGTGTCGTGGGCATGACTGAGCCTTCAGCCCACAGTGCGGCGAGAATAGAAAGGTCTGGACCATCGGTCAAGAGGTCTGGACCAGTGCCCCAGGTGGGGTGCTAGATCCCCAACTCCTGGGCGAGTACAGCCGCTTGGACCCGGCTGCGGAGCTGGAGCTTGCCGAGGAGACGGCTGACATGGGTCTTCACGGTGGCCTCCGCCATGGCGAGCCGGCCCGCGATCTCCGCGTTGGACAGCCCCTCGCCCAGGCACGACAGCACCTCCCGCTCACGGCGGGTGAGCACGTCCAGGACGGCCGGATCGGCCCGCGGCTCCCGCACCCCTCCCGCGGCGAACTCCGCGATCAGCCGCCGGGTCACGGCCGGCGCGATCAGTCCCTCCCCGCGCGCCACCGTACGGACCGCCTCCACCAGCTCCCTCGCCTCCGCGTTCTTCAGCAGGAATCCGGCGGCCCCGGCCCGCAGCGCCCCGAACACATAGGCGTCGAGGTCGAAGGTCGTCAGCACCAGGACGTCGGCGAGTTCCTCCCCGACCACCTGCCGGGTCGCCGACACCCCGTCCAGACGCGGCATCTGCACATCCATCAGCACCAGATCCGGCCGCAGCTCCCGGGCGAGCGCGACCGCCTCCTCGCCGTCCGCCGCCTCCCCGACGACCTCGATGCCGGGCGCACCGCGCAGGATGAGCACCAGCCCGGCGCGCACGGCGGACTGGTCGTCGGCGACGAGTACACGGATCACGAGGGGTCTCCCAGAGTGAGGGGCAGGACGGCGCGGACGCACCACAGCGCCCCTTGTGGGCCGGCGTCGAACGTACCGCCGAGCAGCGCGGCCCGCTCCCGCATTCCGACGAGCCCGGACCGGGAACCGGGGGCGCGCGGACCGTCCGGGCGGCCGTAGGGACTGGTCACCCGCACGGCGAGGGCATCGTCGTCCCGGGCGAGGCACACCGAGACACGGCCCGGGCCGGCGTGCTTGAGGGCGTTGGTCAGGGACTCCTGCACGATCCGGTACGCGGCCAGCTCCACCGGCGCGGGCACCGGACCGCACCGCGCGTCGAGCGTGACGTCCAGCCCGTTGGCGCGCGCGTTCTCCACCATCGCGCCGAGCCCGTCGAGGGTCGGCGTCGCGGCCGGGGCGCGGTCGTCCGCGCGCAGGATGCCGATGAGCTGCCGCATCTCGGCGAGCCCCGCCACACTGTTCTCCCGGATGACGCCGAGCGCGTCCCGGGAGGTCTCCGGGTCGTCGAGGGAGAGCGCCGCCGTGGAGTGGATCGCGATCGCGGAGAGATGGTTGGCGACCATGTCGTGCAACTCCCTGGCCACCCGCGCCCGTTCGTCGGTGACCGCCTGGGCGCGGTCCATCTCGGCGAGCAGCGCGGTCTGTTCGGCGCGCAGCCGGGCGGCCTCGGCGGCGTCGCGGTGGCCGCGCACCATCCAGCCGGTGGCGGCGGGCGCGAGGGAGACCACGCCGACCCCGACACCGATCAGGAGCCCCCGCGGGTCGCGCCACAGGGCGAGGGGCAGCACCCCGCCGACCACCGTGAGCAGCCCCGTGATCCAGGGCAGCCGCCGGGCGGAGGACGGGGTGCCGTACAGGACGGCCGCGTACATCAGGTCCGTGAACATCACGACGGTGGCCACACTGCCCTGGGTCACCGTGTCCGCGCACAGCGCGGCCGTGCCGATCAGCAGGGCGGTCTTCGGACGGGTGCGGCGCAGCAGCTCGCAGCCGGCCGTGACGACGAGCGGTACCAGCAGCGCCCCGCGCGCGGGCCACAGCACGGCCGGGTCCTGGATCCCGCGGGGGCTGAGCCCGAGGGCCCACAGCAGCAGTCCGCCGAGCAGCCCGCCCACCGCGATGCGCACATCGTCACGGTGGGGACGGGGGAGTCGAAGGGCCATGGCTTCATCCAACACGGCGCACGGGCCGCCCGCGTGCGTCCCCGGAACGGTTCCCGACTGCACCGTTCGATGTACCGCGGCCTCCTCACCGCCGACGACGACAGGTGCGCCCCGGGGCGGGAGCCTGGTGGGACGAGCGAGGGGAGCCCACCGTGATCGTCGCACTGATCGTCGCCTGTGAGGCCGGCTTCTGGGTGCTGCTGGCGGCGGGCCTGGCCGTCCGCTACCTGCTGAAACGGCGCCGCACCAGCGTGGTGCTGCTGCTGTGCGAACCGCTGCTGGAGCTGGTGCTGTTCGCCGCGACGGCGATCGACCTGAAGAACGGCGCCACGCCGAGCTGGGAGCATGGACTCGCGGCGCTGTACCTCGGCTTCACCGTCGCCTACGGGCCCTACCTGATCCGGTGGCTCGACGGGCACGCCGCCCACCGCCTGGCCGGGGGCCCGTCCCCGCCGAAACCGCCGCGCTACGGCAGGGCCCGCGCCCGGCACGAGGCGAAGCTGTGGCTGCGGGCCGTGCTCGGGGCCGCGGTGGCGCTCGCGCTGCTGGAACTCGCCATCCGGTACGTCGGCGGCGGCGCCGACGTCGGCGCCCTGCGCTCCTTCCAGTGGGTGGCTCTGCGCGCGGTGGGCGTCTACGGGCTGATCACGCTGTCGTATCTGGTCTTCCCCAAGAAGTCCCGGGCCGCCGGCACCGCCGAGGAGGGCCGCACGCTGACCCGGCGGTAGGCGGCCTGCGGGGAGGTGGCATGGGGGAGGGAGGCGATACGGCCCGGCGCGGGAACGGAAAGGCGGCGCACGGTGGGGGAGCGCCGGTCAGCGCTCCCCGCCCGGGACCCACAGCACGTCCCCGGTCTCCTTGTTGGCGTAGCGGGCCAGAATGAACAGCAGGTCCGACAGCCGGTTGAGATAGGTCGCGGTCAGCGGGTTCATCACCTCGGCGTGGGCCTCCAGCGCGGCCCAGGTGGAGCGCTCGGCCCGCCGTACGACCGTGCACGCCTGGTGCAGCAGAGCCGCGCCGGGGGTGCCGCCGGGCAGGATGAACGAGCGCAGCTTCTCCAGTTCGGCGAGGAAGCGGTCGCAGTCCGACTCCAGCCGGTCGACATAGAACTGCTCGACCCGCAGGGGCGGGAACTCCGGGTTCTCCGTGACCGGCGTCGACAGGTCCGCGCCCACGTCGAACAGGTCGTTCTGGACCCGGGTGAGGACCTTGACGACCTCCTCGTCGAGGCGGCCCAGCGCGATCGCGGTGCCGATCACCGCGTTCGCCTCGTTGGCGTCCGCGTAGGCGGCGATGCGCAGATCGGTCTTCGGCACCCGGCTCATGTCCCCGAGGTGGGTGCTGCCCTTGTCGCCGGTCCGCGTGTAGATGCGCGTCAGATTGACCATGTGACCAGCGTAGTGAGCCCCCGGCCGGGCGGAACACCCGTGTGCCCGCGGTCCCGGCCGGCCGGGACACCCGGGCGCACCGGCCGGTGACGGCCGGTGACGGCGCGGCGCGGAGGGCGGCGCGCGATCGGGGATGAGGTGGCGCGCGAGGCGGTCGTTCTTCCGGGGGACAGGGAGCAGCCGTTGGACGAGCGGACGCTCAAGTACGCCGTCCGGGCGGCGGAATGACGCGTGCCGGTGTGATGTCCGTCATGTGAGACGTGACGCGCGTTACTAACCGGTCACACAGCGCCTTCAGGGCGCTAGGGTCCGGCCGAGAGGCCTTATACGGACCGCGCGTCAGGGGAGTCGCACAGTGGCACGGAAGCTTGCCGTCATCGGAGCCGGACTCATGGGTTCCGGTATCGCCCAGGTATCGGCCCAGGCGGGCTGGGACGTCGTCCTGCGTGACGTCACCGAGGGGGCGCTGACGCGCGGCACGGACGCCATCAAGGGCTCCTACGACAAGTTCGTGAGCAAGGGCGGGCTCGAGGCGGACGACGCGGCCGCGGCGCTCGCCCGCATCACGGCGACCACGGATCTGGACGCCGCCGCCGACGCGGACCTCGTCGTCGAGGCCGTCTTCGAGAAGCTCGAGGTCAAGCACGAGATCTTCCGGACGCTCGACAAGCTCGTGCGTGCGGACACCGTGCTGGCGTCCAACACCTCCGCCATCCCGATCACCAAGATCGCGGCGGCCACCGAGCACCCGGAGCGCGTCGTCGGCGTGCACTTCTTCTCCCCGGTGCCGATGATGCGGCTCGTCGAGCTGGTCCGCGGCTACAAGACCAGCGACCAGGCCCTGGCCACCGCGCGCGAGTTCGCCGAGTCCGTCGGCAAGACCTGCATCGTCGTCAACCGTGACGTCGCGGGCTTTGTGACGACCCGTCTCATCTCGGCCCTGGTCGTCGAGGCGACCAAGCTGTACGAGTCGGGTGTGGCCACCGCCGAGGACATCGACCTCGCCTGCAAGCTGGGCTTCGGCCACGCCATGGGGCCGCTGGCCACGGCCGACCTCACCGGCGTCGACATCCTGATGCACGCCACGAGCAACATCTACACGGAGTCCCAGGACGAGAAGTTCGCCCCGCCGGAGCTGATGCGCCGGATGGTGGACGCCGGTGACTTCGGCCGCAAGACCGGGCAGGGCTTCTACACGTACTGAATCCGCACGTACTCCTGAGATATCACCTCATCGGGTGATTTTGGTATCGGTTCGCTTACAGATGGCAACCTGATGGCCTTCGGCGCAGTCAGAGGTTGCACAAGCACCGCCACCACACGGAGTACGGACGACGCACTCTCGGGGAGCACATATGTTCATCAGGGGCGACCACGCCGAGCTGGTCGTCGGGGGCCGCCTCGACGTCCGCAGCGCGGCGGACGCCCGTACGGTCCTTCATTCGGCCGTCGACGACGGGATCGGCGACCTGGTGCTCGACCTGTCCGAACTGGACTCCTGGGACGCCACCGGGCTCGGGGTGATCATGGGCGTCCACCGGCGGGCCGGGCGGTGCGGCCGGCGGCTGGTGCTGCGTGCCGTCCCGCCGCAGATGCAGCGCCTGCTGGTGGCCACCCGGCTGCACCGGATCCTGGCCATCGAGGGCGGCATCGGCGTGGAGTCACTGCCCGGGGTGTGAGCGCCCGGCGCGCGGCGCCAGGGGAGTGGACGCCGACGAAACGTACGTCACGCGCAATCCTCACGAGACTGTGACGTCTCGGACCGGGCGGTACCCCGGTTCGTCGGAGATACTGTGTGAAGGTTTAGGGTGCGCGTGCCCGCCGCCCGCGTCCCTCGTGCGGGCACCGGACCAGAAGCGACAGCGCAGTGTGCGGCAAGGCCGGGAGGGGCTCAGCACACAACGCTTTTGGGGGGCTTGGACCTATGGACCCGAACCAGCCGGGACCCGAGGAGTACGGTCACGACGGCGACCGTGGCACACCGCGCCAGCGCCCGCCGCGGGACCCCATGACATCCGACTTCGCGCAGCCGGCGCCGGCACTCGCCCGCACCGTGCCGCTCGTGGCGGGTGACTTCCTCGTCACCGTCAACCCCGTCGACGGCAGCGAGATAGAGGTGTGCCCGCCCGGCCGGCGGCCCGAGCCGCCGGCGAAGCACACCGCCGCCGAGCGGGCGGAGCGGGCCCGCTCCGCGAAGCCGCCGGTACCGCCCGGTCCGGCCCGGCCGCAGCCGCCCCTGCTGGAGCGCCAGGAGGAGCGGGAGCGGCTGGTGCGGCTCCTCGCACGCGGCCGTTCGGTCCGGCTCACCGGCCCGTCCGGCTCCGGCCGCACCGCGCTCCTGGACCTCGTCGCGGAGGACTGCGCGGACCTCGCCCCCGACGGTGTGGTCCGCCTCTCCGGCTACCGGCGCACCACGAGCGACCTGCTGCACGACCTCTTCACCGCCGTGTACGACGCGCCCCAGTTCCGCCCGGGCCGGGACGAGCTGACGCGGTATCTCCAGGAGATCGGCGCCGTCGTCGTCCTGGACGACCTGGAGTTCGGCGGCAGCGCGCTCGACGAACTGCTCGACGCGACGCCCGAGTGCGCCTTCCTGCTCTCCGCCACCCCCGAGGTGCCCGCGCCCTCGGCCGACTCGCACGTGGAGGAGGTCTTCCTCGGCGGCCTCGACCGCGCGGGCAGCCTGGAACTCCTGGAGCGCGCCGTCGGCCGCGACCTCACGGAGGAGGAGGTGAACTGGGCGGGCGACCTGTGGTTCGAGTCCGAGGGGCTGCCGCTGCGCTTCATGCAGGCCGGTGCGCTGCTGCGGCAGCGGGACCGGCAGCGGGCCGAGGAGGACGCCGTCGACGAGTTCGGCGTCTTCCAGGACGTCCCCTCCGCCGCGGCGCCCGAGCAGGCCGGCGCCCGTGACGCCGGGGACGGACCCGGCGTACCCCTGCCGTCCCTCGCCGAGGCCGCCGCGGCCGCCCCGCTGCTCGCCTCCCGGCTCAGCGCCTCGGCGCGCGAGACGCTCAGGTTCGCGGTCGCGCTGGGCGGCGAGGTGCCCCACCAGACCCATCTGCCGGCCCTCGTGGACGACACCCACGCGGACGCGGCGCTGGCCGAGCTGGCCGACTGCGCGCTGGTCTCCCCGGTCGGCTCCCGCTACCGCCTCGCGGCCGGGGTACCGGCCCAACTGGAGGCGGCCGGGTACGCGACCAGGGCGGAGGAGTACGCGGTCAAGGCCGCCCAGCACTACTCCTGGTGGGCCGGACACCCCTCCGTGACCCCGGCGAGGGTCGTGGCCGAAGCGGACGCCGTGCTGGCCGCGCTGACCGTCCTGGTGCCCCTCTCCCCCGAGGTCCCGGCACCGGCTGAGCAGGAGGGTCCCCCGTCCTCGCCCGGAGCGGACGAGGACGGGAGCCCCGCCGTACGGCTGGCCCGGCAGGCCGCGCCCGCGTTCGCCGCGGGGCTCGACTGGGGGGCCTGGGAGCGGGCGCTGCGCTCCGGCATGGAGGCGTCCCGGCTGGCCGGTGAGGTCGGTGAACAGGCCTACTTCCACCATGAGTTGGGCATACTCGCGCTCTGCGAGGGGCAGCTCGACCGGGCCCGCGCCGAACTCGAGGCGTCCATCGGGCTGCGCGGCGCCCTCGCCGACAAGCGCGGCACGATCGCCGGGCGGCGCGCCCTCGCCCTGGTCTCCGACCGTGCGGACACGGCGCCGCTCGCCGTGCGCACGGGTGAGGAGGCGCCCGGCACGCGGCAGGAGGGGCCGGTGTCCCCGCCCAGGGGTGTACCGGCTGCCCTCGGGCCGGCCGCGCCGAGCGGTGACACGGCGACGCTCCTCACCTACCGGGCGACGCCCGCGGCGGTGCCCCGGGCCGGCGGGCTCCGCGGTGTGGTGCGGGGCACCCGGCGCAATCTGGTGGCCGCGGGCGCGGGGGCGGCCCTGGTCGCCGTGCTCGGCACCGTGGTGACCCTCGGCATGACCAACGACCACAGCGACACCCCGTCCGGGAACGTCCGGGTGGGCCCCTCGGCCGGCGAGAGCCCCAGCGACGACAGCCCCGGCGCGGACAAGTCCGGCGGCGACTCGGGCGGCGTGGGCGTCGCGAGCCGCCCGACCGGCCCGGGCAAGGGCGCCGTCCCCGGGACCTCGGACGAGTCGATAACGCCGGGGAGCACCCAGTCGCCGCAGCGCGGCACGCCGTCCGGTGGCGATACGTCCTCGGGCTCGCCCTCCAAGTCGCCCCAGCCGTCGGGGTCGTCCAGCGCGTCGCACGGCGGTGGCACGACCGGCGGGACCAACGGCGGCCCCACGGACGGGACGACCGGCGGGACCAACGGCGGCCCCACGGACGGGACGACCAGCGGGACGAGCGGCGGCCCCACGGACGGGACGAGCGGCGGCCCCACGGACGGGACCACCAGCGGTACGAACGGCGGTGCCAACGCCGGGACCACGGGAGGCACCATGACGCCGACGTCCAGCCTCTCGGCGAGCGGCCCGACGCCCAGCAGCCCCGCGAGCAGCGCCGCGAGCAGCACCGCCCCGGCGTCCTCCGGCTCCTCCGGGGCGGCGGCCGTCTGACGCCCGCCACGACCGACGGCCGGGGCCGAGCCCCTGTGGAACGGGCTCGGCCCCGGCCGTCGGTCGGCGGAGCCCGGAACGGCTGGGTCAGAACAGCCGCAGCTTGTCGTCCTCGATGCCCCGCAGCGCGTCGTAGTCCAGGACCGTGCAGCCGATGCCGCGGTCCGTGGCGAGGACGCGGGCCTGGGGCTTGATCTCCTGGGCCGCGAAGACGCCGCGGACCGGCGCGAGATGCGGGTCGCGGTTCAGGAGTTCCAGGTAGCGCGTGAGCTGCTCCACCCCGTCGATCTCGCCGCGCCGCTTGATCTCGATCGCCACGGTCCGGCCCTCGGCGTCCCGGCACAGGATGTCCACCGGGCCGATCGCCGTCATGTACTCGCGGCGGATGAGCGTGTAGCCCTCGCCGAGGGTCTCGATGCGGTCGGCGAGCAGCTCCTGCAGGTGCGCTTCCACGCCGTCCTTGATCAGCCCGGGGTCCACGCCCAGCTCGTGCGAGGAGTCGTGGAGGACCTCCTCCATCGTGATGATCAGTTTTTCGCCCGTCTTGTTGATGACGGTCCAGACGCCTTCCTCGTCCCCCGTCCCCTCCTTCAGCGTGCAGGGCGGCGACATCCAGTTGAGGGGCTTGTAGGCCCGGTCGTCCGCGTGGATCGAGACGCTGCCGTCCGCCTTCACCAAGATCAGACGAGGTGCGGAGGGAAGGTGGGCGGTGAGCCGACCCGCGTAGTCGACGGAGCACCGGGCAATGACGAGACGCATGGTCGGCAACGCTACTCGACCTCACCGCCCCGGCGCGATTCGCCCTCCTTGGCCCCTCCGGCGGCGCTCTCCCCACGTCCTCCGTTTCACCCGGGATGCCCCTGTTCGCCAATGGCTGGTTGTGTGCCTAATGAGAGTCGGCTCTGTGCGCATTCTCCTGGTGCCGCCCCCGGCCGTTGCCTACGGTAGTAACCAGGAGGTCGCGCGGCGTGTACGCAGCGTGTTCGATGGTGCGAGCTCCCTTCCCTGTCCGTAAACCCCTGTGGTCTCGGGGTGCGAGAGGAGTACCCATGTCGCTCGACGTCTCACCGGCCCTACTTGAACAGGCCGAGCGAGGCGAGGTCGACGAAGCCGATTTCGTCGACTGCGTCCGGACCTCCCTGCCCTATGCGTGGGAGATGATCAGCTCTTTGGTGGCCCAGCTGAAGGTGGACGGCGGCGAGTTCGCCGACAACCAGACGCCCCCGCCGGACGAGCAGGCACGTGGACAGCTGCTGCGTGCGCTTGCCAGCGACGCGATACGCGGCGCCCTGCAGCGGCACTTCGGAGTGCGCCTGGCCTTCCAGAACTGCCACCGGGTGGCGGTGTTCCCGCTGGACGCCTCAGTGGACGACAGGTTGGCTCGCTTCACGTCGATCCGCGGTCAACTGCTCAACCAGTCGCCGGAACTGCGCGACTGCTGAGACACACCAAGCCGTAAGGCTTGCCGCTCGGTACGCGGGAGGTGCATCTGTACCGGAGCGGCAAGCTCCCGCCGGGCCCGGGTGACGGGCCCGGCCCGGCGGGTTCAGCAGAGCTGGGGGAGCACCTCGGCACCCAGCCTGCGCACGTTCTCCTCCGTGGCCGCGAGGTCCCCGGAGCCCTCGAGCAGCAGGGCGAAGCGGCGGATGCCCGTGCGCTCCGAGGTCGCCGCCAGCCGGTCCGCGCACAGCCGCGGGGTGCCCACCGGGTGCAGTCCGCAGAGCAGTTCGGTGTACGCCAGCGGGTCCCGCATGGTCCGGGTCCGGCCGTCGACCGTCACATGCGCGTCGAGCCCTAGTTTCAGCCAAGCCGGCATCGCCTTCGTCAGTGTCTCGACCGCGTCGGTGCGGCGGTCGGCGATCTGGCAGACGCCCGCCGAGACATGACCGGCTCGGGCGATCGCGTCCGCGTCGATCCCGGCCGCGTGCGCGCAACTGCGCCACAGCGCGACCATGTCCGCCTTCTCCTCGTCCCCGACATGCATGCCGAGGAGCATCGGCAGCCCCCGCTCGGCCGCCAGCCGTACGCTCACGGGTGAGGTGCAGGCGACGACGACCTCGGGGCCCTCGGTGTCGGTGAGCGACTCGGACGGGCGCGGGACGACGGGGACTTCACGGAAGGTGAATCGTTCCCCCGCGGCGGCGACGGAGGGTTCGCGCAGCCAGCGCACCAGCAGATCGAGTGATTCGGGGAAGTCCGTCTCGTACGCCCGCAGGCCCGTGCCGAAGACCTCCAGGTCCACCCAGGGGCCGCCGCGCCCCACCCCGAGGGAGAAGCGCCCGCCCGTGGTGAGGTGCAGCAGCGCGGCCTGCTCGCCGAGCGCCACCGGGTGGGAGGTGGGCAGCACGCTCACCGCCGTGCCGACCCGGATCCGGCGGGTGCGGCCCAGCAGGAGGGCCGCCAGGGTGACGGCGGAGGGGCACGTCCCGTACGGCACGAAGTGGTGCTCGGCCAG
Organism: Streptomyces sp. NPDC002513; assembly: GCF_053595355.1. NCBI lineage: Bacteria > Bacillati > Actinomycetota > Actinomycetes > Kitasatosporales > Streptomycetaceae > Streptomyces > Streptomyces sp. NPDC002513. The sequence goes on along the minus strand of NZ_JBSFXK010000036.1, from coordinate 36,296 downwards.
CCATACCGCGTCGAGGCCCGCCTCCTCGGCCACGTCGGCGGACCGCACCGCACGATGCAGCGCCTCCCCCTGCCCCTGGCCCGGAAACCGGGCCGCCAGTACAAAACTTCCTACGCGCATGGCATTTTCCTGCTTTCCTGGCTCCGACACGGAGCTCCCCCGCCCGGCATAACTGCCTGACATGTGCCCAAGTCACGGCCTCACGAGGAGATTTGCGGATTGTCTACGTAATCGGCCGGTGGGAGGGGGGTCTGTCAGGGTTGGATACGTACGCGTACCCCCGCGGGGCCCGCGTAGGCTGGATACGTTCCTGCTCCCCGGATGGCTCCGTGAGGTGTTCCGTGTCTCCGCGTCGCAACCGCCCCAAGGGCTCAGGCTCGTCCGGCCGGAGCGCGGACGGGGACGACCAGCCCCGCTTCGGAGGCCGGCAGACCACCGAGAGCTGGCGCGGCGAGGAGTGGAGCGTGCGCCATGTGGCGGGCGCCGCGGCCGAGGGCAAGACCTACCGCTGCCCGGGCTGCGACCAGGTGATCCCCTCCGGCGTCCCGCACGTGGTGGCCTGGCCCGAGCACGCCGGCGTGGAAGACCGCCGGCACTGGCACCGGGCGTGCTGGAACGCGAAGGACCGCCGCACCACGCGGGTGCAGCGGTCCCGTCACGCGCCGAGGTACTGAGGCCTGAGAGTTCGGAGCTCTGAAGGACTGACTACACGTCCCGCCGCTCCAGCAGCAGCCACGCGCCCGCGAAGACGGCGGCGGTCACCACCGCGATGATCCACAGCGGGTCCCAGCCGGACGGGCCCGACGAGGTAAGGGAGTTGGAGTAGAAGACGCTGAGCTGGTTCGGGATCGAGTACTCGAACAGGGCCTTGCGCAGGCCGTCGAGGGAGTCCGAGAACATGAACAGCGCGATGACCAGCGGCGCCAGCACAAGGCCGATCATGACGGTGATGGCGCCCGCCGAGTGCCGGATGACCGAGCCGACGGCGAGCGAGAGCAGCCCGAGCAGCGCGAGATAGAGCGAGATGCCGAGCGTGCCCTTCAGCCACTCCCCGCCGGAAGGCGTCCGGGCGCCGTCGAGCAGGGCCACGTCGGCGAGGGCGACGAGGGCGACGGAGACCAGGGTCACGGTGAACGCGACCGCGAAGAACACCACCGCCTTCGCCGCCAGCACCCGTCCGCGGGAGGGGCAGGCGACCATCGTGGTCCGGATCATGCCGGTGCCGTACTCCGAGGCCGTGGTCAGCACGCCGAGCGTGATGAGGCACATGCTGCCGAGCAGCAGCCCGAAGACGCCGAACGACAGCGGGTTCTGCCCGGTCAGCTCCCCCGCCCCGGCGTGGGCGGCCACCAGCGCGGCGACCAGCAGGCCGATGCCGACCACGAGCAGCACGAACACGCCCAGCGTCCACATCGTGGAGCGCACCGACCTGATCTTCGTCCACTCCGAGGCGATGGCGTGCCCGAGGTGGGTGCGCACCACGGGGATCGGTGAGGTGTAGGTGGGATACGCGGAGCCGGGGGCCGGCTGCCAGGCGGGCGCGGCCTGCGGCATCGGGGTCTGGGGCGTGCTCATCGGGCGTCCTCGGACTTGGTCAGGTCGGCGGCAGGGGCGGGAGCGGGAGCCGGGGCGGCGGCCGGGGCGGGGGGAGTGGCGGCCGCCGGCTGCGCGGGCGGCTGCGGGGCCGCGGGGGTGGGCGTGGCGGCCGGGGCCGCGGGAGCCGTGGCCGGGGCCGTGGCGGCCGGGGCCTGGTGCTGCGGGGCCGGCTGTGCGTAGGGGTTCGGCTGCCCGTTCGCGGCGGGCGTGCCCGGACCGCCGTAGGGGCTCGCGGGCGGCTGCCCGGGCAGCGCGAACGGCTGCCCGCCCTGCTGGGGCGGCGGCGGGGCGTACCAGCCCGGCTGGCCCTGCCCCGGCACCGGCGACGGAGGCTGCACGCCAGGCGGCAGCGGCTGCATCAGACCGGCCTTCTGGTCGATGGTCGAGCGGTAGTCGACCGCGGCCTGCGTCATCCGCATGTACGCCTCTTCCAGCGACGCCTGGTGCGGCGACAGCTCCCACAGGCGTACGTCGCTGTCGTGCGCGATGTCGCTGATGCGCGGCAGCGGCAGCCCGGTGATCCGCAGCGCGCCGTCCTGCTCGGGCAGCACATGGCCGCCCGCCTCGGTGAGCGCGGAGGTCAGCTTCTCGCGCTGCTGCGGCTCGCTGTCGGGTGTGCGCACCCGCGCGAAGTCGGCGGAGTTGGCCGAGATGAAGTCCGTGACGCTCATGTCGGCCAGCAACTGCCCGCGCCCGATCACGATCAGGTGGTCGGCGGTGAGCGCCATCTCGCTCATCAGATGAGAGGAGACGAAGACCGTGCGGCCCTCCGCCGCGAGCGCCTTCATCAGATTGCGCACCCAGAGGATGCCCTCGGGGTCGAGGCCGTTGACCGGTTCGTCGAACAGCAGCACCTGGGGATCGCCGAGGAGCGCGGCGGCGATGCCGAGACGCTGGCCCATACCGAGGGAGAAGCCCTTGGACCGCTTCCTGGCCACGTCCTGGAGCCCGACGACGCCGAGCACCTCGTCGACGCGGCGGGCCGGGATACCGGACAGCTGGGCCAGGCTGAGCAGGTGATTGCGGGCGGACCGGCCGCCGTGCACGGCCTTGGCGTCGAGCAGGGCGCCGACCTGGCGGGGGGCGTTCGGCAGCCTGCGGTACGGGTAGCCGCCGATCGTCACCTGCCCGGAGGTGGGATTGTCCAGGCCGAGGATCATCCGCATGGTCGTCGACTTGCCCGAGCCGTTGGGCCCGAGAAAGCCGGTGACGGCACCCGGCCGCACCTGGAAGGAAAGGTTGTACACGGCCGTCTTGTCGCCGTAGCGCTTCGTCAGGCCGACTGCCTCGATCATGCTCCGCACCCATCGAAAGGTTCAGGACGTCGGGGCCCACACTGCCCCCGTAAGGGTTAGGAGGATATCCGGGCGCTGACGGTTCCACTCAAGAGAATGTAAAATCTCGCAGCTCACCGGCGTGAACCGGCCCCTCCCCTGGGAAGCGGCGGCCCTGCCCGGTCAGCGGCGCCCACGGCGCGGGGGCGGGACGGCGGCCGGATGCTCGGGCGTCTCGTCTCCTCAGCAGGACGCACCCCCGGCCACCCACAGCACCATGATCCCGAGACCGCCCTGGGGGACCGGCCGTGGGGACCATCGGTACAGCCGTTGGCGCTAAGGACTTGATCTTGAGCCGGTGAACCTTTCCGGTCGCAGCACTAGCGATGGTGCGGCGGGTGGGGTGGCGGTGGCGGGACGGTGGCCGTGCCGGGGGCGGACTCTGGCCAGACCAGCAGGACGGGGCAGGGGGCGTGGTCGACGATGAAGCGGCTGGCGGGGCCGAGGCTGCGGGGGCCGAGGTGGGTGCGGTCGCCGTCTCGGGCGAGGATGAGCAGGTCGGCGCCTTCTGCGGCGGCCACGACTTCCCCTTCGACGCGGCCCGAGCGCTCTTGCCGGGTACACGGGCGTCCCAGCCGCTCGGCCGCTCTGGCCAGGAGCTGTTCTGCCGAGGCGGCGGCCAGGTGTTCCACTGCGGTGCCGGGGTCGCGGTCGGGGCGTGCGCGGCCCAGTAGTCCGGCGTGGGCGCCGTGTGCGGTGCCCGGCACCTCGTGGCCGGTGACGTGCAGCAGCACCAGGTCGGCGTCTGCGGGCGTGTGGGTGCGCGCGGCGTCGACGCAGGCGGGCCAGGTGCCCTCCACGATCCAGACGATGACGGTCACGGGTGTTCAGCCTCCGATCGATTGGAGCGAGACCCACAGTGCCACCACCGCGAGCAGTAGGGCGGCGGGCACGGCGAACAGGCCGAGCCGGGTGAACTCGCCCAGCTCTACGTCCGTGTCGTGTTCACGCACGATGCGCCGCCACAGCAGGGTGGCCAGCGAGCCGGCGTAGGTGAGGTTCGGGCCGATGTTCACGCCGAGGAGCACGGCCAGGACGGCGCCCGGGCCGGTGGGGGCGGTCAGTGGCAGCAGTACCAGGACGGCGGGCAGGTTGTTGATGACGTTCGCCAGTACGGCAGCCAGTGCCGCGATGGCCAGAAGGGCCGCCAGGCCGGTGCCGCCGGGCACCAGATGGCCCAGCGCGCCCGCGAGTCCGTTGTCGACGACCGCGCGGACCACGATGCCCAGCGCCAGGACGAAGGCGCAGAACGGGAGGGCTGCGGCCCGAACGATCGCCGTGGGGGTGGTGCGGCGCCGGGCCAGGGCACGGGCCGCCAGGACGGCGGCGCCCGCGGCCGCCGCCCAGGCCGGGTTGATGCCGACCGCCGAGGTCAGCACGAAGCCCGCCAGGGTGCCCGCAACCGTGAGCAGGGCGAACAGCGGCAGTTCGCGGGGCTCGTCGGCGGGCGGGGCCTCGGCGCCCGCGTCCAGGTCGGTGACGAAGAAGCGGCGGATCACCACGTACTCGGCGCCGATCGCGACCAGCCAGGGCAGCGCCATCAACGCGGCGAAGCGGGTGAAGGCCAGGCCGCTGGCGGCGAACGCCAGCAGGTTGGTCAGGTTGGAGACCGGCAGCAGGAGCGAGGCGGTGTTGGACAGGTGGGTGCAGGCGTAGACGTGCGGCTTCGCGCGGGCGCCCAGCCGGGCGGCGGTGGCGAACACCACCGGGGTCAGCAGCACCACCGTGGCGTCTAGGCTGAGCACCGCGGTGATCAGCGAGGCCGTCACGAAGACGAAGACGAGAAGCCGACGGGGCCGGCCGGCCGCCCTGCGGGCCATCCAGGCGCCGCAGGCGTGGAACAGGCCCTCGTCGTCGCACAGCTGGGCCAGGACCAGGACGGCCGCGAGGAAGCCGATCACCGGGCCCAGCCGGGCGGCCTCGGCCGCCGCGTGGTCGAGCGAGATCGCGCCGGTGGCGATGACCACCCCGGCGGCGGGGACGGCCACGACGGCCTCCGGCCAGCCCCATGGCCGGATCACCGCGCAGGCCAGCACCGCCAGGAGCAGGACGCCGGACAGTGCTTCTGCGAGTGAGGCGTTCAGGGGCGGAGCCTTTCCGGGTGGAGTCCTAGCGTGAGGAGTTCGTCGTACACCTTCGCGCGTACGATCGCGACGTCATCCACGGGGGTGTCTGTGGCGTTCGGGTGGGGCTGGGCCTGGAGCCGGTCGCGCAGGTCGATCTCTTCGAGGGTGAGCGGGTCCTCGGGCCGGCGGATGCAGACAGGCTTGGGTCTGAGCGGCAGGTCGTCTGGTCCCCACGGCCGGGGCCGTACGGAAGGAGCCCGCGTACGACAGGGCCCGCACCCCTCGGGTGCGGGCCCTGTCCAGACGGCCGGTCAGGTGTTACCGGGTCTGCTGCGCCGGAACCCCACGGGAGATCGGCTCGTCCTCGGCCGGTGCGCCCGCGGCGGCCACCGCCGCGCCCGTGAGCGTCGCGAGCATCTCGCGGACGTTCGTGAGCTGGGCGTTGATGGAGTCGCGACGGTTCGTCAGGGCGGCCAGCTCGCGCTCGGATTCCGAGCGGATGCGGTCGGCCTTGGCGTTGGCGTCGGCCACGATGTCCTCGGCCTGGCGCTGGGCCGTCTCCACCGTCTGGCGGGCGCGGCGATCGGCGTCCGTACGCAGCTTCTCCGCCTCCAGGCGCAGCTGCTCGGCACGGTGCTCGATCTCGGCCAGCCGCTTCTCGGCCTTGGCCTGACGGGACGCCAGGTCACGCTCGGACTGCTCGCGCCGCTTGGCGAGGTTCGTCTCGAAGTCGGCGGCGGCCTGCGCGGCCTTGGCGCGGGTCTCCTCGAAGAGGGCGTCCGCCTCCTCGCGCTTGGACTGCGCGTCCTTCTGCGCCTCGGTACGCAGCTGCGAGGCGTCGCTCTTGGCCTTGTCGACGATCCGGACGCCCTCGTCCTCGGCCTTGGCCTTGCGCTCCGCAGCGAAGGACTCCGCGTCGTTGCGCACCTGCTGGGCCGCCGACTCGGCCAGCTCACGGTGCTGTTCGGCGGCGCGGCGGGCCTCCTCGCGCAGGTCCTTGGCCTCCTCCTCGGCGAGACGGAGGATCTTCTCGACGCGTGCGCCGAGACCCGCGTACGACGGCTCCGCGTCGCTGACCTGGGCCTGGGCGTTCTGCGTCTCGAGGTGGAGCTCCTCGATGCGCTTCTCCAGCGCGGTGATGCGCGCGAGAGCACTGTCACGGTCGGAGACGAGCTTGGAGATCCGTTCGTCCACCTGAGCGCGGTCGTACCCACGCCGCACAAGCTCGAAGCCGTAGGGGGAAGTGTCGCTCATGGGGTTCCTGTCGAATGAGACCAGTGAGGTGATAAGGGAATCCTAGGGCTCGATGCGGCGTGTCATCGAGCGGATGCGTGTTTGATCTGGAGAATGACACCTCTTTTGGGTGGCTGACTGTCGGGGGGCTTGCCAGGACCTGTGGGAAACGTGTCCCGGCAAGCACAGAATCGGCGCTTCTGGCTACCCTTCTGACGCTTTGCCACCCGAACGGGTCGCGCCCGCAGCGGCTCCGGCCTTGACACCGCCGTCCTTGCCACCGGACGGCGCCTCGAAGGACTCCAGCGCCTCCAGGACGTCCTGGACGCGGGAGATCTCCGTGTTGATGTCCGCACGCCGGCGCACCAGGATCTCCAGTTCCCGCTTGCCCTCCTCGACGGCCTTGCGGGCCTCGCGGATGGCCTCGGCCTTGATCTGCTCGGCCTCGGCGACCAGCGTGGCCTTCTTCTGCTCGGCCTCCTTCAGCAAGCCCTCCGCCTTCTTGACCGCGGCGATACGGACCTTGCCCGCCTCGGAGTCGGCCTCCGAGAGGGTCTCCTCCGCCTCGGCCTTGGCCGTCTGAAGCTGTTCCTCGGCGGCCTTGACCAGCGCGTCGCACCGCTCGCCCGCCGACTTCATCGCCTCGGCCGACTCGCGCCGCGCCCGCTCGTGCAGCTCCTCGACCTCCGCGGTGACGCGCTGGCGCAGCTCCTCCGTGCGTTCCCGGGTCGCGGTCGCGTCCCGGCGCGCGCCGACGAGCAGTTCGTCCGCGTCCGACCGGGCCCGCTCCACCAGCGTGTTGCCCTCGACCGTCGCCTCGGCGACCAGGCGCTCGGCCTCCTTGCGCGCGGCACCCACCATCGTGTCCGCCTGCGCCTCGGCCTCCGCCGTCGTCGTGCGCGCGGTCTGCTGGGCCTCCGCGAGCAGCTTGTCGGCCTCGGCCGCGGTCTCCGAGATCAGCGTGTCCACCTGTTCGGCCGCCTCGGAACGCCGCTTGTTGGCATCCCTGCGCGCCTCGTCCAGGGTGTGGCCGGCCTCCTCGCGCGCGGCCGTGGTGACCCGCTCGGCCTCCGCCTCCGCCCCGGCCCGCAGCCGCTCCGACTCGCCGCGGACACGCTCGGCGTGCGCCTGCGCGGACCCGACCGTCTCGGCGGCCTCCGCCCGCAGCCGCTCCGCCTCGCCGGTGGCCTCCGCAAGGAGCGCGTCGGCCGTGGCCACGGACTCGGCCCGGACCCGCTCGGCCTCGGCGGCGGTCTCCACGGTCAGCCGCTCGGCCTCCGACGCCGCCTCGGTGATGAGGGCGTCCGCCTGCGTGGCCGCGTCCGAACGGATCCGGTTCGCGTCCTCGCGCGCCTGCGCGCGGGTGCGCGCCGCGTCCTGCTCGGCGGTGGCGATGGTGTCCGACGCCTCGGTCCGGGCGCGCTGGGCGTGCTCGGTGGCGTCCGAGCGGACCCGCTCGGCCTCGGCGATCGCCTCCGTGACCGTCCGCTCGGCCAGCGACTTGGCGGCGTCCGTCTCCTCGGCAGCCTGCCGGCGGACGCGGTTCGCGTCCTCGGTGGCCCGCTCGCGCTCCGCGTGGGCGTCGGCGCGGACCCGGTCGGCCTCCTCCTGCGCCTCGGCGCGCGTCCGCTCCGCCGCGTGCTCGGCGGCCGAGCGCAGTCCGGTGATCTCGTCCTGGGCCTGCTCGTGCAGCCCGGCCACGGAGTCCCGCACCTGCTGGGCGTGGAGCTCGGCGGCCGACACCATCTCGGTGGCGCGCCGGTCGGCCTCCTCCACCAGGCGTACGGCCTCGGCCTGGGCCTCCTCGACGCGGGCGCGCGCCACCGCGAGCAGTTCCTCGCTCTGCGCGCGGGCCCGCTCGCGCTCCTGGTCGGCCTCCTGGCGTGCGCCGCCGAGCAGTTCCTCGGCCTCGCGGCGGCGCCGGGCGGCCTCCTCCTGGGCGGCGGCGAGCGTCTCCGTGGCCTCGGCGGCCAGCCGCTCGGCGGCGGCCTGGGCCTCGGCCCGGACCCGGTCGGCGGTGTCCTGCGCCTCCACCTTCAGCCGCTCGGCCTCGGCCGCCGCGTCCGACCGCAGACGTACGGCGATGGCCTCGCCCTCGGCGCGGGAGGCGGACGCGTCGGCGGCGGCCTCCGTGCGCAGCCGGTCGGCCTCGGCCCCGGCCTGCGCCTGGAGCGTACGGCTGCGCTCGGCGGCCTCGGCACGCAGCCGGTCGGCCTCGTCGACGGCCTCGCGGCGGATCCGCTCGGCCTCCGCCCGTGCGTCGGAGAGCGCCTGTTCGGCGGAGGCGAGCCGCTGCTCGGCCTCGGCCTGGACACGGGCCAGCTCCTCGGCGGCCTCCGTGCGGCGCGCCTGGACGGCCCGCTCGGTCTCCTCGCGCAGCTCGCGGGCGGCCTTCTCCGCCTGCTCCTTGATCGCGTCCGACAGCTCGACGGCCTCGGCGCGCTGGGTCTCGGCCTCCGTGCGGGCGCGCTCCAGGGTCTCCTCGGCCTGGCGGCGCAGCAGCGAGGCGCGGTCGATGGCCTCGGCGCGGACCTTCTCGCTGTCGGTGCCGGCGCTCTGGCGCAGCTCGTCCGCGTCGGCCTTCGCCTTGGCGAGCAGCTCCTCGGCGGTCCTGGCCGCCTCCTCGATCTGCTGGACGGCCTCGCGCCGGGCCTCGGCGCGGATCTTCTCGCCCTCGGCGACCGCCTCGGAGCGGAGCTGCTCGGCCTCGCCGCGCAGCCGCCGGGCCTCCTCCTGTAGCTCGACGGTCTTGGCGCGGTACTCCTTGGTGTCGTCCTTCGCCGCGCCCTTGAGCTGCTCCGAGATGTCGTGCGCCTCGGCGCGCAGCCGGTCCGCCTCGGTCTCCGCCTCCCGGCGGATCCGCTCGGCCTCCTCGGCGGCGGCCTTGGTGGTCGCCTTGGCGTCCTCCGACGCCTTGGTGAGGACGTCCTCGGCCGTACGAGCGGTCTTGGCGAGCTGGGAGGCGGTCTCCTCGGCGGTGATGCTGCGGGCCTTCTCGGCGGCCTCGGTGACGATCTTCTCGGCCTCGGCACGCGCGTCCGCGACCACCTGCTCGGCCTCGGCCTTGGTGGCCTCCGCCTCCTTGGTGGCCTCGCTGACCAGCCGGGCGACCTGCTCCTTGGCGGTGCGGGTGCGCTGCTCGTTGGTCGACTCGGCACCGGCGAGGGCCTTGGCGGCGGCATCCTTCGCCTCGGTGACGGCCCGGTCGGCCTCGGTACGCGCCTCGCGCAGGGCCGTCTCGGCCTCCGCCATCCGCTGCTCGGCGGCCCGGCTCAGCTCCGTCGCCTGACGGCGGGCGGCGTCCGACTCGCTCGCGGTGGCGGACCGCAGCTGCTCGGCGTGGTCGGTGGCCTCCTGGGCCTGGGTGGACGCGGCGTCGAGCAGCCGCTCGGCGTCCGCGCGGGCCCGGCGCAGGAGCTGGTCGGCCTCGGCGCGGGCGCCCTCGGACTCGCTCTGCAGCCGCTGCCGGGCCTCGGCGGTGAGCCGCTCGGCCTCGGCGCGGGCGGCGGCCAGGGACTGCTCGGCCTCGGCGCGCGACTCCTCGACCAGCCGGCGGGCCTGCGACTCGGAGCGGGCGCGCAGCTGCTCCGCCCACGCCACGTTCTCGTTGACGTGCGACTCGACGGTCTGCCGGCGCTCCGCCAGCTCCTGGTCCAGCTGCTGGCGGCGGGTGACCGCCTCCGCGTGCAGCTCCGCCTGGAGGCGGGCGACCTGCTCGGCGTGCTCCTGGAGGATGCGCTGCGTCTGCGCGCGGGCCTGGCTCAGCTCGCGCTCCGCGTCCGCCCGCAGCTGGTCCGCCTGCATCTGCGCCGTACGGAGCATCTGCTCGGCCTGATAGCCGAGGTCGGCCCCGTCGTAGGCGGGACGGGTCATGAGCGTGCGGCGCGCCTCGTGCAGCTTGGCGCGCAGCACCTCGACCTGGTAGCCGAGGTCCTCGGCGTGCTGGATCGCCTTTTCCCGCTCGGTCTTCAGCCGCTCCATCTCGGCCTCGAACCGAGAGAGGTGGTCGACGTCAGCCGCCGGCTCTCGCTCCTGGCGTTCGTAGCCCCGCACTGCGCGGTCCCATCCGTCCCCTGGTCGCAAGTCTCTCCAAACGAGCCCCGTTCATCCGCCGAACGGAGCCCCCGGGGAATGGTGTCAGATCAACGGCGGAGCATGGGCTGCCGCCCCGACGCTCGTCCCCCGAAAACCCGGACCCCGGTCTCCCGTCCCGTCGTCACGACGGGACGCGGTCGCCCTGGTGGAGCGACGACCGGCCCCAACCCTACCGGCCCTTATGTACGGGAGTCAGTGCTCAGGTGACTCAACGGCCGCCGATGTGACGAGTTCTGTGAGGACGCCATGGGAATCCTTGGGGTGCAGGAACGTGATCCGCGACCCCATGGAACCACGTCGCGGCTCCTCGTACAGGACGCGTACGCCCTTGTCCCGGATGGCGGCCGAGTCCCCGTCCACGTCCGCCGTGCCGAAGGCGATGTGGTGCACGCCCTCGCCGTTCTTCGCCAGCCATTTGGCCACGGTGGAGTCCTCGCGGACGGGTTCGAGGAGCTGGAGGTAGGAGGCGCCGCCGTCATCCGTGTTGTTGATCTTCAACATGGCCTCGCGCACGCCCTGCTCCTCGTTGACCTCGGTGTGGAACACCGTGAAGCCGTACGTCGAGGTGTAGAACTCGACCGTCTTCTCCAGGTCGAAACAGGCGATTCCAATGTGGTCGATTCGCGTCAGCATGGAATCAGTGCAGCGCTCCGGCCGTGGTTACGCAACGTGCGCGCGATCACACTGACAGCCCGATGACGGGGTGCGGTACCGCTCAGTACATTCGAAGTAAACCCTCGTTCACTCCTCGGCTGTGCAGGCCGGAAGGGGATCGCAGCTCATGTCTGGAACGAACAGCACGACCTCCGTCATCGTCGCGGGTGCCCGCACCCCGATGGGGCGGCTCCTCGGCTCGCTGAAGTCCTTCTCCGGAGCCGACCTCGGCGGCTTCGCGATCAAGGCCGCCCTCGACCGTGCGGGGATCGGCGGCGACCAGGTGCAGTACGTGATCATGGGCCAGGTGCTGCAGGCCGGGGCGGGGCAGATCCCGGCGCGCCAGGCCGCGGTGAAGGCCGGCATCCCGATGACCGTGCCGGCCCTGACGGTCAACAAGGTGTGCCTGTCCGGTCTGGACGCGATCGCGCTCGCCGACCAGCTGATCCGCGCGGGTGAGTTCGACGTGATCGTCGCGGGCGGCCAGGAGTCCATGACCAACGCCCCCCACCTGCTGCCGAAGTCCCGCGAGGGCTTCAAGTACGGCGCCGTCCAGATGCTCGACGCGATGGCCTACGACGGTCTGACCGACGCGTTCGACGGCATCCCCATGGGCGAGTCCACGGAGCGTCACAACACCCGTCTGGGTCTCGGCCGCACGGAGCAGGACGAGATCGCCGCCCTGTCCCACCAGCGGGCCGCGGCCGCCCAGAAGAACGGCATCTTCGAGGCCGAGATCACTCCGGTGGAGGTACCGCAGCGCAAGGGCGAGCCCGTCGTCTTCAGCAAGGACGAGGGCATCCGCGGCGACACGACGGTTCAGACGCTGGCGAAGCTGCGTCCGGCCTTCACCAAGGACGGCACCATCACGGCCGGCTCCTCCTCGCAGATCTCGGACGGCGCGGCGGCCGTGGTCGTCATGAGCAAGGCCAAGGCGCAGGAGCTGGGCCTGGAGTGGATCGCCGAGATCGGCGCCCACGGCAATGTGGCGGGTCCGGACAACTCGCTCCAGTCGCAGCCGTCGAACGCGATCCTGCACGCGCTGAAGAAGGAGGGCCTGGAGGTCTCGGACCTCGATCTGATCGAGATCAACGAGGCGTTCGCGGCGGTCGCCGTGCAGTCAATGAAGGACCTTGGGGTTTCCACCGAAAAGGTGAATGTCCATGGCGGTGCGATTGCCCTCGGCCACCCGATCGGCATGTCCGGCGCCCGGATCGTCCTCCACCTCGCGCTGGAGCTCCGGCGGCGCGGCGGCGGCGTCGGCGCGGCCGCGCTGTGCGGTGGCGGCGGCCAGGGCGACGCGCTGATCGTGCGGGTACCCAAGGCCTGAACGGCCTCGACTCGACCTCTAGACGTGAACGTCGTGAACGCGTGAACGGAGCTGTGATGCAGGACGTCTCCTCGCTGGTGGCCCAGGCCAGGGAAGGCAAGCCGCGTGCCGTGGCCCGGCTGATCTCCCTGGTGGAGGGGGCGTCCCCGCAGCTCAGGGAGGTCATGGCGGCCCTGGCCCCGCTGACGGGCAACGCCTACGTCGTGGGCCTGACGGGTTCCCCGGGCGTGGGCAAGTCCACCTCCACGTCGGCGCTCGTGACCGCGTACCGCAAGCAGGGCAAACGGGTCGGCGTCCTGGCCGTGGACCCGTCCTCGCCCTTCTCGGGCGGCGCGCTGCTCGGCGACCGCGTCCGGATGTCGGAGCACGCGTCCGACCCCGGTGTGTACATCCGCTCCATGGCCACGCGCGGCCATCTCGGCGGCCTCGCCTGGGCCGCCCCGCAGGCGATCCGGGTGCTGGACGCGGCGGGCTGCGACGTGGTCCTGGTGGAGACGGTGGGCGTCGGCCAGTCGGAGGTGGAGATCGCCTCCGAGGCGGACACCTCGGTCGTCCTGCTGGCCCCCGGGATGGGCGACGGCATCCAGGCCGCGAAGGCGGGCATCCTGGAGATCGGCGATGTGTACGTGGTCAACAAGGCCGACCGGGACGGCGCGGACGCGACCGCGCGCGAGCTGAACCACATGCTGGGGCTCGGGGAGTCGCGGACCCCGGGCGACTGGCGCCCGCCGATCGTGAAGACCGTCGCGGCGCGCGCCGAGGGCGTCGACGAGGTCGTCGAGGCGCTGGAGAAGCACCGGGCGTGGATGGAGGAGCGGGGCGTGCTCACGGAGCGCCGGCTGGCCCGCGCCGCCCACGAGGTCGAGACGATCGCGGTGACGGCCCTGCGGGAGCGGATCGGCGACCTCCACGGCGACCGCCGGCTGGGCGCCCTGGCCGAGCGGATCGTGGCGGGCGAACTGGATCCCTACCGGGCCGCGGACGAACTGGTGGCGGGCCTGACGAACGGTTGACGGGCCGGGCCGCGCCCGGACGCCGGGAGGCTCGTGGCCGCCGGGATACGCCGGTGGCCGGGCGGAAGGCGTGTGGTTGCCGGGGGCCGGTGGCCGGGCGGAAGGCGTGTGGCTGCCGGGGGCCGGTGGCCGGGCGGAAGGCGTGTGGTTGCCGGGGGCCGGTGGCCGGGCGGAAGGCGTGTGGTTGCCGGGGGCCGGTGGCCGGGCGGAAGGCGTGTGGCTGCCGGGGGCCGGTGGCCGGCTGGAAGGCGCGTGGCTGCCGGAACCCCGAGTCCGCGGAGCCCCGTGACGTCCGGAGTCTCGTGGCAGGCCGGAAATCCGTGGTCCGTTCGGGTGCTCGCTGGTAGCGTGCCCCGCGTGTTCCTCCTCTTGGCCTAGGACCCGCCCCGGTCCGCGATCGGCATACGGCAGTCGGCCGTGACCCGTCGCGGCGCTCAGGCGTCCCGTCCGTGCCTCCCGTAGAGGAACCCCGTGTCCGCACCCCCTTCCGCGCGGCCCTCGTATGCCGCCGTTCTGCGTGTCCCGTATGCCCGCCGTACCTTCGTCGCCGCGCTGGCCGGCCGGCTGTCGTACGGGATGGTGTCCCTCGCCGTCATGTTGTCCCTGACCCGGGCGACCGGGTCCTATGCCCTGGCCGGTACGGTCCTGGCGCTCTTCGGGGCCATGACGGTCCTCCTCTCACCGCTGCGGGCGGCGCTCGTCGACCGCTACGGGCCGCGGCGGGCCCTGATCCCGATGGCGTTCGGCTACGCGGGGCTGCTGGCGGTGCTCGCCGCCGCGACCCTGCGGCCCGGCGCCCCGGCGCTGCTGCTCGGTGCCCTGGCCGTCGCCGCCGGTGCCTTCCCGCCCCCGCTGGGCCCCACCATGCGAACCGTGTGGCGCGAACTCGTCGACGACCGGCGGTTGCTGCAGCGCGCGTACGGGCTCGACGGGGTGGCCGAGGAACTGCTGTTCGTGTCCGGGCCGCTGCTCGTGGGCGTAGTGGTGCGCTGGGCCCCGCCCGCGGCCGCGGTGGCGGTCAGCGCGCTGCTGGTGGCGGCCGGGACCGTCGCCTTCGTCGCGTCCCCGGCGGTGGCCGGTGCCCGCCCCGATGCCGTGGAGGCGAGGCGTTCCGGGGGGCGGTCGCGCAGGGCGCGGGGCCTGGCGTCGCCCGTGCTGGGGGCCGCCGGGGCGGGGCTCGCGGTCGGCGCGCTCGAACTGCTGGTCCTGGCCTTCGCCCAGGAGCGGCGGTACGACGACTCCGCCGCGGCGTGGGTGCTGGCGGCGCTGTCCGCGGGCAGTGTGGTCGGCGGACTGCTGAACGGGGCGGTCGACTGGCGGGTGAGCGCGCGAGCCCGGCTGCCGCTGCTCGCTCTGGCTCCCGGGCTGGTGGTCGCCGTGGCGGGCCTGGCCCCCGGCCTCGCCTCGCTCACGGTGGCCGGGGCCTGTGCGGGCCTGTTCATCGCCCCGGCCCTCACCACGGCTTATCTGCTCGCGGACGCCTCGGCCCCGCCGGGCTTGCGCACCCGGGCCGGAGCCTGGGTCAACACCGCGGTCAACGCGGGCGGTTCGGCCGGTTCGGCGGCGGCGGGGGCGCTGGTGGGCCGGCTGCCGCTGTGGCTGTGCTTCGCGGTGTCAGGGGCGGTCACCTGCGCGGCGGCGCTGGCCGCCGTGCCCTTCGGACGCATCCCGGGACGGTCGGCGGATGCCGCGCAACCGCCGACCGAACCCGTGGCTTCGTGAGGTGAGGCGTCGGACGGGGCGGCCCTACGGCCTGCCCCGCTGGCCCCTCAGGTGCTCCGCGATCGGGAGCAGGGACTTGTGCAGTTGTTCCAGCTCGTCCGGGGAGAGCAGATCGATGAAGTGCCTCCGCACGGACGCCACATGGTGGGGCGCGACCTTTCTCATCGTCTCCAGGCCGTGGTTCGTCAGAACGGCGAACAGACCCCGCCGGTCGGACTCGCAGTTCTCGCGGCGTACCAGGCTCGCGTTCTCCATACGGGTGATCTGGTGCGAGAGGCGGCTCTTGGACTGGAGGGTGGCGGCGGCGAGGTCGCTCATGCGCATCCGCATGCCCTCCGACTCCGAGAGGTTCACCAGGATCTCGTAGTCGTTGATCGTCAGGCCGAACGGTTGCAGATCCTTTTCGAGCTGGTGCGTCAACAGCCTGTTGACCTCCAGCTGGGTGCGCCAGGCGCACTGCTCCGCATCGGTCAGCCAGCGCGTGGCCGTCTCGGTCTCCATGAATGAAGTCTACCTAAAAGGTTGAAAGGTGTACTAGTCGAGGTGGTGTGACAGTGCGCACGCGTTCGACGTCACACTCCGCAGACTACCGCTCACAGCCCGAAGCGGCGCTGGAGATCACCCAGCTGTCCGGGAAGGCGCGGTGTCCCCGGCTGTCCCTGATGACCGGGTACCCCTCCGCCACCGCTCGGTACGCCGGGCTCGTGCGGAACCGCTCCCGTGGCCTGCTCCGCCATGAGCGTCTCCGAGGACTGGAGCAGCACGGTGCCCGCTCCGAAGAACTCGAACTGGTGCTCCTCCCCGGAGGCCCCGCCGAGGCCCGTCAGTGCACGTAGACCGCCCCATACTCCGGTCAGATACCCGTGGTCGTAGTGATGGCACGGGGCCGGGCAGTCGGCCCAGCCCACCAGTGCCTGGGGGTCCACCCGGATCGGCGGTTCCATGAACACCACCGGACCGTTGGACGCGGCCACGAACGTGCCGGTTCCGATGAGCGTCAGGAAGCCGGGAATGATCGACTGCTTGAGCGCGAGACTTGGCTGAAAAGCGAGGAGATTGCCCGAGCGAATGGTCAGATTGCCGTTGTCCAGGTCGTAGGAATTCACATCGAAGGCCCGGTCGGCGAGGAGCATCTTGCCGGAGCCGTCGGCCACCACCCAGTCGCTCGCGTGCAGAGGCGAATGGAAGGACGTGCGGACGAGACGGTCGAGGCGGCCGTGTCCCACACCGTTGAACGCGATCGAGCCGTAGTACGCGATCATCTTCCCCTTCTGCAGGAACCACTGGCTCCCCTTGAGCTCCACGCAGAAGGTGTACTTGTCGACGTTGTCGTCGGCCGGCAGCGTCATCGGGTCGTACACGACGGGGCCGGCGCCCGGGTAGGTGGTCACAGCTTCTCCTCGGACGCCTGGACGTACACCGCACCACTGCCGCTCAGCTCCAGCTGGAACGCCTCGCCGGAGCCGCGGCCCACCATGTCGCGCCAGCCGAGCGCCGTGGACAGCTTGTTGCGGACGTCACCGTGGTGCGCGACGTACGCCTGGGGGTCGACATGGACCGGGCGCTGCGGGGTGATCGGCACCTCGAAGACGCCGCCGTGCGCCATCACGGCGACCGCGCCGTGCCCGGCGAGGCTGGTCGTGAACAGGCCCTGCCCGGTGACCTGGCCCCGCACCAGGCCCATGACGCCGCCCTGTGCGCCCAGGAACATCGTGCCCTGCTGGAGCGTGCCCTCGAAGGCGAGCAGACGGTCCGCCTCGACGTAGAGCGTGTCTCCGGTGAGGTCGATCACCTGGATGTGGTGGCCGCCGTGCCCGAAGAACACCGTGCCGCTGCCCTCGACCGACATCAGCGGGGTCGCCTCGCCCGCGATCCGGCGGCCGATCATCGACATGACCCCGCCCTGGCCGCCCTGGACGTTCGGGGTGAAGGAGACGTCTCCCTTGTACGCGAGCATCGCGCCCCGCTGGCTGTACAGGCGCTGCCCCGGCACGACCGTCGCCTCGATCATCTTGGCGTTCACCTCGCGGAAGCCCATGTCAGAGGTCCCCCGCGATCGTGTCGCGCTCACTGGGCTGGACGTAGACCAGTCCGTCGCCCTCGAAGCGGATCTGGAAGGCCTCGCCGCCGCCCTCGCCGAGGAACGTGCGGAACGTCACGCCCGACTGGAACGACTGCCGCAGGTTCCCCTGGTGCGCCACGTACGCGCCCGGGTCGACGGTCAGCGGGTACTGCGCGCTCACCCGCAGCACCACCGCCGGACCGTCCGACATGATCGCGGCCTGGCCGTGGCCCTCGACGGTCGTGGTGAACAGGCCGTTGCCCTGGGAGGCGCCGCGCAGGCCGGTGAACGTCGTGCCCGTGCGCAGGCCGGCGTCCGTCGCGAGGAGGTTGTTCGACTCGACGTACAGCTTGTCCCCCTGGAGGCTGACGAGGTTGATCTCGGCGGCCCGGTCCGCGAACCAGCACGTCCCGTGTCCCTTCACCTCCATCACGGTCATCTGCTCGCCGGTGAGTCTGCGGGTCACCATGCCCCGGATCCCCTCGCCGCCGCCGGTGAGCTTCTTGAAGGCCATCTGTCCGTCGTACGCGACCATCGAACCGTTCTTCGCCTTCACGGCGTCTCCGGTCATGTCGACGGCCAGCACCTTGCTGTCTTGGAGTCGGAACATCGCCACGAGGTGAAGGTAGCGGCCGGGCGGGTGGAGCGGACAGGGCCCGAAGGGGGATCCCGACCCTGACCGGACCCCTAAGGGGCCGAGGCGAAGGGGGCGAGGCCCTGGCCCGGGCGTCGTGCTCCCGGGGTCCGGGACCGCCTCCCGTGCTCCCGGGGTCCGGGACCGCCTCCCGTGATTCCGAGGCCGCCTCCCCTCGGTCCGTCGCCGACATCCGCCCCCCATGCCCGGACCGCCGCGTCCCGGATGTCACAATGGGGGACGCTTGTGCATACGTTCACAAAGCGCTGCGTCGTCAGCGAATCTCCCACCGAAGGTGACCCGTGGACATAAAGACCGCCACCGCCCTCCGCCGGCTCCGCCTGGTCTCGGCCCCCGAGGCCGTCTCCTTCCTGCTGCTGCTCGTCTGCTCGGTGCTCAAGCGCACCACGGACTTCAACGCGGTCCCCGTCATGGGCGCGATCCACGGTGTGCTCTTCATCCTGTACGTGATCTTCTGGGCGGACGCCTGGAACCGCGCCAAGTGGTCCGTGAAGACGGCCGCCGTCTATTTCGTCCTTTCCGTGCTGCCGACCGGCGGCTTCTTCGCCGAGCGGATGCTCCGCCGTGAGGCCGAGGACGCGGTCATCGCGGCCCGCGCCCGCAAGGAAGGGGTCGTGAACGCATGATCGTCGCATTCTCGGTGACACCCCTGGGTGTCGGGGAGGACGTGGGGGAGTACGTCGCCGACGCCGTGCGGGTGGTGCGGGAGTCCGGTCTGCCGAACCGCACCGACGCGATGTTCACGTCGGTCGAGGGCGACTGGGACGAGGTCATGGACGTGGTGAAGCGCGCCGTGGCGGCGGTCGAGAAGCGCGCCCCACGGGTCTCCCTCGTCCTGAAGGCGGACATCCGCCCGGGCGTGACGGACGGCCTCACCTCGAAGGTGGAGACGGTGGAGCGGCACCTGTCCGCCGGGTGAGAGCCTCCGGCAGCGAAGAGCACGGCGAAAGAACCCAGGGGAAGACCCCACGGGAAGCCCCGGCCCGGCCGGGGCTTTCCCGTTCCAGGCGTTTGAGCGACCGCTCAAACGCCTGTACTGTCAGGCCAGTTGATTTGAGCAGTCGCTCACATGGGGCCGCTGGCATGGGGGATCGGCAATGGGGCTCTACGTGGAGGCGCACATACAGGGCGATCTCGACGAGCTGTGGGCTCGGACCCAGGACCCGGCGCAGCACCGGCGCTGGGACGTCCGCGTCACCGAGATCGACTGCCTGCCGGGCGCGGAGGGCGAACCGCGCCGCTTCCGCTACGCCACGCGGGTCCTGCCGTTCCTGACGGTCCGGGGGACCGGGGTGTCGGCCGGGGAGAGGACGCGCCCGGACGGGACGCGCACCTCCGCGCTGCGGTTCTCCTCGCCGCACCCGCTGTCGCCGATCGCCGAGGGCGGCGGCTACTGGCGCTATGTGCCCGACGGTGACGGCGTCCGCTTCCTCGCCGGGTGCGACTACCGGCCGCGCTGGGGTGCCTTCGGCCGCCTCGCCGACCGGCTGCTCCTGCGGCGCCTCATGGGCTGGGCGACGGCCTGGTCCTTCGACCGCCTCCGCCTCTGGGTGGAGCGGGGGGTGACACCGGAGCGGGCCCTCGCGAACTGGTGTGCGGAGCTGGCCGTCCGGGGCCTGGTCGTCACCGTCGCCTGCACCGGCCTCGGGCTGCGCTCCCTGATCCGGCTGTTCGGCCCGTTCGCGGCGACGATGGCGTACCTGTGCCCGCTGCTGCTGACCCTCGCCATCTCCGTGGCCCTGTTCAAGGAGCCCCTCGCCGGCACTCCGGCGGCGCGCCGCTGTCTGCGCACCCCGCCGACACGGGTCGGTGCGCCGCGTCTGCTCGCCGCCCTGGAGCGGCCGTCATGATCTCGGTCTTCCCTGAGGAGGCGCGGGCGTGAGCGAGGCGACGAAGGTGAAACTGCTTCAGGGGGCGCTGCGGACGCTTACCGAGCAGGGGATCGCCAAGACGTCCGCGCGGACGATCGCGGCGACCGCCGGTGTCAACCAGGCGCTGGTCTTCTACCACTTCGGCACGGTGGACGAGCTGCTGGCGGCCGCGTGCCGGTACGGCACGGAACAGCGGGTGGCGCGGTACCGGGAGCGGCTGGAGAGCATCGGCTCGCTCGGTGAGCTCCTCTCCTTCGGGCGGGAGATGCACGAGGAGGAGAAGGCGGCCGGGCATGTGGCGGTGCTGGGCCAGCTGCTGGCCGGCGCCCAGACCCACCCCCGGCTCGCGCCGGCCACGGCGGCCGGGCTCGACCTGTGGATCGCGGAGATCGAGCGGGTGCTGGTGCGGGTACTGGCGGCGACACCGGCGGGGGTGTTCGCGGACCCGGCCGGCCTGGCCCGCGCGGTGTCCGCGTCCTTCGTCGGGATCGAGCTGTACGAAGGAGTGGACCCGGAGGGGGCGCGCGCCGCCCTGGCCGCCCTGGACCAGCTGGCGTCCCTGGTGGCGGCCCTCGACGATCTCGGCCCGGTGGCACAGCGGGCGGTACGGCACGCACTGCGCCGGACCTCCCGCGCGTAGGGCGCGCCCCCCGGCCGTGGAGCCGCACCCACCGCGCCTACCGCCGCACCGCCGCTCGGGAGGCCGCCGCAGCCCGCGCCGGCCTCCGCCGCACCCCGCTCAGGAATCCGCCGCAGCCCGCGACGGCCCCCCCGGTGCTCACCGGTTCCGTTCCAGGTGCTCCTTGAAGTGCTCCAGATCACCGCGGACCAGCCGCTCGATCGCGTTCGCCTGGGCGAACCCCTTCGGTCCGCCGAAGGTCTCCCTGACGGGCCCGGGATCGTACTCCAGCCGCGCCTGGACGCGGGTGTGGTCCTGGTCGATCGGCTGCAGCGAGAACGACCCCGACAGCCGGGGGTCGCCCGTGGTGCGCCACTCCATCACGCGCCGGTCGCCGTGGTCGGAGACCTCGGCCTCGAACGACCGGGACCGGCCGCCCGCCTCGACGTCCAGACGCGTCCGGCCGCCCGCCTCCGGACGGGCGTCGCGTACCCCGTCCAGGAAGCGCGGATAGTCCTCCGCGTGGTGCAGGCTGTCCCAGGCCGCGTCGATCGGGACCGCGATGTCGACGTGTTCCTCGAGGGTGCTCATGGCTCACCTCCACGTTCGCCCCGTACCCGGGGCCCTCTGCCTCCAGTGTGCGCCCGCCGCCCCTGGGGCGACCGAAAGGCGAGACGGTGCTGACCAGCATGTGACCGGCGGGTAAGGTCGATGCCGTGCCGAAGCCGCTCAGCCTGTCCTTCGATCCCATCGCCCGCGCCGACGAACACTGGACGCAGCGGTGGGGCAACGTGCCGTCGATGGCCGCGATCACCTCGATCATGCGGGCCCAGCAGATCCTGCTCGCCGAGCTGGACGCGGTCGTGAAACCGTACGGACTCACCTTCGCGCGGTACGAGGCGCTGGTCCTGCTCACCTTCTCCAAGGCGGGCGAGCTGCCCATGTCCAAGATCGGCGAGCGGCTCATGGTGCACCCCACGTCCGTCACCAACACCGTCGACCGGCTGGTGCGCTCCGGGCTGGTCGCCAAGCGGCCCAATCCCCACGACGGCCGCGGCACCCTGGCCTCCATCACCGAGAAGGGCCGCGAGGTCTGCGACGCCGCCACCCGTGAACTGATGGCGATGGAGTTCGGGCTCGGGGCGTACGACGCGGAGGAGTGCGCCGAGATCTTCGCGATGTTGCGCCCGCTGCGCGTCGCCGCGGGGGACTTCGCGGGCGAGTAGCCCCGGGGCGGCGCCCCACGGGCGCCCGGGGGCACCCGAAGATCGCCCCAAACGTGCCGTTACGCTCGGAGCCATGAAAAAGAGCGTGCTGACCCGCTATCGCGTGATGGCCTACGTCACCGGTGTGCTGCTG
Source organism: Streptomyces sp. NPDC002513 (assembly GCF_053595355.1). Taxonomy (NCBI): domain Bacteria; kingdom Bacillati; phylum Actinomycetota; class Actinomycetes; order Kitasatosporales; family Streptomycetaceae; genus Streptomyces; species Streptomyces sp. NPDC002513. The sequence continues at coordinate 14,687 of NZ_JBSFXK010000036.1, read as the reverse complement.
GTCCTGCTGACCCTCGGTGTCATCGCCAAGTACGTGCTCGACGTGAACGGTGCCGCGGACTTCACCCGCGTCGTCGGCATCGCCCACGGCTGGCTGTACGTCATCTACCTGGTCTTCGCCTTCGACCTGGGCTCCAAGGCCAAGTGGCCGGTCGGCAAGCAGCTCTGGGTGCTGCTGGCGGGGACCATCCCCACCGCCGCCTTCTTCGTGGAGCGCAAGGTCACGCACGAGCTTCAGGCGCGGGTCGCGGAGGGTACCCCCGCGGTCGCCGAGGCGTAGCGGACACCGCCGTACGGAAGCCGTACGGCGGTCTGCCATCGACAGATACTTGGACGTCCTAGTAAATTCATCGGTATGGACGCTGACGCCATCGAGGAGGGCCGCCGACGCTGGCAGGCCCGCTATGACGCCTCACGCACCCGCGAGGCCGACTTCACCACGCTCTCCGGCGACCCCGTGGAGCCGGTGTACGGGCCGCGGCCTCACGACACGTACGAGGGCTTCGAGCGGATCGGCTGGCCCGGCGAGTACCCCTTCACTCGCGGTCTGTACCCGAGCGGTTACCGCGGGCGGACCTGGACCATCCGGCAGTTCGCCGGGTTCGGCAACGCCGAGCAGACGAACGCGCGCTACAAGATGATCCTGGACGCCGGCGGCGGAGGCCTGAGCGTCGCCTTCGACATGCCCACCCTGATGGGCCACGACTCCGACGATCCGCGCTCTCTCGGCGAGGTCGGGCACTGCGGGGTCGCGATCGACTCGGCCGCGGACATGGAGGTCCTGTTCAAGGACATCCCGCTGGGGGACGTCACGACCTCGATGACGATCAGCGGTCCGGCCGTCCCCGTCTTCTGCATGTACCTGGTGGCCGCCGAGCGGCAGGGCATCGACCCGGCCGTGCTGAACGGCACGCTCCAGACCGACATCTTCAAGGAGTACATCGCCCAGAAGGAGTGGCTCTTCCAGCCCGAGCCGCACCTGCGCCTGATCGGCGACCTGATGGAGCACTGCGCGGCCGGCATCCCCGCCTACAAGCCGCTGTCCGTCTCCGGCTACCACATCCGCGAGGCCGGCGCGACGGCCGCGCAGGAGCTGGCGTACACGCTGGCGGACGGGTTCGGCTATGTGGAGCTGGGCCTCAGCCGCGGCCTCGACGTCGAGGTGTTCGCCCCCGGTCTGTCCTTCTTCTTCGACGCGCACGTCGACTTCTTCGAGGAGATCGCCAAGTTCCGGGCGGCGCGCCGTATCTGGGCGCGCTGGATGCGGGACGTGTACGGGGCGAAGACCGCCAAGGCGCAGTGGCTGCGCTTCCACACCCAGACGGCCGGGGTCTCGCTGACCGCGCAGCAGCCCTACAACAACGTCGTCCGTACGGCGGTGGAGGCGCTGGCGGCGGTGCTGGGCGGGACCAACTCGCTGCACACCAACGCGCTGGACGAGACGCTGGCGCTGCCGAGCGAGCAGGCCGCGGAGATCGCGCTGCGGACCCAGCAGGTGCTCATGGAGGAGACCGGCGTCGCCAACGTCGCCGATCCGCTGGGCGGTTCCTGGTACGTCGAGCAGCTGACGGACCGGATCGAGGCGGACGCGGAGAAGATCTTCGACCAGATCAAGGAGCGGGGGCTGCGGGCCCACCCCGACGGGCGGCACCCCATCGGGCCGATGACCTCCGGGATCCTGCGGGGCATCGAGGACGGCTGGTTCACGGGCGAGATCGCCGAGTCCGCGTTCCGCTACCAGCGGTCGCTGGAGAAGGGCGACAAGAAGGTGGTGGGCGTCAACGTCCACACCGGGTCGGTCACCGGGGACCTGGAGATCCTGCGGGTCAGCCACGAGGTGGAGCGCGAGCAGGTGCGGGTGGTGCGGGAGCGGAAGGCCGGGCGGGACGACGCGGCGGTGCGCGCGGCGCTCGACGCGATGCTCACGGCCGCACGCGACGGCTCCAACATGATCGGGCCGATGCTGGACGCCGTCCGCGCGGAGGCCACGCTCGGCGAGATCTGCGGGACGCTGCGGGACGAGTGGGGCGGCTACACCGAGCCCGCGAACTTCTGACGGGCGGACGCGAAGGGCCGGCGGGAACCCGTTTCCCCCGGCCCTTTCGCGGTGCGCCGGTACGGCGAGGGCCCGACGTCCTGCCGTACGGCGTCAGGTCCCGGTCGCCGCGAGCCCGCCGAACAGCACCGCGGCGAAGCGCCGGGCCCAGTCCTCGTCTACGGGCTCGGCGCTGACCAGGGTGCGGTGGACCACCGCGCCCGCGACCATGTCGAAGATCAGGTCCGCCGTACGCGAGGCGGCCCCGGAGTCCGTCTCGGGGGGCAGCTCGCCGCGGGAGGCCGCGCGGGCCCGGCCCTGGAGGACCAGGCGCTTCTGGCGGTCGACGATCGAGGTGCGGATGCGTTCGCGCAGCGCCTCGTCCCGCGTCGACTCCGCCACGACCGCCATCAGGCCGCTCTTCGCCTCGGGGCGGTTCAGGATCGCCGCGAACTGCAGCACCACACCCTCGATGTCCGCGGCGAGGCTCCCCCGGTCGGGCAGCTCCAGCTCGTCGAAGAGGGCCGCCACCGCGTCCACCACCAGCTCGTTCTTCCCCGCCCAGCGGCGGTAGAGAGTGGTCTTCGCCACTCCCGCACGGGTCGCCACGTCCACCAGCGTGAGCTTCGACCAGCCCAGCTCGACGAGCGCCTCCCGGGTCGCCGCCAGGATCGCGGCGTCCGCGGCGGCGCTGCGGGGGCGCCCCGTACGGGCGGGGGGCGTGCTGCGCTGCATGTCGGAGACCCTATCCGGCGCGGTGATTCGGCCATATACGTGCGTTGTGTGAAGTGGTGGGGGAGATCACTCGCGTACGGGTCACGGCGACCCCCGGGGGCAGTTACGCTACGACTCGTAGCGAAAGCGCGTCCACGCAGCGCGCGGACGAGCGACGACCACGGGCGCCGGGTGGGGACCCGGCGCCGACCATCTGGCGGGCACGGCTTTCACGCCGCTTTTCACAGCGGCGTTTCGGAGGGGGGAGGATGTACTCATGCAGCCACGGAACATGTCCATGAGCGGAGTCGTCGACCTCGCCGCGGTGAAAGCCGCCCAGGAGGCCAAGGCGAAGGCGGAGCAGGCGCGCGCCGAAGCGGCCCGGCAGGGCGGGGGAGGGGCGGTCTCCCCGGCCGACCTCGTCATCGACGTCGACGAGGCGGGGTTCGAGCTCGACGTCCTGCAGCGCTCCACCGAGGTGCCGGTCGTCATCGACTTCTGGGCCGAGTGGTGCCAGCCGTGCAAGCAGCTGAGCCCGGTCCTGGAGCAACTGGCCCTCGAGTACAACGGCCGCTTCGTGCTCGCCAAGATCGACGTCGATGCCAACCAGATGCTGATGCAGCAGTTCGGCATCCAGGGGATCCCCGCCGTCTTCGCCGTCGTCGCCGGCCAGGCGCTCCCCCTCTTCCAGGGAGCCGTCCCCGAACAGCAGATCCGCGCGACCCTCGATCAGCTCGTCCAGGTCGCCGAGGAGCGCTTCGGGCTGACCGGTCTGGTGGTCGACCCGGACGCAGAGCCGGGCGGGGCGCCGGCGGACGCCGAGGTTTCGGCGGGCCCCTACGACGCGCTGCTCGAAGCGGCGGTGCAGGCCCTGGACGCGGGCGATCTGGGCGGCGCGATCCAGGCGTACAAGAACGTGCTGAGCGACGACCCGGGCAACACGGAGGCCGAACTGGGCCTCGCCCAGGCCGAGTTGCTCCAGCGCGTGCGCGACCTGGACCCGCAGCGGGTGCGCGAGGAGGCCGCGGAGAAGCCCGATGACGTACCGGCGCAGATCGCCGCGGCGGACCTGGACCTGGTGGGCGGACACGTTCAGGACGCGCTCGGGCGGCTCGTCGAGACCGTGCGGCGTACGGCGGGGGAGGACCGGGAGGCCGCGCGGCTGCGGCTGCTGGAACTCTTCGAGGTGGTCGGGGGCGAGGACCCGCGTGTGACGGCGGCGCGCCGGGCGCTCGCCAGGGCTCTGTTCTGACCAGTCGTTAAACACCCGGGCTTGTGATGCCCGGGTGAAAGTTTGCCGACAGAGGCAGGGAGCGGCCGCGCTTTACCAAATCTTGGTAATCGCGGCCGCTGTTACTTGGAGTAAGTCGGACCCCGCGGTCTGTCGGGTTCTGTCCGCGCTTCAACCGTTTCGTCATCTCCTTCTGGGCCACGAAGAGTTGCCGAACGAGACCGGGGGGTCGTTGTTCGGTTATCCGGCCGTTACTAGTGAGTAACGAACCCCCTTGCGGGGGCGGCGAGAATGCACCACGATCGGCGACGCTCGGTCCATCGCCGTACCCGACAGCCAGCCGGGGCAACGGGTTTCCATGGGTCCCCACCGGGCAGGAGCCGACGGCAGTGGCGTCGGCTCCTGGACAGGGGGGTCTCCGCTCCGGCGGAGCCTGTCCGGCAGGTTGTGCGTGATGCGTGTCAGGCGCGACCAGTGGTTGTCGCTCGGGGGTGATCGCCGGTGATTCGGGCGCGGTTCGGTTCGCGTCGCTGAGCGCGGGCGCTCTCCTTCCCGAGGACGTAGCACTTCTCCCATCCCTGCCCGGCTGAGCCGCCGAACGGTAGCGAGCTGGGGTCAGGAGATGTACGTCCGAGAAGGAGGAAATATGGAGTCCCAGGTGCGTGGCGGGACCAAATGGAAGCGGTTCGCTGTGGTCATGGTGCCCAGCGTGGCCGCGACGGCAGCGATAGGCGTGGCCCTGGCGCAGGGCGCTCTGGCCGCTTCGTTCAGCGTGTCGGGCCAGCAGTTCAAGGTGACCGCCACCCAGCTCGAGGGCTGGGGCTTCGAGCAGTACGGGGCGGTTGACAACGGCTACACGCTCGACGGCAAGCAGACGGCCCACCCCGTCGCGGTATCGGCGTTCAAGAAGGCCGAGATCACGGACCTGTGCCAGTCCGTGGTCACCCCGATCCCGGTGCTCGGCGACTTCACGCTGACGCTGACGGCCGGTGGGGCGGGTCACCCCAAGGTCGAGGCCCAGAACATCTACATCGATGTCAACGACCTCAAGGCCGACGCGAAGTTCGACAACATCGACATCGGCGTGGCCGCCGGCCAGACCGGCGCCGACAAGGGTGGCAAGGGCCCTGGCATGAAGGGGGGCGGTGAGCAGGCCAACCCGTACGGATTCGCCCAGCAGGCGAGTCACGCGGTGCTGAGCGGTGTGGAGCAGCACGCCTGGGCGACCACCGCCGGCACCTTCACGCTGAGCGGGCTCAACATGAGCCTGTCGAAGGGCGACAACGAGTGCCAGCTCAAGCACTGAGCGCTCGGTGACGGGCGGGGGAGCCGACGGCGCCCCCGCCCGTTCCACCTTCAACCGCTCCTTCACACACCCCCCACACCCCTCGCATCACCACCCACAGCAACGCTGCACCAGGGAGCTGTTTTCCATGAGCGCCGAGACTTCTGCCGTACCCGGCCAGTTCACCCGCCGGAGGCTGCAGTTCCGCGCCTGGCGGGGCACGAGGCCGTTCTGGGCCGGACTGTACGTCCTGCTCGGTGGCTTCCCGATCATCTACTTCCCGTACGCGCACCTGCAGCTCGGTCACCTGACGCTGGCCATGGCCACCACCGCGGGTGCTGGTTCCTTGATCATCGGTGTGCTGCTGATCGTCCTCGGCTTCAGCCTCTGGTTCCAGAAGCACATCCGCACGTTCGCGGGTGTCGCGGCGATTCTGCTGGCCCTGGTGTCCCTCCCGGTGTCCAACTTCGGCGGCTTCGTCGTGGGCTTCCTGCTCTCCCTGGTCGGCGGCGTGATGGCCGTGTCCTGGGCGCCGGGCACGCCGCCCGAGAAGCAGTCGGGCCAGGCGGAGGCGGCAGGCGACGGCGGTGCCCGCGAGGCGACCCCGGTTGGGGTGAACGAGCCGCAGGACCTGACCAAGACGACCCCGGTCAACGGGACGAACGGGAGGCACAGTGCCGGCTGACGAGGTGACCCACGGGACGGACGTGGACGCGTCCCGTGCGAGAACCGGGCCGCGTCACGCGGCCCCGAGGAAGCCGCTGTTCACCCGGTTCCACGTGCCGGCCGGCAAGGCGATAGCCCTGGCGGCGATGCCGACGGCGGTCCTCATGGGGATGGGGCTGACGCCGACCCTCGCCCGCGCGGACGACCACGCGTCGTCGAAGACCATGACGGCCGACGAGTACCAGAAGTGTGTCGAGGTCCTGGACAAGTCCAAGGGCTCCACGGACGCGTCGGCCACGCCGTCGCCGTCCGCCTCGGCGAGCGCGTCGCCGTCCGCCGGTACGGCGGAGCCGACCCCCTCGGCGTCCTCGGACAAGGCACCGGACAAGACGTCGGACACGACGTCGGGCAGGTCCTCTTCGTCGGATTCAGGTGCCGACGACAAGGCCGTGCCCGCGCCGTCCGCGTCCTCCGCGAGCGGGTCGGGTACGCCGTCGGGCGGCGGCTCCACGCCCAGCCCGTCGGCCTCCGCGAGCCACGGCGGCGTGCTGGACGACATAGGCAACGCGCTCAAGGACGTCCTCACGCCCGGCGGCACCGCGTCGGGGAACGGGACCGCGAGCGCCACACCGTCGCCGTCCGCCTCGGCGTCCGCGACCCCGGACGGCAAGGCCGCCACGGACAGCGGCGGCACGTCCGCGTCGTCCTCCGTCACCAAGACCGTCCAGAAGGTCACCGGTACGGTCGAGGGCACCGTGAAGGACACCACGGACACGGCGACGAAAACGGCCGCCGAGGCCACCAAGGCGGCGGACGGCACCGTGAACGCGGCGGCGTCCGCGACCCCGGGCCCGTCCGCGAGTTCCAGTCCCCCCGCGGACTGCGTCGCGGCCACCGACGACGAGGGCGGCGTCGAGAAGATCCTGGCGCTGCCCGACGCGCCCTGGCACCTTCAGGCCAGCTCGCTGACGCTCAAGGGCGCCGACTACCAGGGCGTCGTCAAGGTGCGCACGGCGAACGGGACCGTCAAGAAGGTCCTGAAGTACGTGATCTCGGACGGCACCGACATCGGCGACCTGCACCAGCTCGTCGACGGGCAGAACGGCGAGACGTACCACGTCCAGGCCGCCAAGGGCTCCGTGTCCACCATCACCGACGGCACGACGGTGATGTACACGGAGAGCATCTCCGGCAACCTGCTGGGTCTGATCCCGGTCACGTTCAGCCCGGACAACCCGCCGCCGCTGAACATCCCGTGGATCTACTTCACCAAGGTGAATGTCACCCAGGCCGGCCAGTTCGGCGGGACGCTGACCATCCCCGGCATGCACCAGTACATCACCGGCGCGAACTGAGCGCCCCTCAGGACCCGTTCGGGAGCCGCACAGGATGAGGGCGCCCCCTGCCACAGGGGGCGCCCTCATCGCCGTACGGCCGTCGTCGAGGCGTCAGACGCGGCGGCCCTCGCCCAGGTGGTGGACGCGGACCATGTTCGTGGTGCCGGGGACGCCGGGCGGGGAGCCGGCGGTGATGACCACGATGTCGCCGTCGTTGAACCGCTTCAGCCGCACCAGGTGCTGGTCGACCAGGTCGACCATCTCGTCGGTGCTGTTCACGAACGGCACGACGTGCGACTCCACGCCCCAGCTCAGCGTGAGCTGGTTGCGGGTGGACTCGTCCGTGGTGAACGCCAGGATCGGCTGGCAGGCCCGGTAGCGGGACAGCCGACGGGCGGTGTCACCGGACTTGGTGAAGGCCACCAGGCCCTTGCCGCCCAGGAAGTCCGCGATCTCGGCCGCCGCGCGGGCCATCGAACCGCCCTGCGTCCGCGGCTTCTTGCCCGGGACCAGCGGCTGGAGGCCCTTGGAGAGCAGCTCCTCCTCGGCGGCCTGGACGATCTTCGACATCGTCTTGACCGTCTCGACCGGGTACGCCCCGACGCTCGACTCGGCCGACAGCATGACCGCGTCGGTGCCGTCCAGGATGGCGTTGGCGACGTCGGAGGCCTCGGCGCGGGTCGGCCGGGAGTTGGTGATCATCGACTCCATCATCTGGGTCGCCACGATCACCGGCTTGGCGTTGCGGCGGCACAGCTCGATGAGCCGCTTCTGCACCATCGGGACCTTCTCGAGGGGGTATTCGACGGCCAGGTCGCCGCGGGCGACCATCACGCCGTCGAACGCCATCACGACGGCCTCCATGTTCGCCACCGCCTGCGGCTTCTCCACCTTGGCGATGACCGGGACGCGGCGCCCCTCCTCGTCCATGACGCGATGGACGTCCTTGACGTCGTCGGCGTCCCGCACGAAGGACAGCGCGACCATGTCGCAGCCCATGCGCAGCGCGAACCGCAGGTCCTCGATGTCCTTCTCGGACAGCGCCGGGACGTTCACCGCCGCGCCGGGCAGGTTGATGCCCTTGTGGTCGGAGACGACGCCGCCCTCGATGACGATCGTCTTGACCCGGGGGCCCTCGACGTCCACGACCCTCAGCTCGACGTTGCCGTCGTTGATCAGGATCTGGTCGCCCTTGGAGACATCGCCCGGCAGGCCCTTGTAGGTGGTGCCGGAGACCGACTTGTCGCCCGGCACGTCCTCCGTGGTGATGGTGAACTCGTCACCGCGCACCAGCTCGACGGGACCCTCCGCGAAGGTCGCCAGCCGGATCTTCGGACCCTGGAGGTCGGCGAGGACGCCGATGGCCTTGGCGGTCTCGGCGGACGCGGCACGGACGCGGTCGTACCGCCCCTGGTGCTCGGCGTGGGTGCCATGGCTGAAGTTGAAGCGGGCGACATCCATGCCGGCTTCGATCAGCGCGATGAGCATCTCGTGGGAGTCGACCGCGGGGCCGAGAGTACAGACGATTTTCGAACGGCGCATGGGGCGATCCTATCGGTTTGTTTCGCTGCGGAATATTCCGGCGGGTGGAAATGCAAACGGGCGGACCGGCGCTCAGGCGTGACCGCTCGAATTGTTCACTTGTCCCTTTTCGACCAGCGCGTACGTCTGCCTGGCGATCTCCAGTTCCTCGTCCGTCGGCACCACGGCGACCGCCACCCGCGCGGACGCGGGAGAGATCAGCCGCGGCGCGTCACCGCGTACGGCGTTCAGGCCGTCGTCCACCGCGAGGCCCAGTCCCTGAAGGCCCGCCACGGCGGCCTCGCGCACCGTGGCCGCGTTCTCGCCCACGCCCGCCGTGAAGGCGACCGCGTCCACCCGGCCGAGTACCGCGTAGTACGCGCCGATGTACTTCTTCAGCCGATGGATGTAGATGTCGAAGGCGAGCCGTGCCTCCTTGTCGCCCTCGTCGATCCGGCGCTGTATCTCCCGCATGTCGTTGTCGCCGCAGAGGCCGAACAGACCGCTCCTTTTGTTGAGGAGAGTGTCGATCTCGTCCATGGACATTCCGCCAACCCGCTCCAAATGGAAGATGACGGCGGGATCCAGGTCCCCGGAACGCGTCCCCATCACCAGTCCCTCCAGCGGGGTGAACCCCATGGAGGTGTCCACGCACCGGCCGCCCCGGACCGCCGAGGCGGACGCCCCGTTGCCCAGGTGCAGCACGATGACGTTGACCTCCTCCGGCTCCTTGCCCAGCAGCTTCGCGGTCGCCCGGGACACAAACGCGTGCGAGGTCCCGTGGAACCCGTAGCGCCGCACCCGGTGCCGGTCGGCGATCTTCGTGTCGATGGCGTAGCGCGCCGCCGACTCCGGCATCGTCGTGTGGAACGCGGTGTCGAAGACCGCGACCTGCGGCAGGTCCGGCCGCAGCGCCATGGCGGTGCGGATACCGGTGAGGTTGGCCGGGTTGTGCAGCGGCGCGACCGGGATCAGCCGCTCGATCTCGGTGAGCACGGCCTCGTCGATGACGGTGGGCTCGGTGAAGAACATGCCGCCGTGCACCACCCGGTGGCCGATGGCGGCCAGCTCGGGCGAGTCGAGGCCCAGCCCGTCCCTGGCCAGTTCCTCGGCGACGGCTTTCAGCGCGGCCTGGTGGTCGGCGATCGGCCCGTTGTGCTCGCGGGTGTCGCCCGCGGCGAGCGCCGTGTGCCTCAGTCGGGACGTCTGCTCGCCGATGCGCTCGACGAGACCCGCGGCCAGCCGGCTGCCCTCACGCATGTCCAGCAGCTGGTACTTCACCGACGACGAGCCGGAGTTGAGGACGAGGACGCGGGACGGGCTCACTGGGCGGTCGCCTTCTCGTGGGGGGTCTGGGCCTGGATCGCGGTGATGGCGACCGTGTTGACGATGTCCTGGACGAGGGCGCCCCGGGACAGGTCGTTGACGGGCTTGCGCAGGCCCTGCAGGACCGGGCCGACGGCGATCGCGCCGGCCGAGCGCTGCACGGCCTTGTAGGTGTTGTTGCCGGTGTTGAGGTCCGGGAAGATCAGCACGGACGCCTGCCCGGCGACCTCGGAGTCCGGCAGCTTGGTCGCCGCGACGGTGGGCTCGACCGCGGCGTCGTACTGGATCGGACCCTCGACCGGCAGATCGCCGCGGCGCAGCCGCACCAGCTCGGTGGCCTCGTGCACCTTGTCGACGTCGACGCCCGAGCCGGAGGTGCCGGTGGAGTACGACAGCATCGCGATCCGCGGCTCCACGCCGAACTGCTCGGCGGTGGCGGCCGACTGGATGGCGATGTCGGCGAGCTGCTCGGTGTCCGGGTCGGGGTTGACCGCGCAGTCGCCGTAGACGAGCACCTTGTCGGCGAGGCACATGAAGAACACCGAACTGACGATCTTCGCGTCGGGCTTGGTCTTGATGATCTCGAAGGCGGGCCGGATGGTGGCGGCCGTGGAGTGCACGGACCCGGAGACCATGCCGTCGGCGAGGCCCTCCTGGACCATGAGCGTGCCGAAGTAGTTCACATCGGCGACCACGTCGTACGCCAGCTCCATGGTGATGCCCTTGTGGGCGCGCAGCCGGGCGTACTTCTCGGCGAAGGTGTCGCGCAGCTCCGAGACGGCCGGGTCGATCAGCTGCGAGTCGCCGAGGTCGATGCCGAGGTCGGCGGCCTTCTTGCGGATCAGGTCGACGGGCCCGAGCAGCGTCAGGTCGCACACGCCGCGGCGCAGCAGCACCTCGGCGGCGTGCAGCACGCGCTCCTCGGTGCCCTCCGGGAGCACCACCCTGCGCTTGTCGGCGCGGGCCTGTTCGAGCAGCTTGTGCTCGAACATCATCGGCGTGACCCGGTCGCTGCTCGGGGCGGACACCCGCTTGACGAGGTCGGTGGTGTCGGCGTACCGCTCGAACAGACCGAGCGCCCGCTCCGCCTTGCGCGGGGTGGCCGCGTTCAGCTTCCCCTCCAGGGAGAAGAGCCGGGCGGCGGTGGGGAAGCTGTTGCCGGACACGGCCAGCACGGGGGTGCCCGGGGCGAGGCGGGCGGCGAGGGTGAGGATCTCCTCGCGGGGCACCTCGTTCAGGGTGAGCAGCACCCCCGCGATCGGCGGGGTGCCGGCGCTGTGGGCGGCGAGCGAGCCGATGACGAGGTCGGCGCGGTCTCCCGGGGTCACCACCAGACATCCCGGGGTCAGGGCGCCCAGGAGGTTCGGCAGCATGGCGCCGCCGAAGACGAAGTCGAGCGCGTCCCGGGCCAGCCCCGCGTCGTCGCCGAGGAGGACCCTGGCGTCGAGGGCGTGGGCGATCTGGGCGACCGTCGGGGCCGAGAGGGCGGGATCGTCGGGAAGGACGTAACAGGGCACGGGCAGCCGGGAGTCCAGCCGCTCGGCTATCTCGTCCCGGTCCTCGCGGGCGACCCGGTTGACGACCATGGCGAGGACGTCGCAGCCCAGCCCGTCGTACGCGCGGTAGGCGTTCCGCGTCTCGGCCCGCACGGACTCGGTGCTCTGGTCGCGCCCGCCGACGACGGGTATCACCGACGCCCCGAACTCGTTGGCGAGCCGGGCGTTGAGCGACAGCTCGTCCGGGAGCTGGGTGCCGGCGAAGTCGGAGCCGAGGACGAGGACGACGTCGTACGCGTCGGCCACCGCGTGGAACCGGTCCACGAGCGCCGACACCAGCTCGTCCGTCCCCCGCTCCGCCTGGAGCGCGGACGCCTCCCGGTAGTTCATGCCGTACACGGTCGCCGGGTCCTGGGACAGCCGGTACCGGGCGCGCAGCAGCTCGAAGAGGCGGTCGGGTCCGTCGTGGACGAGCGGGCGGAACACGCCCACCCGGTCGACCTGCCGGGTCAGGAGCTCCATCACTCCCAGCTCGACGACCTGACGGCCGTCGCCGCGGTCGATCCCGGTCACGTACACGCTGGGCGTCACGCGTGCTCTCCGTTTCGTCTCTCGGGTGAGGTCCCTGACCGTTCCTGGGTGGATTTGTCGGGTCCTGTGGCGCGCGAAATTCCTCCGCGAGGGTGAGCAGAACCCTCTTGACAATACCCTTGGGCCTGGTTAAGGCGCCCGTCAGGTCGCGGGGATCGGACGGCGGCCGGGACCGGCCGGACGGGCACGGCACCGGCCGGGGGAGCGTGAAAGAATCGGATTGGCTCACCGGTATCGAAGCGAGCAGGAGACACAGCACGATGCGCATCGGAGTCCTCACCGCGGGCGGCGACTGTCCGGGCCTGAACGCAGTGATCCGGTCGGTCGTCCACCGGGCGGTGGCACAGTACGACGACGAGGTCATCGGCTTCGAGGACGGCTACCGAGGCCTGCTGGAGGGGCACTACCGCGCCCTCGACCTGGACGCCGTCAGCGGCATCCTGGCCCGCGGCGGCACCATTCTCGGCTCTTCCCGCCTGGAGCGCGACCGGCTGCGCGAGGCCTGCGAGAACGCCTCGGACATGATCCGCGACTTCGGGATCGACGCCCTGATCCCGATCGGCGGCGAGGGCACGCTCACCGCGGCGCGCATGCTCTCGGACGCGGGTCTGCCGGTGGTCGGCGTGCCCAAGACGATCGACAACGACATCTCGTCCACCGACCGCACCTTCGGCTTCGACACCGCGGTGACCGTGGCCACCGAGGCCATGGACCGTCTGAAGACGACGGCCGAGTCCCACCAGCGCGTGATGGTCGTGGAGGTCATGGGCCGCCACGCCGGGTGGATCGCGCTGGAGTCCGGCATGTCGGCCGGCGCCCACGGCATCTGTCTGCCCGAGCGCCCCTTCGACCCCGCCGACCTGGTCAAGATGGTCGAGGAGCGCTTCGCCCGCGGCAAGAAGTTCGCGGTGATCTGCGTCGCCGAGGGCGCGCACCCCGCCGAGGGCACCATGGACTACGGCAAGGGCGAGATCGACCAGTACGGCCACGAGCGCTTCCTGGGCATCGGCACGGCACTGGCGTACGAGCTGGAGCGGCGGCTCGGCAAGGAGGCCAAGCCGGTCATCCTCGGCCACGTCCAGCGCGGCGGCACACCGACCGCCTACGACCGCGTGCTCGCGACCCGCTTCGGCTGGCACGCGGTGGAGGCGGCCCACCGCGGCGAGTTCGGCATGATGACGGCGCTGCGCGGCACGGACGTGGTGATGGTGCCGCTGGCGCAGGCGGTGACCGAGCTGAAGACGGTACCCAGGGACCGGATGGACGAGACGGAGTCCGTGTTCTAGTGACCTGAGTCAGAGATTCCCTGGTAGTTCTCTCTGCGCGGCGTGATCTTCCTTTGGTGATCCTCGATCTTGCGAAGAACTTCTGACTCAGGTTATTCGGGTCGCGCCCGCAGCAGGCGGTCCGGGAACAGAATTGACTGGTCCGCCGGTCCCGGCGGCCGTAGCATCCGTGCATGATCGAGGACGTGGCAGAGGCTGTGACTGGGCGCGTTGCCGGGGAGGAATCGGAGGGGGACGCGGGATCGCCCCGGGAGATCTGCTGGCGGGGTAGAGGCGTCGCCCTCGCGCCGCTCGACGTCGACGACGCGGAGTTGGTCCACGCCTGGCGCGCCGACCCCGTGGCCGCCCACGAGGTCGGCATGTGGCCGCGTTCCCTCTCTGCTGTGCGCGAGCGCATCGAGCGTGACCGAGATGAGCACGACCGAGATGACTTCCTCGTCCTGCTCCCCGACGGCACGCCGATCGGCCACATCGCCCTGACAGACCAGGACATGGTCGACGGCACAGCCGAGATCATGCTGATGCTGGACCCCGACCACCGGGGCCAGGGCTATGGCGCGGATGCCGTGGACGCGCTGGTCGACCTCGCCTTCGGCGAACTGCCCATGCACCGCGTCCAGGCTGTCACCCACACCACCAACACCGCGGCCCTCGGCGTCCTGGCCAGGGCTGGCTTCGTCCAGGAGGGGGTGCGCCGCTCCGCTTGCCTGCATCGGGGCCGCCGGTACGACGTCGCGGTGCTGGCCCTGCTCCGGGACGAGTGGCAGGCACTCACTCGACCTCGTTCCTGGGACGTGCCGGTCGCCGGCCGGTGACCTGAGTCAGGGATTCCTCAGATGGGCGTGGGTCGCCCGGTGAGCACCCGGGACAGGGCCTGCGTGCTCACCGCGTTCGGGGTCAGGTGCGTCGTGCCGCTCGGCGGCTGGTCCGAGACCACCACGAAGTGGACGTGCGGGACCGGTCCGGCGGCAAGGCCGCGCTCGGCGGGGACTGCCTGGCCGATGTCGGGATGCTGCGAGCGGAGCCGGGCGTGTTCGGGCCGGTGAAGAGCCGAGGGGTGAGGACTGCACTCTTTCTAGTGACATATGAGCGATCGTTAGCATTCATGAGTGAGTGCCTCGTACCGTCGTGGTTGTGAATCTGACTGAGTGGGCGAGGGCTCAGGGTGTGCACCCGCAGACGGCGCGGCGGTGGTTCCAT
>NZ_JBSFXK010000035.1:0-78023 GCF_053595355.1 Streptomyces sp. NPDC002513 | reverse complement strand
GAGGTGTGCATCGTCCTCCCCGTGCTCTCCGCCCTCGGCCAGGGCTACGAGGTCTACGTCGTCGCCGACGCCTCCGGCGGCGTCACCCCGCAGGCTCACGAGCACGCCATCCAGCGCATGATCAGCGCCGGCGCCGTCCCGGTGACCTGGATCCAGGTCCTGCTCGAGCTCCAGCGCGACTGGGCCCGCACCGAGACCTACGTGCCCGTCATGGACATAGTCAAGGAGCACGGCGGCGCCTACGGCCTCGGCGTCGTCTACGCCCAGTCCGTCATCGGCGCCCACGCCGCCGGCTGACCCATCGACCTGGTGCCGGCCCGAGACCGACCCGTCCGGGCCGGGCACCAGTCCACGTTTTCACCGGCCAGGCCCTGTGGCTGCTCCCCCGGGCACCGTGGCGGGCAGCCGGGGCACAGCGGGCGGGCTGATCACCCGTGTCCTGCTCGGACGACCGGGACCTTCGCACCGAGTCCCGGGGAACATCCGCGCCGCCCAGGCGTTGAGACGGCCATGGAGAACGAAGCGACCGCCCCGCAGGGCGCGGCACCGCCGCCCCCCGCGGCCGGGGGCGATGACCGGGGCCGCGACCACGGCATCGATCATGAACTGCTCGACGGGTGGAAACTGGTGGCGGAGGGCTTCCGCGCCACACACGAGTCCCTCGTGAGCGAGCTGGCCGAGCGCTTCGATCTCGGCCGGGGCCCCGCCGACGTACTGGTGCGCCTGCTCACCGCCCCCGGGCAGCGGATGCCGATGACCCGCCTGGCGCACGAGGCCGGCATGTCCAGCGGCGGGTTCACCAAGCTCGCCGACCGGCTGTGCGCGGCCGACCTGGCCCGGCGTGTGTCGTGCGAGGACGACCGGCGCGTCACCTACCTCGAACTGACCGACGAGGGCCAGAACACCGCACAGGCGATGTCCCAGGCGGCGACGCGGATCCTCCGTGCCCGCGTGCTCGCCCCTCTCGGACGCGACGGATTCCGCGCACTCACCGAGACCATGCGTGACCTGCGCGACGCCGACAAGGGTCCGCGCGGTGACGAGGCCTTCCAAGGACCACGGGGCTGACCGGCCCGGCGCGCTCTCTGCCGTGCTCCGTGCGGGGGCGCCCTCCGGGGCTCCTCACCGCGCGACGCCCGTCAGATACGCCGACACCACCACGTTCGCCGTATAGGCACCGCTCGCCCGGTCGTAGGGACCGCCGCAGGTGATCAGCCGCAGCTCCGCCCGGCCCGGCTGCCGTGTCCCGTACGCCTCATGGGCGTCGAACCGGTCGCGGGCGAGTACCTGGACGTCCTCGACGGTGAACTCGGCGACCCGGCCGTCACCGCGCACCACCCGTACCTTCGCGCCCTGCCGCAGGCTGCTCAGCTTGTAGAAGACGGCGGGCCCGGTGTCGGTGTCGACGTGCCCGACGACCAGCGCCGTCCCGACGGCCCCGGGCGTCACACCGCTTCCGTACCACCCGACTACGCCCGGCCGGCCGAAGGGCGGCGGCTCGATCGCGCCCTGCGCGTCCAGGCCGGCCGTCACGACCGGGGCCCGCACCCCCAGGGAGGGGATGTCGACGCGCAGCGGCGCGGACTTCCCCAACGGCGCTGCCTCGGGCGGTAGTTCGGTGTCCGGGGGCCGGCCGGCGGCGGCCATGTCCCCGGTCGTCGGCGCGGAGATCCCCGGGTTCACCTCACCGACCCCGCGCCCCCACATCCACAGCCCCAGCAGCAGAACCACCCAGGCGACGCCCATCACCAGACGGCCGGTACCGCGGAAGTGTTGGTCTCTGGACACGGCTCACTCCCGGCCACGGCCTCGGCGGATGCTCCGCGCGATGACCACGACGGCGGCGACGCCCGCGAGGACGAGGCCGATGACCGCCTGCAGGACACCCGGTCCGGCGTTGCGGGCGTCGGAGGACGACAGGTGCGCGGTGGCGCCGCCGCCCGCGTGCACGGGCGCGACCGGCGAGGAGGGCGCGGCGGGAGCGCTGGAGGAGACGCGGGCGGCCGGGGACACCGGGCCGCTGGAAGAGGCATGGGGGGTGGCGGACGGCGCGGTCGGCGTGACCGGCTTCGGTCCGCCGACGGTGAGCACGCCCTTGACCTCCCGGCCGTCGCACCCGACCGTGACGGAGTACAGGCCCGGACTCGCCGTGGCGCGGACCCGGGTGCCGCCGGTCAGCCTGCCGTCCCTGCTCACGAGCCGCGCGTCGGCGGCGAACGCGTCCGACGCCGCGCTGCCGGTCGGACCGGCACAGCCCCGGACGGCGAGCCGGACGCCGGTGCCGGGCGTGGGGGACGCGGGGGTCAGGAAGACACCCTGCGCGTCCGCCGCGGATGCCGTGGGCACGAGGACGGCCGCGACGGCGGCCATCGCACCCAGAGTGATCCGTAGTGAACCCATCGTGAACCTCCTGATACCAGGAGGCTCACATCCCGCGCTTCACGGCGCATCCTGACGGGACCCCCGGCTACTCCGTACGGGGGAGGTGTCGCGGGCAGGTGTCAGACGAGGTCGACGAGGTCCGCGATGGAGTTCACGACGTGCGAGGGGCGGAACGGGTACCGGTCGATGTGCTCCGGTGTGGTCAGTCCGGTGAGCACCAGGAACGTCTGCATACCGGCCTCCATGCCGGCCAGTACGTCGGTGTCCATCCGGTCGCCGATCATCGCGCTGGTCTCCGAGTGCGCCCCGATGGTGTTGAGCCCGGTCCGCATCATCAGCGGGTTCGGCTTGCCCGCGAAGTACGGCTTCTTGCCGGTCGCCTTGGTGATCAGCGCGGCGACCGCGCCCGTGGCGGGCAGCGGGCCCTCGGGGGACGGGCCGGTCTCGTCGGGGTTGGTGCAGATGAACCGGGCCCCGTCCTTGATCAGCCGGACCGCCCTGGTCATGGCCTCGAAGGAGTACGTGCGGGTCTCGCCGAGGACGACGTAGTCGGGCTCGTGGTCGGTCAGGATGTAGCCGATGTCGTGCAGGGCCGTGGTCAGCCCGGCCTCGCCGAGGACGTACGCCGACCCGCCGGGCCGCTGGTCGTCCAGGAACTGGGCGGTCGCGAGCGCCGAGGTCCAGATGTTCTCCACCGGGACCTCGAGGCCCATACGGGTCAGCCGGGCGTGCAGATCCCGCGGGGTGTATATGGAGTTGTTGGTGAGCACCAGGAAGGGCTTGCCGGACTCACGCAGCTTTTTGAGGAAGGCATCGGCACCGGGGATCGGAACGCCCTCGTGGATGAGCACACCGTCCATGTCGGTGAGCCACGACTCGATGGGCCTGCGCTCTGCCATGTGCGATCTCCTGCCGGTACGTGGTGCTGCGTGAGTCCCAGCCTAGTGCCGCGGCAGGCAGCGTTTGCCCGTCAAGGAGCGGTGTCATGGGGGTCCCCCCTGCTCGAGCGAAGCCGAGAGCTTGGGGGAGCGTGCTCTCGGTGTGCCGGCCGGAAGCCCTCGTACTGGACGTACTTGGGCTTTCGGCCGGTGCGGCGAGTGGGGGTACCCCCTGCTCGAAGAGCTTGGGGGAGCGTGCCGGGCGTCGCGACGGGGCGAACGTTGCCTGCCGGGGCACTGGCGATCAGCTGTTCGTGGCGGTTTTCCAGTCCTCGACGTACGCCGAGAGGTTCTTGTCGATGTCGTTCCAGTCCGGCTCGAAGACCTGGACGCCGTCCATGAGCCCGGTCAGCGCGGTGGCGTTGGCGTCGGTGGCCCCGATGTCCTTGCGGGCCGCGAATCCGCCGCCGATCTCGCTGACCTGCTGCTGCGCGGTGCGGCTGAGCAGGTAGTCCAGCAGCTTCTTGCCGTTCTCGGAGTGCGGGGCCTTGGTGACGAGCCCGGCGGCGTACGGCAGGGCGAAGGTGGTCGGCTTGCCGCCCTGCCGGGCCGGGAACCAGATGCCCAGGTTCGGCATGGTCTTGGACTGGGCGAAGTTCATCTGGACGTCACCGTTGGCGACGAGCAGTTCGCCCTTGTCCACCTTGGGTGCGAGCTTGCCGGTGGAGGCGGACGGGCCGACGTTGTTGGCCTGGAGCTTCTTCAGGTACGCGAGCGCCGCGTCCTTGCCGCCGAAGTCGTTCATCGCCTTGACCAGCACGGCGGTTCCGTCGCCGGCGACACCCGGGGTGGAGTACTGGAGCTTGTTCTTGTACTTCGCGTCCAGCAGGTCCTCCCAGGTGGTGGGCGCCTTCTTCAGCTCCTTCTTGTTGTAGACGAACCCGAAGTAGTTGTTGACGACGGAGGTCCAGGTGCCGTCGGCGGCCTTGTCGGCGGCGGCGACCTCGGTGGAGCCCTGGGGCGCGTACTTCGTGAGCAGGCCCTTGCTGTCCGCCTGCTGGATGAACGGGGGCAGGGTGACCAGCACATCGGCCTGCGGGTTGGACCGCTCGCGCAGGGCGCGCTGGACCATCTCGCCGGAGCCGCCCTCGACGTACTCGACCTTGATGCCGGTCTGCTTCTCGAAGTCCTTGAAGACGCGGTCGTACCAGCCGTCCCCGTTCTCGCCCTTGAGGCCGTCCGCGCTGTAGACGGTGACGGTCTTGGCGCCGGCGCCGGAGGAGCCGGAGCCGCCGCCGCAGGCGGTGAGCGAGCCGGCCAGGACGAGGCTGCCGAGGACGGCGGCGAGCGGCTTGACGGGGATTCTGGGCAGGGCAGAGGTTCCGGGCATGACGGGATGAGCTCCTTGCGTGGAAAGGGCGGTGGAGAAGGGGCGGGTCGGGTGGTCAGCGGTGCGCGGCCCGGGTGCGGACGCGGGCTACGGCGAACAGGACGAGCAGGGTGGCCGTCATGAGGACGACCGCGAGCGCGGAGCCGGTGAACAGCGAGCCGCGGTCGGTGGCCGCGTAGATCCGGACGGGCAGCGGGGTCCAGTCGGGCGGGTAGAGCATCATCGTGGCGCTCAGCTCCCCCATGGACAGGGCGAAGCACAGGCCCGCGGCGGCCGTGAGGGACGGCAGCAGCAGCGGCAGCCGGACCCGCCACAGGACGTATGCGGGCCGGGCGCCGAGCGAGGCCGCGGCCTGCTCGTAGGAGGGGTCGAGACGGAGCAGCGCCGCGGAGACCGACTGGTACGCGAAGGCCGTGACGAGGACGGTGTGGGCGAGGATCACGATCCAGCGTGTGCCGTTGAGCAGCACGGGCGGCTGCGAGAAGGCGACGAGGATCGCGAGCCCGACCACCACGGAGGGCACGGCGACCGGCAGCACGAACAGCGCGTCGAGCACGCGCCGCACGGGCCTCGGCAGAGCGTGCGCGCCGAGCGCGCCCCAGGTACCGACGGCGAGGGCGAGCAGGCTCGCCGTGACCGCCGTGACCAGGCTGGTGGTGAGCGCCTGGAGGGAGTCCCCGCGGGTGGCGGCGGTGTAGTGCGCGGTCGTGAAGCCGGACGGGAGCGCACCGGACCAGTGGCCGGCGAACGAGGCGGCGAGGATCACGAGCAGCGGCAGGGCGAAGAGGGGGAGGAAGAGGACGAGGAAGAGGCCCCACAGGACCCACCTCCCCCTGCGGCTAGGCACCAGCACGGCGGCTCACCACCCGGTAGAGGGCGTACAGGCCCACGGACACGAGGACGTTGACGACGGCGACGACACAGGCGCCCGGGTAGTCGGACTCCAGGATCGCCTTGCCGTAGACGAGTGTCGGCAGGGTGGTCACACCCTTGGCGCCGGTGAACAGCACGATGCCGAACTCGTTGAGGGCGAGGACGAGGACGAGTCCGCCGCCGGCCGCGAGCGCGGGCAGCGCCTCGGGCAGGATCACCCGCCGCACGATCCGCGCGGGCCGCGCGCCCAGTGACGCGGCGACCTCCGTCTGCGCGGTGTCGAGCTGGGAGAACGCGGCGAGGAGGGGACGCATCACGAAGGGGGTGAAGTAGGTGACCTCGGCGAGGAGGACACCCCAGGGCGTGGTGAGGAACGCGAAGGGACCCGAGGCCGCGCCGGTCACGTCGCTCCACAGCCCGTTGGCCATGCCCGCGCTGCCGTAGAGGAAGAGCAGGGCGAGCGTGATGAGGAAGGAGGGGAAGGACAGGAAGACGTCGACGAACCGGGCCACCGCCTTCGCCCCCGGGAAGGGCACGAAGGCGATGACGAGCGCGAGGAAGAACCCGAGGACGAGACAGCAGGCGGTGGCGGCGAGCGCCAGCCACACGGTGGTCCACAGCGCCTCGCGGAACGCGCCGGAGGCGAAGACGTCGGTGTACGGCTTGAGGGAGGTGCCGCCGGTGTCCGGCTGGAAGGACTGCCGGACGACCAGGGCGAGGGGGTAGAGGAAGGCCGCGGCCAGCAGCACCGCTGGGGGAAGGGCCCAGGTCAGGCGTCTAGTCACGGGACACCCCTGCGGCCAGCAGCACCGCGTCCCCGGGTGCGAAGTGCACCTCCACCTTCTCCCCCGGCGCCGGCGGGCGCCGCAGCTCCCGTACGTCGGCCATGACCCGGTGGCCCGCCACATCCACGTACAGCCGGTGGGTGGCCCCCCGCCACTGGATCTCGCCGAGGACTCCGGTGAGCCGGTTGGGTCCGGGCCCAAGTCCAACGAGGTGCGGACGGACGCACAGGGTCGCCGCCGCCCCCCGTGCGGCGCCCCGTGTGTCCACCTCCAGTCCGGTCCCGCCGAAGACGACCCCTGCCGCCCCCACGGTCACCGGCAGCAGGTTCGCGCTGCCCACGAAGGACGCCGTGAACTCGGTGCGCGGCGACCGGTACAGCTCCTGTGGCGTGCCGACGTCCTGCAGCCGCGCCCGGTCCATGACCGCGATCCGGTCCGCCAGCGTCAGCGCCTCGACCTGGTCGTGCGTGACGTACAGCATGGTCATGTCGGGCAACTCGCGGTGCAGCCGCGCGAGTTCGGCCAGCATGCCGGAGCGCAGCCGGGCGTCGAGGGCGGACAGCGGCTCGTCGAGGAGGAGCACGCCGGGGCGTACGGCGAGGGCCCGCGCGATGGCCACCCGCTGCTGCTGCCCGCCGGACAGCTCGCGCGGATACCGGCGCGCGTACTCCCCCATGCCGGTCATCTCCAGCGCCTCGGCGACCCGTGCGGGGATCTCCTGCCGGGGCACCTTGCGCGCCTTGAGGCCGAACGCCACGTTGTCCGCCACGCGCATGTGCGGAAAGAGCGCGTAACTCTGGACGACCATCCCGATCCCGCGCCGGTACGGGGGCTGCGCGGTGACGTCCTGGCCGCCGAGGAACACCCGCCCCGAGGACGGCCGTACGAATCCGGCGACGGTCCGCAGCGCGGTCGTCTTCCCGGAGCCGGAGGGGCCGAGCAGCGCCATGACCTCGCCGGGTTCGACGGTGAGGTCGAACGCGTCGAGCACGGTGTTCCCGTCGTAGGCGACCGAGATCCCCTCGAAGCGGATGCCGGTCATCGCTGGCCGGCCCCCTTCAGCAGGGCGGGGAGTTCGGTCACCGAGCCGAGCACCCGGGTGGCACCCGCCCGGCGCAGCGCCGTGCCGTCGTGGGCGCCGGTGAGCACTCCGGCGACCAGGCCGGCTCCGGCGCGCACCCCGCTGAGCATGTCGTACGAGGTGTCCCCGACGACCGCGACCTGGCGTACGTCGTCGGCGGCGCCGGTGCGCAGGAAGGCCGTCAGCACCATGTCCGGGTAGGGGCGGCCCCGCCCGCCCGCGTCCGCCGGGCTCAGGGTGAGAGGGACCAGGTCCCGCCAGCCGAGCGCGTCGAGGATCGCGTCCTGGGTGACCCGGGCGAAGCCGGTGGTGAGTACGACGGTCAGGCCGTCGGCCCGCAGTTCCTCGATGGCCGCGCGGGCTCCGGGGATCTCGGTGACGTGTCCGTCGTCGACCAGTTCGCCGTACGCCTTCTCGAAGGCGGCGTTGGCGCGCTGGGCGAGGTGCTCCTCGCCGAACAGATGCCGGAAGACGGAGATCTTGGACTCGCCCATGGTGGCGCGGACGTAGGCGAGCTTCTCGGCGTGGTCGGCGGAGCCGGGCTGCACGCCCAGCTCGGCGGCGGCCGCGGCGAAGGCCCGCTCGACGAGACCGCCGTCGGCGACGGTGGTCCCGGCCATGTCGAGGACGACAAGGCGTATGCCGGTCGTGAGGTCGGTCATGGGGTCAGTCATGAGGTCGGTCATCAGGTGGTTCACCAGCCCAGTTCGTTCGCGGTGGTCTCGGCGATCGCGGGAGAGCAGGTCATGCCGCGCCCGCCGGGCCCGGTGACCAGCCACACCCCTTCGCGCACCTGCTGCCGGTGCACGATCCGCCCGGGGTCGGTGCACTGCGCGTACACCCCCGCCCAGCGGCGGCGGATCTTCGGCAGCGGCCGGCCGAGGAAGCCCTCGACGACCTCCGTCAGGTGCTCGTACGGGTCCTCGATCGTGTCGAAGGCGAACGGGTGCTCGTACTCATGGGTGTCGCCGATGGTCAGCCCGCCGTCCGCGCGCTGCACCATCAGCAACTGCATCCGGTGGGCGGCGGCGGTCGGCGTCTGGGGCTGCCCGGCGCCGAGGCGGTCGAGGGCCTCGCCGGCGAAGGCGGGGTAGTAGCGGAAGCTGTCGGCGTCGGCGACCGAGGCGGGGAGGGCCTCGCCGAGCGGGTCGGTCTGCATCATCTGCAGCCGTACGCGGCGCACGGGCAGGTCGGGGGCCAGCTCCTTCACCAGTCCGCCGAGCCAGGCACCGGTGCAGAGCACCACGGCGTCCGCGCGGTGCACCTCGCCCTGGTCGTCGCGGACCGTGCCGGGTCCGGTGACCTCGCGGACCTCGCGGCCCGGCAGGAAGGTGTAGTTCGGGGACTTCGACAGCTCCTCGCGCAGGGCGAGCTGGGCGGTACGGGGTTCCACGGCGGCGTCGCGCTCGCAGTACAGGGCGCCCTCGAAGCTGCCGCGCAGGGCGGGGTTCACGGTGCGCGCCTCGGCCGCGGTGAGCAGCTTGTAGCCGCGCGCCGCCGCGTCCGGACGGGCCAGGGCGGCCTCGGCGACGGCACGCTCGAGGTCGGTGCGCAGCAGGGTCAGCGAGCCGTTGGCGCGGAAGCCGAGCGCGGGCACCTGGGCCCCGATCTCCTCCCACAGCTCCCTGGCCCGCAGGGCCGTCTCCAATTCCTCGCCGCCCGCGCGGCCACTCACCCAGACGAGCCCGAAGTTGCGCAACGATGCGCCGCGGGCCTCGGTCTCGCGTTCGATCTGTACGACCTCGTGGCCGCGTTTCACCGCTTGCCAGGCGTGCATGGTGCCCACCACGCCGGCTCCTACGACTGTCACTCTCACGACGGACACGCTCCTTGGAGTCGGAAAACCGAAAGGGTCCTTTCGGCAACCGAATGGTGAACCGCCCTTCAAGTTTGGGCTAGACCCGTTATCTTTCCGTTATGAAAACGGGGCGGACCCATGAGGCCGCCCCGGATCGCTCCGCTCGCCTCAGGCAGCCGCCCAGGCGCTTGCTTCAGCCGCCCAGATGGGCCGTGAAGGAGAACCGGTCCCCCCGGAACAGCGTCCGCACCCGCTCCAGCGGCCGGCTCTCCGTGTCCCGCGAGACACGGTGGATCAGCAGCATCGGCAGAGCCGGCGGCGTACCGATGAGCAGGGCCTCGCGGGGCGCGGCGAGCACGGTCTCGATGCGCTCGTCGGCATCACCGAAGGCGATGCCCTGCTCGTTGAGGAAGCCGTAGAAGGAGGAGTCGGGGTCGAAGTCGGTGTCGAGCCGGGGGACCCGCGCCACCGCCACATAGGTGCTCTCCAGCCCCACCCGCTCGTCGTCGGCGAGGAGCAGACGCTCCATGTGCCAGACCGGTTCACCGCGGGTGAGGCCGGTCTCGGCGGCCAGGACCTCATTGCAGTTGAAGCGGTCGAGCGTGATGAGCCTCCGGCCCGGGGTGCGGCCCTGCCTGCGGACGCCCTCGGTGTAGCTGGCCAGGGACAGCGGCTGCTCCAGTTTCGGCCCGGCGACCACGGTGCCCCGCCCCTGCCGCCGCAGCCTGCCCTCCAGGAGCAGGTCGCGCAGTGCCTGCCGTACGGTCTCGCGGGCCACGTCGTACCGCTCGGCGAGGTCGCGTTCGGTGGGCAGCAGCCCGCCCTCGCCCAACTCCGCCACGAGCGCGGCGATTTGCGCCTTCACCGCGTAGTACTTGGGAACGCGGCCGTGCTCGGGAATGCCGGAGCGGACGGGGGCGCCGGGGTCCTGGTCGTTCGGGTAGTCCACGGCATGATCGTCGCAGACCGGCCTTACGGCCCCGGGGGCGGGCAGCGGACGGCCGGTGTCAGCGGCGCCTGCGGGCCATCACGAGGGACCCGCCCGCGACGAGCAGACCGGTCGCGGCCATCGCCACTCCGCCGACGAACTTGACGAGGTCGCGCGACGGTGGCGACGCGGCGGTGGTGGCCCGCGCCCCGGCGGTGGCGGTCGACCCCGGGGCGGGCGACGCCTTGTCCGCGGGCCGGAGCGCATGGCCCTTGTCCGACTGCCCGGACGCCTTGCCGGTCGGGTGAGCCGCCGTGCCGGTGGGGCCGTTCGCCTTGTCCGGCGCGGCGGTCGACGTGCCGGTGGGGGCGGTCGCCTCGTCCGACGGACCGGGCGGCTTCCCCTTCGGGGCGGTCGACTTGCCGGTGGGAGCGGTCGCCTCGTCCGACGGACCGGGCGTCTTTCGCTTCGGGGCGGGCGTCTCTCCCGTCGGGTCGGGTGTCTTGCCCGTGAGTTCGGCGGTGGCGGCGCCCCCCGCCTCGACCCGGAACCAGTAGTTGTCCGACTCGCCGGCCCAGTCGCCGTCGCCGCCCTTCTTCTGCGCGATGGCGGCCTTCGCCACGATGTCGTTCGGCCGGGCCTCGTCGGTGAGTCCGAACCGCACCTTCACGGAGCGCGTCCGGCTCGGGCCCACCGTGAAGCCGGAGAAGCCGTCGTCGAAGGTGCCGACCAGTTCCTGCCGGTCGGTGTGGGTGAAGGTGACCGGGTGCCAGCGGCCGCCCCCCAGGAACTCCAGCTTGGGCTCGGCGTCCCTCAGCTTGTGCTGGGAGTCGACCAGGACGACCACCGGGTGGACGTTCTTGCAGGACTCCGCGGTCTTGTTCGTGAGGTCGATGAACCAGGTCTCGTCGGCGCCTCCGGGCTTGTAGCTGCCGGGGCCGCCATGGATGCGGGTGGTGAGCGGGAAGGCGTGGCCGGCCAGGCCGGCGCAGCTGAGCTGCTCGTCGGCGACGAGCGCGGCGGCGGGCGCCTGCCGGAGGAGAAGGACGGCGGCGAGCGCACAGGGCAGGAACAGAGACAGTCGAGAGGGTGGAGACAGTCGCATGAACATATGAGCTTCCATAAGGGGCGCCCTGGGGGGCGCGCCACGCCTGGAGAGCGGCACTCGGCGAGGGCAAGTCCCCTCGATCAGCGCAGTGGGCCCACCTTTTGGCGGGTGTCGTCCAGCGGCCTGCGTCCTGGGCTCTTCGCCCTGCGTTCCGGCCAGGTCCCACCCCCCGCGTCCCGCCCAGGTCACACCTCCTACGTTCCGCCCTGACACCGGCCCAGGTCATATCCAAGCGTCCCGCCCTGACGCCCGCCCAGGTCACACCCGAGCGTCCCGCCCAGGCACCCGCCCAAATCACACCCCCACACCCCGCCCAGGTCTCACCCCCGCGTTCCGCTCAGGCGCCGCGCCCCGTGCCGCGCCCGGGCGTCAGCCCTCCGCCCGCCCGAACAGCGGCGCGAGCAGCAGTCGGGCCGCGCCCTCCGCCACCCCGCGCGCCCCGCCGGGGGCGACGCGCACCGGGACGCCCCCGGCCGAGCCCTCGCGCCGGGCACGTGCGCCGAGGACGGCGCTCACTCCGCCCACGAAGGACTCGGGATGCGCGGCGACGGTACGGCCGCCGAGCAGCACCAGGTCGATGTCGAGCAGCCCGGCCAGGTTCGCCGCGCCCGCGCCGAGGACCCGCGCCGCCTCGGCCACGTCGCCACGCGCGACGGCGGCCAGGCACAGCGCCTCGATGCAGCCCCGGTCACCGCAGTGACACGGCGGCCCGTCCAGTTGGATGACCTGGTGCCCGAACTCGCCGGCCCCGGTCCGCGCTCCCCGGTGCACGGCGCCGCCGATGACCAGCCCGGCGCCGAGTCCGGTCCCGAGGTGCAGATAGGCGAACGACGGGGACGCGCCCTCGGCCGCCCCGCCCAGGGCGAGCCCGAGCGCCGCGGCGTTGGTGTCCTTGTCGACGACGACGGGCATCCCAAGTCGCCGCGCCAGCGAGTCCCGCAGCGGGAAGCCGTCCCATTCGGGGAACCCGGTGACCCGGTGCAGCACACCGTGCAGATGATCGAGGGGGCCGGGGAGTGCGACACCGACGCCGAGCACGGGGAGGGGGGCGGGGGCGGGGGCGGGAGCCTCCGGGACGTCATCCGCCGCAGGCGTCCCCGCGTCCCCCGGCGCCACCACGTCCACCCCCGACGCCACCACGTCCGTCCCCGACGCCACCACGTCCACCCCCGGCGCCACCACGTCCACCCCCACCCCCTGCGCCGCCCCGGCCAGCAGGGCCTCCACCTCCCGGGCCGCGCCCTCCACCACGGCCTCTCCCCCCGCGCCCAAGTCCAGCGGAGCCCGCCGCTGCGCGACCACCGCGCCCGTCAGGTCGCAGAGCACGGCCCGCAGTTCGTCCCGGTCCAGGTGCAGCCCCACCGCATATCCGGCGTCCGGCACCAGCCGTAGCACCGTGCGCGGTTTGCCGCCGGTGGAGGCGCGGCGGCCCGCCTCCACCGCGAGGCCGTCCGCGCGCAGCCGGGCGGTGATCTTGCTGACGGCCTGCGGGGTCAGCCCGGTCCGCTCCGCCAGTTCCAGGCGGCTGATCCCGGCCTCCCCCGCCGTACGAAGCAGATCCAGCACGAGCGCGGCGTTGTGGCTCCGCAGCCCCAGCAGGTTCACTCCGCCCGCCACGGTTCCCCCGGCCCCATGCCTGCCTCCGCCCGGTCCCGCGTATGTCCTGTCCACGCCCCCATTCTCCCTCGCGCTTGCACTTTGGAAACAGCGTTGCGAAAGTAGGGCCATGACTGCCACCGCCCCTGGTACTGACACCCCCCTCCGCGTGGGCCTCGTCGGCTTCGGCCTCGCGGGCTCCGTCTTCCACGCCCCGCTGATCGCCGCCACCGAGGGCCTGGCCCTCGACACCGTGGTCACCTCGAACCCCGAGCGGCAGAAGGAGGCCCGCTCCGCGTACCCGGACGTGCGCATCGCCGCCTCCGCCGACGAACTGTGGACCCGGGCCGGGGAACTGGACCTGGTCGCCATCGCGACCCCGAACAAGACGCACGTCCCGATCGCGACGGCCGCCCTGGAGGCGGGCCTGCCGGTCGTGGTCGACAAGCCGATCGCGGGGACGGCGGCCGAGGCGCGCGCACTGGCGGCCCTCGCCGAGGAGCGCGGCCTGCTGCTGTCCGTCTTCCAGAACCGCCGCTGGGACAACGACTTCCTGACCCTGCGCACGCTGCTGGCCGAGGGCGCCCTGGGCGACGTCTGGCGTTTCGAGTCCCGCTTCGAGCGCTGGCGCCCGCAGCCCAAGGGCGGCTGGCGCGAGTCCGGTGACCCCGCAGAGATCGGAGGTCTGCTGTACGACCTCGGCAGTCACGTCGTCGACCAGGCGCTCGTCCTCTTCGGCCCCGCCGCCTCCGTGTACGCCGAGGCGGACATCCGCCGCCCGGGCGCGCAGACGGACGACGACACGTTCATCGCGCTGACGCACACCAGCGGCGTCCGCTCCCACCTGTACGTCTCCGCGACGACGGCCCAGCTCGGCCCCCGCTTCCGCGTCCTCGGCTCCGCGGCGGGCTATGTGAAGCACGGCCTGGACCCGCAGGAGGCGGCCCTGCGCGAGGGCCTGCGCCCCGGCTCGGACTGGGGCCGGGAGCCCGAGTCGCTGTGGGGCCGCATCGGCGCCGGGGAGTCCCCGGTGACCGGTGGCGGCCGCCCCGTACCGACCCTGCCCGGCGACTATCCCGCGTACTACGCGGCCATCGCCGGGGCACTGCGCGAGGGCGGCCCCAACCCGGTCACCGCGCACGAGGCGGCCGCGGCCCTCGATGTCCTCGAGGCGGCCCGGCGCTCCGCCCGCGAGGGTGTGGCGGTGGCGCTGTGACGACGACCGCTCCCGGGATCCCCGAACTCGAGGCGCAGGAGCGCCGCCTGACGCTCCCTCACTTCACCTACGACGACGCGTGGGCGCTCGGCACGATGCTGGTGGAGCTGGCGCGGGCCCGCAGCGCGCCCGTCGCGATCGACATCCGCCGGGGCGGCCAGCAGCTCTTCCACGCGGCGCTGCCGGGCTCCACGCCGGACAACGACGCCTGGATCGACCGCAAGCGCCGCGTGGTCGAGCGCTACGGCTGCTCCTCCCTGCTGGTCGGCACCCGCTTCCGGGCCAAGGGCACGACGTTCGAGGAGTCCTCCCGCCTCGATGCGGATGTGTACGCGGCGCACGGCGGCGCGTTCCCGATCACGGTGGAGGGCGCGGGCGTGATCGGCACGGTGGTGGTGTCGGGCCTGCCGCAACTGGAGGACCACGCGTTGGTGGTCGAAGCCCTGGAGAGGTTCAAGGAGACCCGCTGACGCCCCTGCAGGTCGTGTGACGGCGACATCGTGCGGGCCGCCCGTGGACGCGAGGACCACGGGCGGCCCGCAATCGCCGGACGGCTCCCGCGGCTCCCCGGCCGCCGCCCCCGCAGGAGCGCCCACGCGTCCGCACCACCCCGTTCACGGACCGGACCGCCCTGACCGCCCGGACCGCCCGGCTCAGCCGCGGCCCGCGCCGAAGCGGAGGGCCGCCCGCTCAGCGGTACAGCACCGCCCGCTCGACCGCGCTCCACGTCGTACCGGTGACCACGTACAACGCGGCGGCCAGCGGCACCACCGCGACGGTGACCAGGGTGAAGAAGGACAGGAACGGCAGGGCCTTGGTGACCGCGCCGAGCCCGGGCACCTGCGCGCCCGCGTCGGCCGGCGCCGCGCTCACGGCCATCGTCCGCTTCGTACGCCACACGTTGAACGCGGCGACGGCCGCGACGACCGCGAACAGACCGAGGTAGACGAGTCCGGCCGGCCCGAGGAGTCCGCCGTGGCCGAGCGCGTCTTTATACAGGCTCGGCCTCGATCGGCTGCAGCAGCCTCTTCCGCTTGAGCAGCGCGCGGCTGACCGGATCGGCCGGGTTCGGGTCCAGTCCGGGTCCCGGCACCATGTCGATGTCCGGGACGGGTACGGCGGTTCCGCAGTCGGGACATTCGCCGTACGGACCCAGTTCCCGTTCCGTCCCGCAGGTGGCGTGCCGGAAGGTGCGCAACGGCTCCCCGGTGAAGTGCTCACGCCCCCACAGGCCGAGCGCGCGCACGGCGGGCCACAGGGCGATGCCGCGGTCGGTGAGGACGTACTCGTCCCTCGGCGGCGATTCCTGGTAGCGGCGCTTCTCCAGGATCCCCTCGGTGGTGAGGGTCTGGAGACGGGCCGCGAGGACGGCACGCGGGATGCCGAGGTGGGCGAGGAAGTCGTTGTAGCGCCGTACGCCGTAGAGCGCGTCGCGCACGACGAGCAGTGTCCAGCGCTCGCCCACGATCTCCAGCGCCCGGGCGATCGAGCACTCCTGTGTCGCGTAGTCCTTGCCGAGAGCCATCTCCCCACTGTAGCCACCCTCCTCTCGATGGTTCATTGACCGAACCCACTTTGCCGATTCTTGATTCAATGACCGAACCTACGCTGCTACGGTCGGAGCAAGTTCAATGAACGAACCCGTTCGCTCCCGACCAGTCCTCACCCGGAAGCGCAGGCCATGCCCCCGTTGGAAAGCACCGCGACCGCCGTCACCGCCCCCGCTCCCGCCGCCGCGGCCCAGGAGACCCCGCGGGCCGCCCTCACCCTCGCCCTGACCAGCGCGGCCACCGCCATGGCGCTGATGATCTACACCGCCCCGATGGTCACGCTCCCCGCCACCGCCGCCGCCCTGC
This sequence comes from Streptomyces sp. NPDC002513, assembly GCF_053595355.1. NCBI lineage: Bacteria > Bacillati > Actinomycetota > Actinomycetes > Kitasatosporales > Streptomycetaceae > Streptomyces > Streptomyces sp. NPDC002513. The sequence goes on along the minus strand of NZ_JBSFXK010000035.1, from coordinate 62,132 downwards.
ACACCCCGGCCTCAGCCCAGGCCTGGCTGCTCAACGGCACCCCGCTGGGCCTGGCCGCACTGCTCCTGGTGGCCGGCACCCTCGCCGACGACTACGGCCGCCGCCGGATCTTCGTGGCCGGCACGGTCGCCCTCGGCCTCACCACCACGCTCGGCGCCTTCACCACCTCGACCTGGCTGTTCACACTCACCCGCATCGCCCAGGGCGCGGCCAGCGCGGCCATCCTGGCCAGCAGCCTCGGCCTGCTGGTGCACGCCTACCCGAGCGCGCGCGGCCGGCTGCACGCGACCGGCGTATGGGGCGCGTTCGTCAGCGGCGGCATCGCGGCCGGCCCCGTGGTCGCCGGGGCGATGCCCACCTGGCGAGCCGCCTACGGCATCCTCGGCGTCGCCGCGCTCGTGATCGCGGCCCTGTCGCCGCGCGGCCTGACGGAGTCCCGCGCACCCCGCGCCGGCCGCCCGGACCTCCTGGGGGCGGCCGTCTTCAGCGTCGCCCTCGTCTCCCTGGTGGCCGCGCTGACCCTGGGCCGGGACGGCTGGCTGCGGGCACCGGTGCTCCTGCTGTTCGCGGCGGCCGTGGTCCTGGTCCTGGCCTTCGCCCTGGTCGAGCACCGCAGCCGCACCCCGATGATCGACCTCACCCTGCTGCGCCGCCCACGCTTCCTCGGCTCCGCGGCGGCCGGACTCTTCACGGGCCTCACGGTGATCGGCCTGTTCAGCTTCCTGCCGGCCCTGCTCCAGCAGGCGCTCGGTCTCTCAGCGATGAACACCGCCTGGCTGTTCCTGCTGTGGTCCGGGCTGTCCTTCCTGGTCGCCCTCCAGGCGAAGCGACTCGCGGGCCGCGTCTCGCCCCGCCACCAACTGGCCCTCGGCTTCGCCCTGCACGCCGTCGCCGTCGTGACCATGCTCGGCGCGATAGGCGCCCACTCCTGGCCGCGCGTGCTGCCCGGCCTGGTGATCGGCGGCGTGGGCAGCGGCCTGCTCAACGCCGCGCTGCCGCTGGTCGCCGTGGAGTCGGTCCCGAGGGCCCGGGCGGGGATGGGCTCGGGCGCCCAGCAGACGATGCGCTACATCGGCTCCTGCGCGGGCGTGGCCCTCACCATCGCCCTGGTCACCTCGGGCGGCGGCACACTGGCGCACGGCGCGAACATCGCCCTGCTCGTCTCAGCGGGCCTGGCCCTGGTGGGAGCGGCGGGCGTCCTGGCCCTGCGCGAGCGGACCGCCTGAGAAGGGACCGGGCGGAGGCCCTGAGAAGGGACCCGAACAGAGAGGTCCCGAGAAGGGACCCGAACAGCGAGGGGAACGCGTTCATTCGTCGAGCGCGTTCCCCTCGCCTTTCGGCAGGTGCGGAACCGACCCGTCATACGGCCGAACGCCAGAAAATGAACATCCGAAACAACCAGCGGCCCGGCCGGTCTCCCCCGGGCCGCCCACTCCGGGCCCTAAAGTGACGCCCGTTGACGCCGGCGAAGGGCGCTCAATCCACTTCGACCACGCAAGGGGCGGCCCGGCGATGCCAGTGAAGAACTACCGCACGCTCGACGGAATCCGCGGTGCCGCCGCCCTCTGCATTGTCGTACTGCATTCTCCGCGCCTTTTCGGGACCGCGCCGGAATTCCTCGGAATGGCCGTGGACCTCTTCTTCGTACTGAGCGGCTTCGTGCTCGCCCACGCCTACGACGAGCGCATCGGCCAGGGCATGACACCGCTGGACTTCCTACGGCGACGCTGGGCACGGCTCTACCCTCTGTACGCCCTGGGCCTGCTCCTGGGAGTAATCCACGCCGTACTGTGCATCCTCTACCATTCGCCCACCGAGCCATGGAGCCGGCGAAAACTCCTCATCACCCTGCCCACGGCCCTGTTCATGCTCCCGGCGCCGACAGGCGAAGGACTGTTTCCGCTCAACGGCCCGATGTGGTCCATTTTCTTCGAGCTGCTCGCCAACCTTCTGTGGGTATCGTTCTGGCGCCCCCTGCAATCCGCAAAGATTCTCTTCGGCACCGTACTGACCTGCGGCGTCCTCTATTCTTTCGCCCTCTTCCACTGGGGAACCGCGGCGGTCGGTCTGACCTGGTCGACCTTTCCCGGCGGGCTGGCACGGGTGTGCTTCTCCTTCGCCGCCGGACTGCTGGTCCACCGGTTGCGGGACAGACTGCGCACCCCGAGCGTTCCGCCGCTGCTGCTGATGGCCGCGCTGCCCGCCCTCGCCTTGTTCAGCCCCGGCCTGGTCACGCAACTCCTGTGCGTCCTACTGGTGTTCCCGCTCATCGTCCTGCTCGGCGCGAGCAGCGAGCCCTCGACCGGCAGCATCCGGGGCTGCTGCGATGCGCTGGGCAAGGCCTCCTACTGCGTCTACGTGCTGCACCGGCCGCTGGCGGCCCTTCTGTACGCCGCGACCCTGCAGTTCACCGGCTGGAGACTGGAAGTCCTCGCGCCCTGGGGCGGTCTGGTCTTCCTGGCCGCACTGGTGGCGGCGGGCCTGGTACTGACGGACCGGGTGGAAACCCCGGCACGACGCTGGCTCACGCGCCGTCTGGCCCGGGACCACCGCCGGCCCCTGCCCGCCCCACGCCACGGCGACATCCCCCTGGCACCGGCCGACACCGGCCGCGACACCACGACGGCCCCACCGCACAAGCCGTAGGCGGGCATCAAGAGCCCGCGCGGACAGGCGGCGTGGAAAGCCTCGGCATCACGGTGGGCGCAGGCCCCCAGTGAAGAGTGAGTTGCGATGCTCTGTGATCGCTGGCGAGACCCGTGCGCATCCTTCGTTTCAGGTCGCCTGCCTGGCCAGCCTGCGCAGGGCCCGCGCCGCAGGTGATCCGGGGTCGGCCGTCATCTCGCTCGGCCGGCGTGAGCCGCAGCACGCGGGCCGGCGCGTCCAGGATCCGGGCCGATGGCCGCGGCCCCCGGGCCTGCTCCAGCCGCATGTAGTAGTCGACCGACATGTGAGCGAGCCGCGCCACCTCTTCGCGGCGCAGACCCGGTGTGCGGCGCGCGGTGCCCGTCGCCGCCAGGCCGATCTCGTGCGGACGCAGGGCCGCCCGGCGGTTCCGCAGGTAGTGGGCCAGCTCCTGCCGCGCCATGCCGCCTCCTCCCACTGCCTGGTACGGGCTGTCCCTGGCAGAACACCCACGACCAGGGAAGTGTGGTCGCCATGAACGAACGCACAGCTCTGGTCACCGGTGCCAACAAGGGCATCGGCAAGCACATCGCCCGGCTGCTCGCCGCCGAGGGCCTCACCGTGTACGTGGGCTCCCGTGACCCCGGGCGCGGACAGCGGGCCGTCGAGGAGATCGGAGCCGGGGCCCGTCTGCTGGTCCTCGACGTGACGGATCCCGACGGCATCGCACAGGCCGCGGCTCAGGTGGACCGCTTGGACGTACTGGTCAACAACGCCGGCATCACGCCGTCACTCGCGCCGCCGGCCGACACCGGCGTCGAGGAGTACCGGCGCACGTACGAGACCAATGTGTTCGGGGTAGTGGCGGTGACCAATGCCTTCCTGCCCGCCCTGCGCCGGTCCCCGCGCCCGCGCATAGTCAACATCTCCAGTGGCACCGCGTCGCTGACCTGGAGCACCACCCCCAACCCCCAGTTCACCCCGGGAAGCGGCGGCGCCGCCGCCTACCGGTCGTCCAAGGCCGCCCTCAACGCCCTCACCGTCCTCTACGCCCAGACGCTGGCCGAGGACGGCTTCAAGGTCAACGCGCTCGCCCCCGGCCTGCGGGCCACCGATCTCAACCCCCGGACCGCCGCTGCCGACGGCGACCCGGCCGAGGCCGCGCAGGGTGCGCTCCGCCTGGCCCTGCTGCCGGACGACGGCCCCACCGGTGGCTTCTTCTCCTGGGACGGAACGCCCGTGCCCTGGTGATCAGTCATGGGCGGCGTCGAGGACGGGTGTCCGAGCGGCGGGTGTCTCAGCGGCGGGTGGTCCAGGCTCGGCGGATCAGGCTACGGACGGTGATGATCGTGTCGGCGAGACCGAAGAAGGCGCTTCTCAGTCGCTGAGCGTTCCGTTCGCGGCAAGGGGCGGTACGGACGTCGCGGGCGGACGGCGCGGCCGCGTAAGCCGGCCAGCCGGCCGGACCACCACCCGACCGCCCCCGGCCTGCGAATCTCTCTCCTTTGTCAGTCGTCGGCAGTACGGTGTCCCCCATGCGCCCCGACACGCCTGCCGAGAACGTCGACCACAACGCCGAAGCAGCACGCCTGGAGCGGGCTGCCGGCCTGTATCCCGAGGACGCGGAACACCTGCTGTTGCAGGCCGCGGCCCACCGGGAACTGGCCGGTGACCGCCCCGGCGCGACCGCGCTGTACGACCGCCTGCTGTCGTCCTCCGAGCCGCTGGAGAACCCCCACCTCGTCCGCGCCCTGAAGGCGTCGAACCTGTGGGAGTACGACCACGAGGCGGAGGCCCGGGCGATCATCGACGGCCTCCGCACGTCCGCCCCCCGCCACCCGGCGCCTTGGCTGATCGTCGCGGAGTCGCTGGAGTCGCACGACGAGCTGGAGGCGGCGGAGGCGACGTTCACCCAGGGGCTGAGCCTCCTGCTCGGCGACCCCGCGGAGCCCCCGCAGTCCACCCACCCGCTCCTCTACGGCCGCCACCGAGTCCGCCGCATGCTGGGCGCGGCCCATGACGACTGGGACATGCTGGCCGACACCCTCCACTCCTCCTCGGTGTCCCTGGACGAACTCCACGACCCGAAGCGGATCTGGTCTCTGGGCTCGGACAACCCGGCGGAACTCCAGGCCGAGATCAGCCGCCTGCAGGCAGAGCTGGGCGCCTACCGGGAGGCCCTGTCCCGCCCGTTCCCGGTCGCGGTCCTGCACTGGCCGGCCCCCGAACTCCAGGAGCTGGTGGCGGCGTACCCGTCGCTGGCCACCGAGTACTCCTCCCACACGGAGCACCAGACGACGATAGAGCGATCCCTGAGGGAACTGGCCGCCTCCGGCACCCCGAACCTGGGCATCGTGACGGCCACGGTCCCCTCCTACGAGGCCTTCGCAGCCTCGGAGGGCACGACCCCGGAGGACACCACCCTGCTCCCCCAGTACGCGACGACCCTGGCAGCCCGAGGCCGGGCGATGACGTGGCCACCGGAGCGGGGCGGGGCGTGCTGGTGCGGGTCGGAGCGGGTTTATGAAGGGTGCCACGGAGGCTGACGAATTCGCACATCGTTGCAACTCAACGCCGTCGCCCCAGGAACCATAGAGAACCGGCGTAACCATAGGCGCCGTAGAGGACTACCCTCTTCGGTGTGTCCGAAGATCCCGACTGGAAGGCGCCGGAGGGTTCATGGGCTTCCTCCGCCGCTCGCCGTCGCAACATGCAGGCGATCCGCAGCCGCGACACCCAGCCCGAAAGGCTGATCCGGCGACTGGTTCACGCGAAGGGGCTGCGCTATCGCGTCGCCGCCCGCCCCCTTCCTGGCCTTCGCCGGACGGCAGATATGGTATTCCGCCCGGCGAAGGTTGCCGTGTTCATTGATGGCTGCTACTGGCATGGCTGCCCTGAGCACTATGTCGCCCCGCGAACGAATCCGGCATATTGGTCAGAAAAAGTACTACGTAACGTTCGACGCGACCGTGACACGGATGAGAGGCTCACGGAGGCAGGATGGATTGTGCTCCGCTTCTGGGAGCACGAGCCATCAGATGCTTGCGCTCACAAGATCGTCGATATTGTCCTTGCGCGTCGCGGAGATTCGCTGGGCCATTGAGACAGGAAACTCCATCTGCTCAGGGATAGCTTCCACGGATGCCCTTTCGGCGGATTCCATCTCATAATCCTTGAGCAGTTCGCCTCGATGTTCCGGACGCAGGACAGCAGCGATAGCACGCCCCACAGCCTCAGCAACCGGAGGCGGAAATGCATTCCCAACCTGCCGGTAGCGTGCCGTCTTCTTTCCCTGGAATTTCCAATTACGTGGGAAACCCTGGATAATCGCAGCCTGCTCAACAGTCAGCATTGGGCCAGCTTCTCGGAAGAGGTCTCGCTCCGCATCACACTCCTCGCGATCGTTAGCAACACCCATAGCATCCACCCCCATGGCCGCCCAAGCCCGCTTGGCCCTGGTGGGACCGAGGTCGGCACCGCCATGCTTCTTCGACCCGCCCACAAGAGTCGGAGCTACGCCCTTGCCAGCCGCCGCAGCTTTCTCGGCGTCCTTGAGCCAGTCGTCATATACGTCTTTTCCGGTGCGATCACCGGGTTTGGCGGGATGCCCCCACTGATTCTTATCCCAGAAATCTTCGCAACGCTCCCTCATGGTCCTTTCGAGCTTCCCCGCGACTGTGGCACCTCCCCCTTTAAGAAGCCTCGGCCAGAGGAAATCGAATTCGCCACCAGCAAGGATATCCTCACGAAAAGCAACAAGAATCGCACGGGGGCGCAATTGCGGCACGCCGAAGTCACTGGCATCAAGCCGCCGCCAAACCTCCCTCATCGCTAGGTCCTGGTTCACTGACGGCGAATTTTCGTCAACCTCCGGTACGGAATATCCGGCATCCCGCAGCTCCCCAAGAATGTAATTGCGATATTCGATGAAAACCTCGGGGGGCTCAAGAATCCCTCGCACATTTTCAATCATGACCGCCTTGGGTTTCAAAGCCCTGACGATCCTCAGTGCATCCGGAAATAGGTCTCGCTCGTCTTCCGGCCCGAGCTGCTTTCCAGCCAGTGAGAATGGCGGGCACGGGACGCCGCCGGCGAGCAAGTCAAGATCGCCTTCATTAAGTCCGAGATTCGTGTGCATTTCAGAGCCAAGGAATTCCCGGACATCCATCGACTCGAGGCTCTGCGCCTTCTCCGGGGTCCACCCAGGCCAGCCACCTACGTTCGCTCGAAGCGTCTGCACCGCATGGCGATCCCACTCAACAAGCGCAAGATGGTCAAAGCCGGCGTCGTGCAGCCCAACAGCTTGGCCGCCGGCCCCCGCACAGATCTCGATCGAGGTCAGTGGCGAGGCGAACTGCGGACGCTTCCGGCCGCTGGCGCGCATGGGCGCTCCTCCTGGTGTGGCGAAAAACACGCGTTGGTCCTCGTCGGGACAGTGATCATTGCCCCGACGACACCAGGAGTCTCCCAAACTCAATCCATCAACGCTACCGACTGCTCATGTGGCTCAGCAAGGCCTCGATGTCACTCGGCGCTAGACCAGCCGCAACAGACGGCTCTTCTTGCAGGTCAGAGAGCTGCTGGACTGTCGGGTCATCGAGGATCTTCCCCATGAACTCCAGCTTCTGCTCCAACCGCGCCGCAACCACCTCATCAATGGTGTTCCTCACAGCCAGGACTGTCACCCGCGTATCTGTCCCCGGCGCGAGGCCGAGGCGATGGATCCGGTCAAGGCTCTGCAGGAACCGCCCCGCCATGAAGTCACGGTCCACATACACCGCGTCGTGACAGACGTGATGCAGGCTGATTCCCTCTCCGAGCGTCGCAGGGTTAGAGATCAGCACCATGCAGCTCGGGTCTTCCCGGAAGCGTCGCAGTTGCTCGTCTCGGTCGGCTGTGCCCCCGTAGACGACGGCTGGACTGTACTTCTCAAGCAACTGCTCCAGAGTGGTAAGACTCCGCACGAACGTGGTCCACACCAGTGTCTTGCGGCCCCGCTCGGCATTCTCTGCAACTATCGCTACCGCCTCCTTGTACTTGGGAGACAGCTCGTAGTCCGGCAGATTCTGCATGAGGGAGTACAAGGAGCTTCCCTGGGGGATCTCCATCGGCGGCAGCTGATAAGCCAACGGCTCATATCGGCTACCGCCCTCAAGGAGCAGGGCAGGACTCGTAGCTGCCATGAGGAGCCGCAGAGCCGTCTTGCCGAGCGAGCTGAGGTCCTCTCTTGCCGCTCTGCTGTTCATACCACCGACCAGGGAACCGTAGATTTCGTCATGCAGCGGAGGCATATCCAGGTACCGGATCCCAAGGTGAACGGGGGGAAGGCCCAGTTCCTGCTTCGTCGTCCGAGTGAACAGAGGCCGAAGGACAGTGCTGGCGTAGGCAAGGTCTCCGCCCGCCACAGCTCGGACTACAGTGCGCTGACCGTGGCCCGGCCAGACGAAGCCCATCAGGTTCTCCAGGTCCTTCGATCCGTTCGGCGCTGGCGTCCCAGTAAGGATCATCCGCCGCTCAGCGAGGGGGCCAAGTGCCATACATGCAGCGCCGTACGTGCCTCGTGCGCCGAGCTTCATCCTGTGCGCCTCATCAAGGATGATCATCGAAGGCGCCGCCTTCAACCAACTAGCCAACGTGGCCAACGAGCGGTCCAGCCGCTCGTAGTTGACGATAAGTACCTCCGCCCATTGGTCCATCGATCCGTCGAGAACATGGGTCCGCAGTGGGTACCTGAAACAAACGGCGGTCTCGTAACGCCAGGACTCATAGGCCGACTTAGGGCACACCACCAAAACTCGGCTCACCTTTCCCCGAGCCTTCTGCGCGGCGTAGACCGCAAGGGCCACGCGTGTCTTACCCGCACCGGGGACGCTGAAGTTGGCCCCGTGCTGGAGTGACAGCAGCTTTGCGATGTCACGAAGCTGGAATGTACTGAGTTCAGCTTCCCACGTGTCTCCAAGCAAGCTCGGAACTGAGCCAGGGGCAACCTCACCCTGCGGCTGAGAACCAGCAAGTCGTTCCTCGACCGTGTTCGCGTCCCTGACGACGCTTGTCACAAGGTTGCGCAGCTCGGGAGCCCACTCCACTCCCTCGTGATGAGGCCAACTCCCAAGAACCGCCAGATCGGCGAGCAGTTCGTCAAGCGCGACTGAGGCGCTCAGAGGCCCGAGCTGGCCGCCCGTACGGAAACGGGCGGCCAGCTCTACAAGGTCCTGCTGGTAGTGATCGGTTGTCCTGAGGACGACTCGTGTGCGTGCCTCGTCAAGGCCGAGATGCAGGGACGTTTCCGTGTTTTCCGTTGTCACTGCGGGCCCCCCGCAGCCGCGGCCTCCAGCAGCCAGGCAACTCCGTCCCCGGGATTAGGCAAGCCACGGCCGGCCTGCTGAGCCAGCTTCCGAAGGCTGCCACGGAGCTTCAGCACCGCCTCGTCGAAAGCCTCCTCATCCAGGCTCCGGGAGGTGCGGGCCTGGACAAGGTCCATCACGCACTGATCGATGCTCGCGCAGGCCTCTGCAAGGCGAGCAGGCGCCAGCTGCTTGCGCTTCCGCAAGCGTCGATCGCGGCCAGCAGCGTCAATCGCCTCGTCAAACGCCCTCTTCGCTTCGTCGAGTACGGACTGGCCCTGTGCTTTGTCACCATCGAGCAGCTCCGGGCCAGCGCTCCGGACCGCAGCGCTGGCGCGGAGGATCTGGTCGTTCAGCGCTCGAGCCTCGGAAACTGCAGAGGAGGCCGAGGGCACCGTCAGACCAAGTCCCGGAATGGACACTGCTTCCGGCTGTGTTGCAACAGAGTCGCCCGTGGCCAGCGTGGCCGGCAACGTACGGCCCAGGTGCCCCTCCTTCAAGAACTCCTCGTCGATATGTCGGACGTCGGTCTTCGAGAAGTTCAGGAGGATAGCGGCCAGCCGCCACTCCTTGAGGACCTCCGCCTGGTCACGGTCGACGGTCTCAAGCTTGACGTACAGGCGGTGGAGTTCCTTGAGTCGCTCCTGAGCCCCCTCCCAGTCCACCAATCGCAGTGCGAGACCACCGCCGCTCTTGCTCCGGTCGATCAGCTCCCTGATCGTGCTAAGGATCCAGCGCTCCTGGTGATAGGTCTTGACCTGGATCCGGAACTCCTTGGCGATCTGCTCAGGTGTCCGGCCAAGCGCTGCCTGCTCCTCCATCGCCAGGAGCTTGTTGATGAACGTGTAGTCGCGCCGATGGTCCTTGCGCAGCTGGAGGGATAGTTCGACGGCGTTGATGTCCGCCCATGTGAACGACTCAGGCAGGACCCCAACCCGCATCGACTGGACACCGAGCTCCCGCAGGGCGGCAGCTCGCGTGTTTCCATTCACCAAAATTCCGTGGTGTGTCACGAGGCCAGGGTCGTTCTGACCGAACTGCTTCAAGCTGTCTTTCAGCGTATCGAACTCCGGGTCCCGCAAGTTCGGATCGGCCGGCGACGCCTGGAGCAGGAATTTCAGGTAGTCCTGGCTTTCGGCACTCCAGGGGTCCTTCTCCAGAGCGTCGTCACGAGCCGAGTCGTGGCTGCGCTGGGCGCGGATCCGGTGCGTACCCGGGTTGAAGTACAGCCCGCTGAGCGGGAGGTCGATCACCTCAACATGTGCCTGCTGCTCATTCCAGTCCACCGTGACGGTCTCCCTGGTACCGCCGGCGACCTTGACCTCCTCAACCTTCTTCTTGATCAGTTCACTGAACTCGGCCGCCCGAGGCGGCGGCGGAAACTCCCGCAGCATTGCTCTCCCCCTTCTGTACTAGTCGTCCATGTCGTCGAGCGCGTCGGCGACGGCCTTGCGTGAGTCGTCAGGCAGAGTCCTGTAGAGGCCCCAGATCTTCTCCATGGGGCTGAGGGACCTCTGGTCGGCGGCAATCCACGCTGAGAAGACCTGCCGTTCCATGGGAGACAGGCCTTCCGCCAGGTCGAGGATCACTCCCAAGTCGACCTCGCGATCGGCTCCGCCCGCCCCGCATCGCTTGCATTCCGTGACGAGCTGGTAGTCGACCGTTCCGTCTGGCATCAAAACCTTGCGCCGAGCCACGTTCAACACCGACAAGGTGATGCCGTCCTCGTACGCCTCGCCGCCCGCGATGCCGCACGAACGGCAGAGGTAGTTGTCCGCCTGGAACACCTTCAAGCGCTGGGCCGCCGTGAGGCTGTTCTTATGCTTCGGCGCCTTGGACTTGCCCGGGATCCAGACGTCCTCGCCCCTGACCACGAAGCGCTGCTCCTGCTGCTTCAGTGAAGGGTCATCGCGGCTGGTGTCGATGCGCCAGTCGCGATCCCGCAGGTCCCGGATGCGCCGGTCGATCTGAGCGACATCCGGGAAGGCCGCGCGCAACTGTGCCTTCGTAAAGATATTGCCCTCGCCCACTACAAGAAGAAGCCACAGCGCTGCACGCGCCATGCTCCCCAACTTCGTGTCCTGCCAGGACGGCAGCGTCATCTAGTGCCTCCGGTCATGTCGCGCGAAAAAACGCACTAAGCCAATGCAATGCACAGCAAAACTGCGCAATGCAGGCTTACACCCCCCGCCTCTCGGGCGGCTCCTCAGCCAGTCTGACACCACAACCCGAAAGGAAGTCCAGCGCCAGAACACTTGCTCCAGAAATAGCAAGGATCAACTCCCCGCCGCTCGGGCACAATTGCGAGATCGGGATCACGACCTCGCTTGGAACCCGGAGGCAGAGCGGCATGGCAAAGGACGACACGGGCGCGGCTCAACACGACTGGATCGACAAGGGGTTCGGCAGTGACGTTTCTGCTGGCCAGCGCGCCCTCGCACGGGCACTGCAAGGGCTCTGCCGTCACTTGGTCGACGTCGACCAATCAGGCATACCTACTGGAAAGCGACCAACTCAGGCTAGAGCGGCGAAGCGCATTTATAGCAACGAAAGCTCTCTGTCCAGATTCCTGAGCGGGGACTCCATCCCCAGCCTGAGAATCATCGAGGAGCTGCACAGGGCGGCCTGCTCAGACACGGGCGGAGAAGGCCTCGTCGGCATCACTCTCAAGGAACTCAGGAGCCTCCGGGACCATGCACATGCGGAGAGGCGCTGCCGCCACTGCGCTGAGCTGGTTGCGGAACTCGACGAAGTCACCCAGTGGCTCCGCGAGACGCAGTCCGAAAGTGCATCCCTGCGCCAGACCAGCCAAGACAACGCCAAGGATCTTGAAGCCCTACGCGGCGACGTGGAGATGCTGACGGCGACAATCACAGAACTGAAGGCAACCAGGGCCGGCTTGCAAGCCCGTCTCGCGGTTCGCGCGTCGTCGACTCCGCTGCCGGTCCCCCGCCGGAGGGGGGACCGGCAGCGGAGGAAGAACGATGTTGCCGCCACACGCCTGGTGGCCAAGCAGGCGGGGGAACTGCATAGCGGCGGCCGGCGGGATGCGGCGCTTTCTCTGCTGCGCCACACCACGGAAGTACTTAACCACCTTGAGACGGCGACGCTGCTCCGCCTGCTGAGACGGGAGCAGGAGGACAGCCTCGCTGACAACTTGATCCATATCTACGGCCGGGATCAGAACGACCAGGACATCCTGCACGTGGCTCTGGAACTACATAAGCAGGGCGCCACCGATGACGCCGGCGCGCTTCTCCGAGCCGCACTGGAGTGACCACTGGCATGCGCTTTTCTGCTAAGCCGCCTCCGTTTCGGCTTCGTAGTGCGTCTGCGCCCGATCGAGGATGTCGTCCGGGTCATGGCCACGAGCAGCAGTCCAGTGGAGGAGATCAGCGATGAGTTCGATCGCTGCCTGCTCAAGGACAGCGTTCCGTTTGCCACCCTGGAGCACGGGCTTTCCTGCTGCGCCCTGGTAGCACTCAAGCGCCTTGAAGGCCCGCTCGATGCGCAAGCACGCACGCTCTGAACTGAACGCGATCTCGCACCAGACCGCCTTGCCAGCAGCCGTCAGGCCCGCCCCCCACCTCACGGCCAGTGCCGCGATGAGATGCAGGCCGCGGCCGCACTCCTCGTCGCAGCTTGGGCTCCTCAGCGAAGGGAGCATGCTGCTCTTGTCGTGGACTTCGACGCGTAAACGCTCCTTCCGGCACTCCAGGACCAAGGTCGCTGACGCGCCCTCGCCGACGTGCTTGATGACGTTCGTTGCCAGCTCCGTAACGAGAAGCTCCACCTCATCGGCAGCGGCAGGGGTCCCCCACTGCCTGAGCTGCGCGACCGCGGCTCTCCGAAGCAGAGACACCTCCGCCGGCACTGCCTCGAAAGGCAGGACACAGCGGAGTCGGGGCTCGGCGGCCTCGTAGCAAGTCATGACTACTCCTCCCTCCCGGGCCACACACGCACCCAACCTGCCGTGTTGGCCTGGCTGCGCTGTGTAGCGATCCGTAAGCCGAGAATGGCATAGAGAAGTCTTGCCGTGTAACTTCTCACGATAATCCATCGGGTGAATCTGGTGGCCGGGTGCCTCGTGGACTGCCTAGCCTGATGCGCGTCGCCGGGCGTGTCGCCCAGCGCTCGCACAGAGGAGCCGCATGTCCGTTCGAGCCACCACACGCCGTCGACAACTGGGCGCAATGATGCGCAAGTTGCGTGCTCGCAAGGGGCTGACGCTTGAGGAAGCCGGAGGGCTTGTCGGCGTGTCCAAGGCGACGGTCAGCAGGTATGAGACTCAGGCCGGCCCAGTCAAGTGGATCGTGATCGACGCGCTGTGCCGGGAGTACGGAGCGACTGAGGCTGAGCGTCGGGCTGTTGTCGCCCTGGCGAAGGACGTCAAGCAGCAGGGTTGGTGGAGTTCATTCGCCGACTCCATCCCGGAGAGCATGAACCTTCTGCTCACGCTTGAGAACGAGGCCGTACGCGAAGATCACTTCTCCTGCGTCTACGTCCCTGGCCTTCTGCAGACCCGTGCTTACAGCACCGCGCTCCAGAAGGCCAACGAGGTGCCCTTGGAGCTTGCAGAGGTCGAGCGGCTCGTGGACATCCGTATGAAGCGGCAGGAGGTCCTCGGCCGTCAGAAGCCTCCGAGACTGTGGGCCATCCTGGATGAGTCCGTGATCCGTCGGGTCGTCGGTTCACCGGAGACCATGAAGGAGCAACTCGGCCGCCTGCTGGAGGCGAACGAGTCCGCCCACATCAGGCTCCAGGTGCTCCCCTTCTCCAAGGGCGCCCACGCGGCAGCTCTCGGAAGCTTCGTCATCATTGGCGGTGCCGAAGCGGCCCTCGACGTGGTGTACGTCGACTTCCACACGGGGTCACTCTTCCTGGAGAAGGACGAGGAACTGGAGCGATACAGACTTGCGTTCGAGTACCTCCGGGCGCAAGCGTTGGACATGGAGGCATCCTCCGCCATGATCCATCGCGTTCGCAAGGAGCTGTGAATGCCCGTCGGCCAGCCGCCAGTCCCCGATTCCGCATGGTTCAAATCGTCTCATAGCGGGGGCAACACCACTGAATGTGTGGAGGCCGCCTTCGTACCGAACGGCGTACTGATACGGGACTCCAAGCAGCCTGACCGGGCCTGCGTGGCGGTATCACCCGACGCATGGTGCCAGTTCCTGACCGATTGGCTGAAGCGCTGATCCATGGCGAAAGAGACACTGTTGGCAACGCCAGTGATTCCTGTAAGAGTTGGACAGCGCTGATGAGAAGCAGGCGGCGAACGGGGCAGTAGTGCAGAGGTGGAGACGGGTTGCGCTGATTCTCTGCGCTTTGGCACTCGGTGTCCTCGCACTCGCCTATCCCCGTGGGCACGGCGATGTCGTGGATGCGACGCAGTTCAGCGTCGCTTTCTTCGCCACGCTGCTCACCGGTGAGGCGGTCATCTTCGCGCTGACTTTCTCCGCGGCCAGCTCCTGGCCGTCGTTACGAGCGATCGACGGCCACATCGCCTTCCGGGAATGGGTGTTGATCGGCTGGTTCGCCGCCCTGTTCACCGGCTGCGGGTTGCTCGGCGGCAACGAAGCCAGTGCTACTTATGGCGCGTTGCTGTTCCTTCTGGCCAATATTTTCGGGATCTTCTCTTTCGTTCAGCTCTTCGGTCTGGCGAGTATCGGCGGCCGCAACCGGCTGCTACGTCGGACCCTGACCGAAGCTCTGGCCCGGCAGGGCACGGTTCCCGGCTCCGCCTCTCCCGAGCCCGAGAACGACCCCATCATCCACACCTACCTGGGCACCGTCAGCCAGGCGGCCACGAGCAACGACCCCACGGCGATCCGGCACCTCGTCAACCAACTGGTGGAGGCAGAGGTCCCGGCGGAAGCTGCGGACAGAACCATCACGGTTCACCTCGACGTCCTCCATCGTCTATCGCGCGCCACGCTGGTCAGCGGTGCGGACCCGGTTCAGGTCATCGTCTGCGCCCATGCGCTGATCGACTCAACCATCCGGCACTCCCGCCGCCTGCCTGACCCAGCGCCAGCGCTGGGTGCGCTCAGCCGCTACCTGGCGTGGCTCGCGAACACCGTGCTGCTCATGTCGGTACGAGGCGTGGCTTCCAACCGAGCCGCCCGCGAGCTGGTCGCACTCACTACCGACGCCCGGCTGAAGATCCTGCGCTGCGTCGACCCGGACCCGAAGTCCGCCAACACCCGCGACGAACTCGGCACGATTTTCACCAGACCGATCCAAGTCCTGCTGTGGAGCGGTGACTTCAGCGAGTTCCACGGCGCCCATCAGGCGAGCGCACTGTACGGCGCCTACGAGATCCTCACCGGCACCAAGTTCATGGGCAACTACTGGGACGGCGCCTCCATCCTGGCTCAGCTGCGCCAGGTCCTCTACGGAGCCGACGCCCTCTCCACTCCCGAAGCCGACGCCGCGCGCAGCACCTTCGCCTCCGTGCAGGGATACGACCACTTCTGGGCGCTCGTCTCGGTGACCGCGCTCGCCACCCTGCGTGACGCTCGCCTGCCTCACCCCCCGGAGCTGATCCGTCCCGAATTCACGCCGGATCAACAGCTGTTGGGCGCCTATCTACGCACCTTCGCCACTCACCGATACTTCAGCACCGCCGCGGAGGCCAGAGAAGCGCTGTTGGGGCTCATCAGCCGTGCCGACCCGCCCAGTTCACCAGCCGCAGAGATAAGAAGGGCACGGCGCGGTCACAGCTATCAGGTACCCGCCCCGCTCGTCGAACCACACCAGCGTCCGGCCGCAATGCTCCTGGCCATCGCCTGCCGCATCGCTCCGCTTGCTCCAGGCGACAGTGACACGGCGCTGCGTGCCTTTCTCGCCTCCCTCCCCACTCACGCGCTCAAGGCCGCCGCGCGCCTGGCAGCACGAGTTCTGCCTGGAGCTGCCGAGGAGGGCCAACCGGCTGAGGCCATCGTCACCGGTCTCAGAGTTCTCCAACTCGTCGGCGCGCACACCCGGGAGGGAGCATGACCGATCCCGTCATAGATGCAGACGCCTGGCGGGGGCGGCTGGCCGACCTTGGGACGGAAGAGGTAACCGCCGCCGTCGTCGTACAGTGCGGCCAGGACTGGCTACTGCCCGAACTCACGGCTTTCCGCAACGAAGTCGATCAGGCCCTCATGACTGCCCAGCTGCGCCGCGGTGACAGTCTCGCCATTACCCGCGTAGTGCTGCACAGCCTCCCCCTTGAGCCCGACGCTGCGGCCCGTCCCACCGCGATCGACGAAGCCTTCGAGGAATGGCATCACCGGCTGTCCGCCACTAGTGTTCTACTCTGTGACTCCAGTCCAGCCGCACCCCGCGTCCATCGCCTGATCCTCCGTGGCGACCAAGTAGCTGCTGACGTCCCGGATATGCTCGAACTGCGTAAAAACGGCGAATGGACCGACCCTCACATGGCCGGACTGGCGCTGCGCACCACCGAGATCGTCGGCGCCACCACTCCACTCACCGGCTACGACCTGAGCCTGGACGGTCCGTTCGGCGACGCCGACCCTTCCGTCTACATGTGAGTGCACCCGCAACTGGCTCAATCGGATACTTGGAGACAAGGTGCCCTACGTTCCCGAGACCGCCCAGGACCATGCCTTCCTCACGCAGGCCATCAAACTGTCCCGGCACGCCCTCGAAGACGAGGGCAAGACCCCCTTCGGGGCGCTCGTCGTCATCGACGGGGAAGTCGTCGGGACTGGCACCAGCTCGGTGGTCGAACTTCACGATCCTACTGCTCATGCGGAAGTCATGGCCCTGCGTGCCGCCGGCGCCGAGCTCGGGCGCCACCTCATGGAAGACGCCGTCATGTACTGCAGCAGCGAACCGTGCCCCATGTGTCTGGTCGCCTGCTACTGGGCTCGGATTCCCCGTCTCGTGTACGCCGCCACCAGCCATGACGTGGCTGTTAACGGCTTCGAGGACCTCCAGTACTACAGGCAACTCGCCCTCCCGAACGCCGAACGCGCCCTCCTCGATGAGACCGCAGCGGGCAACGAGGCTCGCGATGTGGCGATCGCAGCCCTGTCTCACTGGGCAGACAAGCTGCCGTTTCCCGTGGAGCCCAAGCTCTGACCCACCCCGGTCGCGACGGCACCAGCAAGACGGCGGCCACCAGCAGACACAGCCCTGCAACCGGCCCCACAGGCCACCCATGCACCGGCCGCTGGCGACACCGACTCGGGGCGGGACTCGGAGGGCGGGTGCCGCCTGCGTGCGGCAGACTCCCGCCTCCGGGCCCGATGGCCGTCGTCAGCCGAACGCGATCAGCCGAACTGGCCCGGCTGGTAGTCGCCCGCCGGCTGCTGGACGATCACATTCATGCGGTTGTACGTGTTGATGAGGGCGATGAGGGAGACCAGTGCGGCGAGCTGGTCCTCGTCGTAGTGCTTGGCGGCGTTCGCCCAGACCTCGTCGGGGACGCCGCCTGCCGCGTCGGCGATGCGGGTGCCCTGTTCGGTCAGGTCCAGGGCGGCGCGCTCGGCGTCCGTGAAGACCTTGGCCTCCCGCCAGGCCGCGACCAGGTGGAGGCGCTGCTGGGTTTCCCCGGCGGCCGTGGCGTCCTTGGTGTGCATGTCGGTGCAGAAGCCGCAGCCGTTGATCTGGCTGGCGCGGATCTTCACCAGCTCCTGGGTCGCCGCCGGCAGGGTGGAGTCGGAGACGACCTTCCCCGCCGAGTTGATGTACCGGGCGAACTTGGCCGCGACGTTGTTGCTGAAGAAGTTGAGGCGGGCTTCCATGGTGATCTCCTTGATCCTGGCCGTAGTGACCGTTCCACAGCACTGACGGAGCGGAACGGCGGGATGTGACGGCCAGGGCGGGGAGATGCGTGTGACGTGGGTCACGCTTCGTGCGTGCGTGTCCTGACAGGTGGGCGATGCCGGTGACCTGTGGCCGACGCTGTCGCAGGTCGTCACCATGGTTTCTTCACGACACCTCACGAGAGGGTGTGAACCGGCAGGTCAAAAGAGCTCGAGCTCGGCGGACTCGACGGCTCCCAGCATGCGGCACTTCCCGGTCTCTCCGTCCACGCAGACGTAGCCCGTGCCGATGGCCATGTCCCGGAGGTCACCGCTGCGGAGATAGGCGACCGACTGACAATCGAAGTAGAACCTGCTGTCGACGAGGGTGCGCTCACCGTCTACGAGTGCGAAGGCCGTTCCCTCATGGCTCACTTCCTCGTCCAGGAACCTCTGGGCCAGCTTGGCCGCCTCTTCGATGCTCAGCATCAGCCTGTCCTCAGAGTTGGTCGTCGACTTCCGGTCGGGGCTGCCCTTCCTGCGCGCCGTGGCCCACGCCCGCTCTGCCATTGCTGACCCCCTCCACCCGTTTAGACGGCGCATCATGATCCGGACCCTCGCCCTGCCCGCCGATGGTGCCGGTGATCAAGGCGCCTGCGGTGAGCGTGATGGACAGGGTGTGGCCTCCCGGAGCGCCGGCCGACGGAAGCAAGTCCTTATGGCTGGACTTGACGCTGGAGTAGGAATACCCCGGGTCGGGCGGCGAGATTCACACAGCCCCCCGAAGCGGAATTTAATGCTCAGCCCATACGGCGATTTGCCATTTTGCGGTCGGCTCAATTCGAAGCTTGACCAGACGGTCGGCTGGCGTGCTCTCAAAATCGGTTGTATACACAGCCCGACCATCGCAAGCAGCGACGTTCATGACCAGACCACCGGATCCATCAGACAGGTTCAATTTGCCATTACCGATGCAGGCAACCTTGATGGTGAGGTGCGAACATCCCTTTTTGAGAGTTGGCAGCGACAGTGAATGAATTCCTTGTCCTTCGGTTGCCAGCAAAAGGGCGCCGGTAGAAGGTCCAGACAGCCTGAGGGCGTCCAGTCCTGGGAGCCTGGCACTTGTGGACGGGCCGGGTGACGGCATCGCCGTATTTGAGGAGGCGGGTGCGCTGGCCTCCGTCGACCCTGGGTGAGATGGAGAGTTGCTTGAGCATCCCGCCAAGAACCCCATAAATGCGGCCAGAGCCGTGAATGACGCCAAAAAGCGGCACGAATGCACCCGAATCCCCGTTTCCCCCGTCAGCCAGCCGGTCCCGCTGACCATAGGGAATTTATATGACCAACGGGCCAACAGGGAAGAGCGATTAGCAAAGAAAAGGTAGATACCGAAAGGGGCATTCCGGTTGATCGTTGCGGAATGACTGGAAAACAACACTTGTGATCAATACAGCTAGTACTCCAGCCGTAGATCGTGATCTTCATGGTCGAGCTGTCCTGCCTCACTGAGCCTTGACCGGTCTCAGCGAACTCTGATCACGCCGTCTTCCGACACGTGAAGTGCGTCATCATGGTGCGCATGGGGGAGTTCAACGGTTCGTACGTGGTTCGGTATGGCTGGACTCGTACTGGCGTCTTGGGCGTCATGGTCATGGTCCTGCTCATAGGGGTGGAGGGCTTCCTTCCGCACGTGGAGCCGCCGGAGATGGACCACGTCGATCTAGTGTTCAGCCCCTTGGCTGTGTGGATCGCGGCGGTCTGCTCCAGTCACCGCAAGAGTGTGCAGGTGGACAAGCAGGGAATCACGCTTTACCGCCTCCTTCCTTTCCGCAGGCCTGAGTTCGTGGCCTGGCCCGAGGTCGTGGCGGTGGACTGGTCGGCCACAGGCCCCCCGTGGTGGCGCGGCAGCGACCTGGAGGTCTACTGCCGCACTCCCCGGCAGACCGCCGCGTGCCTCTCGACCAGCCGCCGGCGGGAAGCGCTTGATACCTACCTGGCCACGCACGTTGACCCGGACTTCGTCGCGGTGTTCGGGAACGCCACCCGGATCAGACGCTCCACGACTTTGAGCCGTATCGACCCCGTCCGCCTGGCCACGGCTATCGCATGTCTCGCTCCTGAC
Organism: Streptomyces sp. NPDC002513; assembly: GCF_053595355.1. Lineage (NCBI taxonomy): Bacteria > Bacillati > Actinomycetota > Actinomycetes > Kitasatosporales > Streptomycetaceae > Streptomyces > Streptomyces sp. NPDC002513. The sequence goes on along the minus strand of NZ_JBSFXK010000035.1, from coordinate 42,279 downwards.
GTCCGGTACTTCGGCGATCTCGGCGACGTTGCGCTCGGCGGCCAAACCGGAGGCCGCCAGTCCGACGCGACGTCGTGAAAGAGCGGACACGTCGATGAGACGAAACGGCCGGTGGTCAAGGTTCGATGAGACCGGTCGAACGTCACTGAGACAGGGCATGGGCGACAAGGACGGCCCTGCCGACCTGGCACCGCTCAGCCTTCGGTAGAACGCTCAGCCTTCGCTGCAGCAGGACACGAGCGGCTACTTGGCGCCGGTAATGGGAGTTACGAGCTCGGGCCTGGTGTCGTCGTCGCCACTGTGACCAGCGAAGCCGGTGCGTGAGATCGTGGAACGGGCTGATCAGCGCCGCGAACAGATGCTGGATCTCGTTGCCGGTCAGGGGGATCAGGTCGTCGGGCGGGGGATTTTCCCGGCATTCGACGGCTGCGGTGACGGCCAGAAAGGCGTGGGCGAGCATGGCGAGGGTGACCCACCTGTGCCAGGAGGTCCAGCGGCGGACCTGGTGCTCGTCCAGGCCGGCCAAGCCCTTGCTGGCCTGGAACGTCTCCTCCACAGTCCAGCGCCGCCCAGCCACCCGCACCAGGTCGGACAACGGCACCTGCCGAGGCGAGAAGCAGCGGTAGAAGGCGAGTTCACCGGTTCGTCGGTTGCGGCGGACCAGCAGCCACCAGTGGCCGGGGCATCCAGCCGATCCTTGGATGTCGACCTGGGCCCAGTCGTAGTACCGCTCGCCTTTGGCACCCGCTCCTGCCGAGCGCCGCTGCCATGCCCGCCTGGGTATCCGCGCCGCCAGTGCCTTCGCCTGGAGCTTTCCCCCGGGGATGGTGACGGGGTGGGTGCTGGAGACGGCCAGCACGTAGCCGAACCGACGGTTTTCGAGGGCGACCCGCAGGTGTGGGTTGTCGCCGTAGACCTCGTCTCCGGCGACCCAGCGGGCGGGCGTCCCCGCGTCAAGCGCCCGGGCGATCATCCGCGCGGCAAGCTGGGGCTTGGTCGCGAAGGAGAGACCATCAGGCATACCGGCAGCTCGGCAGCGATCGGCGTCGTCGGTCCACGAGCGCGGAACGTAAAGGGCCCGGTCGATCGCGGCGTGCCCACGGTCCGCGGAGTAGACCAGGTAGACGGCAACCTGCGCGTTCTCGATGCGGCCCGCCGTACCGGTGTACTGGCGCTGCACCCCGACGGTTGTGGTGCCCTTCTTGAGATCTCCAGTCTCGTCGACTACGAGCACCGCCTCGTCGTCGTGCAGGTGCTCCACCACGTAGGCCCGCACGTCGTCGCGGACCTGGTCGGCGTCCCACTTGGCCCGCCCGAGCAGGTGCTGCATGCCGTCCGGGGTGCTCTCTCCGGCCCACTCTGCGATGGTCCAGCAGTTTTTGCGCGGCAGGTCGGACAGCAGCCCGAGCACCAACCGCCCGACCCGACGTCGGGGTTCGACCCGTGCGAACCGGCCCGCGATCTGGGCCATCAGGCCCTCGAACGCCTCCTGCCAGCGGGCAGGGTCTACGCTGTGACCTGCGGCCACCGCATGATCTTCAGTCTTCACACACCGATGATCAACGGTGGCCGCACCCGTCTCCACAGCGCGTCAGGGTCGCGCAGCGCCTGTCTGCCGTCATGTGTCTGGAGGACTTGTGCAACGTGGCGAAGTCTGGTGGGTCCAGTTCGACGAGCGGAGGTTGGTCGTACTGCTGTCGGGAGACGACACGTCCGGGATCCGGGTGATGCAGGTCGTCGCTCCGGCGGGCGTCGACATCAGCGGTCTGGGCATCGAAGTGACGGTCGGCGCCGGTGAAGGACTGCCGTTCGAAGGCGTGCTGCGGCTCGCGTTCCCGCGTCCAGGCTTCACCCCGTGCACGTGGCTGACCACTGTGTCCCGGGACGACCTGATAGAGCGGGCGGCCGTCCTGTCCTCCGTGAAGCTCAGCGAGATTGACGACGCCCTCCGACTCGCTGAACAAGCGCAGGAGCGGACCCCGGCCACGACCGCGAAGCTCAGCGAGATAAGGGATGCCCTCCGTCTCGGTGAACTCGGGTAGACGGAGAAGGAGCCGACGCCCGCGACGGCGTGGGCGATCTCGGGCGAGATGATCGACGCTGGCCACCTGCTGCCTCGGCGCCCCTCACCACCGAGATCACGATCTACGGCTGGAGTACTAGCGGTCAATCGGGATCTCATAGACGGTCTTGCAGTGAGCGGCGGGAACCACTCTGTCCGCCGTCTCCACGGGCCGCCCCTGGTCGCTGTAGTACGTCCGCCATGTACGTGGCGAGCGCGGCCTTCTGGATGCCGAGTGTCGACGCCTCCTCGGTAGTCGCCTGCCTCGGCTCGGGCTGCTCCACAGCATGGCTGACGGTGACGCCGATCGCGGCCATGCGGTTCACGACGCCCGCCCGGCGTGTGGTCCTCCCTCAGGGAGAACGACGAGAGTGCCGGTGGCTCCTGTGGCCGGGCCGCCCGGCTCCGACCCGGCGTCGGACCGGGTCGGTGTGCGGAGTTAGCCTCGTTGCGCCGGGGCGTGCGGCCGGGATGTGGCCGCCGGGCCGGCTCGGAGTCGTGTCAGAGGAAGGCGGCAGCAACGATGGTGAAGGTTCCTACGGCCCTGGTGGCCGCGAGTGGTCTTGTCGGCGGGTACGGAGTCGCCCGCTGGAGCAAGAAGCGGCAGCTCGGCGGGGCCGTGCTGGCGGTCGCGGGGGCGACGGCCGCGCAGCGGTGGCGGCGGCAGGCCGGGGGTCCGGCGGCCGGGGCGCTGACCGCCGCGTATGTCGCCGCGTTCGCCGGGTCGCATCCGCTGGCCAAGAAGGTGGGCGCCTGGCCGGCCGTGTTCGGGGTGGCGGGTGCCGTCGCCCTGGCGTCGTGGGCCGTGGCGGACCGGCGCGGCTGACCTCCGGGTTCCTCGGGGCACCGGCGGGCGCTCGCCTTCGGGTTCCTCGGGGCACCGGCGGGCGGTCACGCCACCTCGCCCCGGAGCCCCCGGGGCGCCTACGGTGTCGCCCTGGCGCTCGCCGCTCCCTCCGGCACCGCCGTCAGCGGCACGGCGATGTCCTCCAGCGAGCGGCGTTCCGCGCGTACCGCGAGCAGGGCCGCGACCAGGCCCGCCGCGCACATCAGGGCCGCGCCGATCTGGAAGGCGAGGACCGTGTCGCCGACCTTGCCGGTGTTGGTGAGGTCCGCGAACAGCAGGGGGCCGCTGATGCCGCCGGCCGCGGTGCCGAGGGCGTAGAAGAAGGCGATGGACATGGCCCGGGTCTCCATCGGGAACACCTCGGAGACCGTCAGATAGGCGCTGGAGGCGCCCGCCGAGGCGAAGAAGAGCACCACGCACCAGCAGGCCGTCAGGGTGACCGCGCTCAGCGCACCCCGGCCGAAGAGCCAGGCCGTACCGAACAGGAGCAGCCCCGACAGCAGATAGGTCGAGGAGATCATCACCCGGCGGCCGACGGTGTCGAAGAGCTTGCCGAGCAGCAGCGGGCCGGAGAAGTTGCCGACCGCGATGACGGCGAAGTAGTAGCCGGTGTGATCGGCCGGGACGTCGAAGAACCTGGTGAGGATCGCGCCGAAGCCGAAGGTGATGGCGTTGTAGAGGAACGCCTGGCCGATGAAGAGGGAGAAGCCCAGGGTCGCGCGCTTGCGGTACTGGGAGAAGACCGTGCGGGCGATGTCGAGGAAGCCGATGCTCCTGCGCTGGTGGATGGTGATCTCGGTCTCGGGGCGGGGCAGCCGCTCGCCCTTCTCCGCCTTGATCTGCCGTTCGATGGCGGACACCACCGCTTCCGCCTCCCGCTCCCTGCCGTGGATCAGCAGCCAGCGCGGACTCTCGGGCACGTGCCGCCGCACCAGGAGGATGACCAGGCCGAGGACGACGCCCAGCGCGAACGTCAGCCGCCAGCCCACGTCCTTCGCCAGGATGCCGGTGTTCAGCGCGAGGATCGACAGCAGGGAGCCGCCGACCGCGCCCACCCAGAAGCTGCCGTTGATGATCAGGTCGACGCGGCCGCGGTAGTACGCGGGGATCAGCTCGTCGATCGCGGAGTTGATGGCCGCGTACTCACCGCCGATGCCGAAACCGGTGAGGAAGCGGAAGAGGAAGAACCACCAGGGCTGGAAGGAGACCGCCGTCAGGGCGGTGGCCGCGAGGTAGACCCCGAGGGTGATCATGAACAGCCTCTTGCGGCCGTAGCGGTCGGTGAGGCGGCCCCAGAAGAGGGCGCCGGAACAGGCGCCCGCCACATACAGCGCCGCCGCCATGCCGGTGACCTGGCCGGAGCTGATCGCAAGACCGCTGCCGGGCTCCGACAGCCGGCTGGCGATGTTGCCGACGACCGTGACCTCCAGGCCGTCGAGGATCCACACCGTGCCGAGCCCGATCACGATCCTCCAGTGCCAACGCGACCAGGGCAGGCGATCGAGGCGAGCGGGTATCGCGGTGGTGACCGTGCCGGGCGGGGGCGCGGTGGGGGACATGGCTGCCTCCTTGTGACGCCGGGCGACGCCGCACGGGGCCCGAGTGCCCGCTCACCAGCGCCCTACGCCCGGCGCACCCCCGGCGCCGGCCGCCGGCTCTCATCCGATCGCCCCGGCACCGGCCGCCGGCTCACCCCCCGAGCACCCGCGACACCGTGTAGATCAGCAGTCCCGCGAGTGAGCCCACCACCGTGCCGTTGATCCGGATGAACTGCAGGTCCCGGCCGATGTGCGCCTCTATCTTCCGCGTGGTGTGCCCGGCGTCCCAGCTCGCGACCGTGTCCGTGATGAGGGAGGTGATCTCCTTGCGGTACGTCGTCACGACGTGCACCGCCGCGCCCTCCACCCACCGGTCCACCTTGGCCTGGGTGCCCGGCTCGTGCGCCATACGGCCGCCCAGCGACAGCAGCGACGCCCGCACCCGCACCCGCAGCTCGCTCCGCTCGTCCTGCGCGGCGGAGAGGATCATGGAGCGGACGGCGGTCCAGGCGGAGGCGATCAGGTCCTGGACCTCGCCGCGGCCCAGCACCTCGCCCTTGAGCCGCTCCACGCGCGCCCGGGTGTCGGTGTCGGACTGCAGGTCGGAGGCGAAGTCGGCGAGGAACCGGTCGAGGGCGGCGCGCGCGGGGTGCGAGGGCGAGTCGCGCATCTCGGTGACGAACCGCAGCAGTTCCTTGTAGATGCGCTCGCCGACCTTCTTGTCGACGAACCGGGGGGTCCATCCGGGGGCGCCGCCCTGGACGGCGGTCATGACCTGGTCGTCGTGCAGCACGAGCCAGTCGTGGGCGCGGACGCATATCAGGTCGACGACCCGTCTGTGGCCGCCGTCCGCGACGACCCGCTCCAGCATCTTGCCGAGGCCGGGCGCGATCTCCTGGGCGCCGGCGCGGCGGGTGATGGCCTCGCCGACCACCGCCTGGACATCGGAGTCGCGCAGCACGGTCAGGGCCCCGCGCAGAGCCGTCGCCAGCTCGGCCGTCACCCGGTCGGCGTTCTCCGGGCGGGCGAGCCAGGCGCCCAGGCGGCTGCTGATGCCGACGGCGCGCAGCCGCTGCCGTACGACCTCCTGGGAGAGGAAGTTCTCGCCGACGAACTCGCCCAGCGAGACACCGAGCTGGTCCTTCTTGTTCGGGATGATGGCCGTGTGCGGGATGGGCAGGCCGAGCGGGTGCCGGAAGAGCGCGGTGACCGCGAACCAGTCGGCGAGCGCGCCGACCATGCCGGCCTCGGCGGCCGCCGCCACATATCCGGCCCAGGGGCCCGCGCCGGAGTGCCGCGCCCAGGTGGCGAGGGTGTACACGAGCGCCACGAGCAGCAGCAGTCCGGTCGCCGTGCTCTTCATCCGGCGCACGCCCCGGCGCTTCTCCTCGTCGGCGGCACTGAAGGCGGTCATCGCCCGGCTCGGGACGGCGGCAGCCCGGCCCACGGCGGCAGCAGCGCCCGTCACGGCGTCCGGCGCCGCGCCAGCGGACGGTCCGGCACCGGCAGACCGTCCGGCGACCGCAGGCCGCCCGCCGCGCGCCGCTTCATCCGGTTGTGTGCGTTCCATCCGCTCCACCCGATCGTGTCCTCCACAACACATTGTCCCTTCCTGACCGACTCCTGGAACGGAACAGGAGTTCCCGGCGTCTGTCCGCTCGGAGAAGTCTCGGGGGCTTTTCAGGGTCTCGTCGGGGTTCCTCTCGGGGATCGGGTAAGGGCTCCTGCGCTCCCTCCCGCCTCATGACCCCTCATGAGGATGCTCAACACCGGAGCCTCGTCGCTCCCGTCGCCCGAGGAGACCCGCGCCGCATGACCAGGCGACACGGTTATGCCCTGCTGTCCGCGATCGTCGCGGTGATCGTGGCCCTGTCCGCCGCCCTGTACGTCGGCGCCGCAGCCGATGACGGCGGTGGCCGCGGCGCCCCCGCCGCCGGCCGGCAGGCCCCGCCGGGCTCCGCCGCCCCCGCCTCCGCCGGCACCTGGGTGAGCACCTGGTCGGCCTCGCCCTCCGGCGCCGAACCGGGCACCGGGACCGACGGGATGGCGGGACGGTCCGTGCGCAACGTCGTGCACACCGACGTCGGCGGTACGAGTGCCCGTATCACGCTGTCCAACCTCTACGGGCGGCAGCCGCTGACCGTCACGCACGCCTCGATCGCCCTCGCCGCGGCGGGCGGCCCCGCCGCGGCTCCCGGCACCATGCGCCGCCTGACCTTCGGCGGCGCCGTCCCGGTCGTCGTGCCCGCCGGAGCGCAGGTGGTCAGCGACGCCGTACGCATCGCCGTCCCGCACGACTCGGACGTGCTCGTGACCACGTACTCCCCCACCCCGGCGGGCCCGGTCACCTACCACCGGCACGCCCGCCAGATCTCCTACGTCGCACAGGGCGACCGCACGGAGGACGCGAGCGGCGCCGGGTACACCGGACGGAGCCCGTCCTGGCGCTGGCTGACCGCGCTCGACGTGCTCAGCGACGAGGCTGTCGGGACCGTGGTCGCCCTCGGCGACTCGATCACCGACGGCGTCACCTCCACCACGGGCGCCGACCGCCGCTGGACGGACGTCCTCGCCGAACGGCTGCGCCAGTCGGCCGGAACCGGTGACGTGCCCCGCTACAGCGTGGTCAACCAGGGAATCAGCGGCAACCGGGTCCTGGCCGACGGCGGCCCCGGCCGGCCCGCCGGCAACCCGAGTGCCCTCAGCCGCTTCGACCGCGACGTACTGGGCCGTACGAACGTCAAGGCCGTCGTCGTCGACCTCGGCGTCAACGACATCCTGCGCGATCCCGGCCGGGCCGACCCCGACCGGATCACGGAGGGCCTGCGCACCCTGGTCCGCCGGGCGCACGCACACGGGCTGAAGGTCGTCGGGGCGACACTGATGCCGTTCGAGGGCCACCGCGGCTACCGGCCCGACCGCGAGCGGGTGCGGCAGGCCGTCAACGCGCGGATCCGGTCGGGCACGGTGTACGACGCGGTCGTCGACTTCGACGCGGCACTGCGCGACCCGTACGATCCGCGCCGGCTGCGCCCCGACTACGACTCGGGCGACCACCTCCACCCCGGCGACCGGGGCTTCGCCAGGATGGCGGAGGTCTTCGACCTGACCTCGCTGAAGGGCGCGGCACCGGCGCGGCTGTGACGGCGACCGGCCCGGCCGGCCCGGCCGGGACCGCCAAGCCGCGGGTTCGTTCAGTAGTCCCCGTGACGGCGGCGGTCGCGTTCCTCGCGGCGAGCCTCTCGGCGGGCCTCCCGGCGTTCCTCCCGGCGCTCCTCGTGCCGCTCGCGGCGTTCCTCGAGGTGTTCGCGGAGCAGTTCGAGGTGATCCTCCAGGGCCTCACGGGCGTCGGACAGGCCCTCCGGGCCCTCCGGGCCCCCGCGACGGGATGCGTTCAGCTCCTGGCGTGCGGCCTTGCGGTCCAGCTTCTCCCGGCGCCGCTCCTCCTTCAGCCGCTGCCGCTCGGCCCGGGTCAGCTTGCGCTCGACGCCGACCCCGCCCCAGAACGCGAACCCGGTGACGATCACGCGCGGCGCGCCGGGTTCGCCGGGCGTGCCCTCCTCGCGTTGGTCGAAGCCGCCCATGATCCCGATGCCGCGCACGACCACCTCGACGCCCGGCGGCACGATCACATTCATCCCGCCCATGATCGCCACGCAGTTGATCTCGACCTCGTGGTCCGCGAAGTTCGCCTCCCGCAGATCGATCTCGCCGCCGCCCCAGAAGGCGAAGGAGGTGAACCGCCGGGGCACCGTCCAGCGCCCCTTGCGCTGGAACCCGGACAGGATGGCCACCGCCCACGAGGACGACCCCTCGCCGCCGACGATCCGCTCCCGCCAACTCCCGCTCACCACAGGCTCCTTGACCAGGGACACCGGCGGGGCCCCGGCGCCCGCGGCCGGCAGGTCCCGGGTGATCGGCGCCAGTTCGCGGTACGTCCGCGCCCGGTAGGTCGCCTCCAGCCGCTCCTCGAACTCCTCCATGTCGAGACGGCCCTCCGCGAGGGCGTCCCGCAAGACCTCGGCGACCCGTTCACGGTCGGCGTCGGAAGCACGGAGATCCGGTGCGGAAGACCCGGAATCCCGCGGCGTCAGCCGCTGATCGTCACGTCCCCCGGAAGACACAGCGTCGGTCATGGGCCTCAGCCTACGAGTTCGACGGGCGCCGGACTACGCCGAAGTCCACTCGGTGTCCTACGCCGAAGCCCTCTCGGCGTACATCCGCGCGATCACCTCCTCGATGTCCGGCTCCCGCACCGACAGGTCCACCAGCGGATACTCCGCCGCGATCCGCGCCACCAGCGGGGCCGCCGACCCGGACGCGGGGAAGGCGAGCCACTGCCGCGGCCCCTCGATGCGCACCACGCGCGCGGGCGGCGCCTCGATCGGCGGCAGCTCCCGCTCCAGGTCGACCACGAGGACGCGCTCGCTGTCGCCCACCTCGTGCAGCCCGGCCGGCGTACCGTCGTACACCAGGCGCCCGTGGTCGATGACCATCACCCGCGAGCACAGTTGCTCGATGTCCTGGAGATCGTGCGTGGTGAGCAGCACCGTCGTGCCGCGCTCGGCGTTCAACTCCCGCAGGAACGCGCGGACCTTGGCCTTGGAGACGACGTCGAGGCCGATGGTCGGCTCGTCCAGGTAGAGCACCTCCGGGTCGTGCAGCAGGGCCGCCGCGATGTCGCCGCGCATTCGCTGCCCCAGCGACAGTTGCCGCACCGGCACATCCAACAGGCTGCCCAGCTCCAGGAGTTCGACGAGGTGGTCCAGCCGCTCGCGGTACCGCCCGTCCGGGATGCGGTACATCCGGTGCATCAGGCGGTAGGAGTCGATCAGCGGCAGGTCCCACCACAGGGTCGTCCGCTGCCCGAACACCACCCCGATGCGCTGGGCGAGCCGCAGCCGTTCGCGGGCGGGGTCGATCCCGGCGACCCGCAGCCGGCCGCCGCTCGGGGTGAGGATCCCGGTCAGCATCTTGATGGTGGTGGACTTCCCGGCGCCGTTCGGCCCGATGTAGCCGACCATCTCGCCGCGCGCCACGGTGAAGGAGAGCCCGTCGACGGCCCGCACCTGCCGCCGCTCACTGCGGAGGAAACCGGTCCGCTTGCGCACCTGGAAGACCTTCTCCACACCGTCCAGCTCGATGAAGCGAGCGTCCCGTGCCACGCCGCCGTCCCGTGCCACGCCACCGTCCCGCGTCATGCCACCGTCCCGCGTCAAGCCGTCGCCCCGCATCAGGTCACCCTCCCGCATCAGGCCACCGTCCATGAATCTCTCAGCTCCCCGTACTCCGGTACGAACGCAGTCCCGCGCGCCAGGCCAGCCCCGCCGCCGCGCAGCAGCCCGCCGCCACCAGCGGCGGGGCGAAGGCGACCCAGGCCGGCAGGTCGAGCGGATAGGGCCGCCCCAGTACGTACAGCGCGGGCAGCCAGTTGACGAAGGCGAGCGGCAGCACGAAGGTCACCCCGCGCACCAGTTCCTTCGCGAAGACGGTGGGCGGGTACTGCAGCAGCGTCTGACCGCCGTAGGTGAAGGAGTTCTGCACCTCGGAGGCGTCCTGCGCGACGAACTGGAAGGCCGCGCCCGCCACGAACAGCGCGCTGAAGATCAGGCCGCCGCTGAGCAGCGTCAGCGGGATCACCGCCACCTTGAGCGGGGTCCAGGCGACATCGAGCGCGGCGAGCGCGTACCCGAGGACGCACGCCCCCTGGGTGATCCGGCCGAGCCGGCGCGGCGCGAAGCGGTCCGCGGCGACCTGCGCCAGCACGGGCGCGGGGCGCACCAGCAGGGTGTCCAGCGTGCCGTCGCGCACCCGTCGCCCCAGCCGGTCCATGGAGCCGAGCGCGAGGTCCGCGAGCCCGAACGCGGTCGCCGACAGGCCGTACAGAAAGGCGACCTCGGGCAGCCGGTACCCGCCGATGACGTCGACCCGCGAGAACATCAGCAGGATCGCGACGAAGTCCAGCGCGGTCGCCACGAGGTTGCCGAGCGCACTCATCACGAACGAGGCGCGGTAGGCCATCGTGGAGCGGATCCACATCGCGGTGATCAGCCGGTAGGCGCGCAGACCCTCCCGCACCCGGCCGTACGTCTGCCCGTCCCGCCCGGACCGCCGCCGGCCTCCGCCCCAGCGGGCCACGTCCGCGTACGCGCCCACGTCCGCGCCGTCGTCCACGCCCGCGCCGTCGTCCACGCCCGCTTCCACGCCGGCGCCCGCGGCCTCGTGCATCCGCCCGCGCGTCTCCCCGTACGTCTCCTCAGCCACCCTGCACCACCACCCGGCGCGTCGCCGCGGACTGGAGCATCCGCCCGGCCGCCAGCAGCACCACGGCCCAGGCGAACTGGCGGGCGTAGACGGCCGCCGGGTCCGCCGTGCCCAGCAGGATGTCCGTGGGCGCCTGGATCAGCGACGCCCAGGGCAGGGCGCGCACGATCTCGCCGAGCACGTCCGGGAAGACGTTCAGCGGCAGCAGCATCCCCGAGCAGAAGATGGCCGTGATCCAGGAGATCTGCGCCACACCCGCCCCGTCCATCAGCCAGAACGCGCTGAGCGCGACCAGGAAGCGGATCGCGAAACTGACCACCGCGCCCAGCGTGACGGCGGCCAGGAAGGCCACCCAGACCAGCGGGCTGGTGGGCAGGGCGAGCGGGAAGACGAGCGCGCCGACCACCATCGGGAGCACGCCCCGCGCCAGCAGGTGGAACAGGGCCCGCCCCAGATCCCCGGCCAGCCACCACAGCTGGAGGTCGGCGGGCCGGTACAGGTCGATCGCGATGTCGCCGGTGCGGATGCGCTCGATCAGTTCGTCCTCGAAGCCGCCGCCCATCACCGAGACGGTCATCAGCAGCGCCTGCCCGATCCACACGTACGTCAACGCCTGAGCCTCGTCGTACCCCCCGAGATGAGGCCGTTCGTGCCACAGGGCGAGGTAGGTGTATGCCAAGATCAACCCGAAGACTGTGTTGGTGAACACCCCCGCCGCGGTCGCGGTCCGGTAGGTCGCGTACCGCCGGAAACCACCGGCGGCGACAGCGACGTACAACCGGCCTGTCCCCACGGGAGAACCTCCTTCGACGTGTGCCGGAGCGAAGCGCAGGAGCCTAGCGCGCGGACGAAGTGGGGTACCACACGTTTTCCCGCTACGACAGGTCCGCCGTACCGGGAACTGAACGGTGGGTGCGACAGTCTTCATCAGGGGGCACACATGGCGTATCAGGGCGTACGGGAACGTACGACGCGAAACGGGAGTCCGGCACCACGATGAGCGACGAGCCGCAGCCGCAGCAGAGCAGCAAGGGCGTGGCGTCCACAGAGCCGCCGGAGCCCGCGGCCGAGGACCCGCGACCGGCGGCCGAGGACCCGCGATCCGCGGCCTCGGACCCACCTGCGGCCAAGGTCCCGCAGCCCGCGGCCAAGAGCCCGGAGCCCGCGGCCAAGAACCCGCAATCCGTGGCCTCGGACCCACCCGCGGCCAAGAACCCGCAATCCGCGGCCTCTGACCCACCCGCGGCCAAGGTCCCACAGCCCTCGGACCCGCAGCCCACGACCAAGAGCTCACCGCCCGCAGCAGCCAAGGTCCCGGTCCCGCGGCCCGCGGCCAGGAATCCGCAGCCCGCGGACCCGCCGCCCACGGCCATAGACCCGCAGCCCGCGGCCTTGGTCCAGCAGTCCGGGTCCGGGTCCGGGTCCGGGTCCGGGTCCGGCGGGAAGCCGAAGCGCCCCCGGCGCACGGGATGGCGCCGGCTGATCCCCACCTGGCGGCTGGTGCTCGGCACCTGCGTCGTCGGACTCCTGCTGCTCGTCGGCCTGTTCGCCCTGGGCTACTCCATGGTCAAGATCCCGCCCGCCAACGCGCTGGCGACCAAGCAGAGCAACGTCTACCTGTACGCGGACGGCACCGAGATCGCCCGCGACGGCCAGGTCAACCGCGAGAACGTCGGCCTCGCCCAGGTCTCCAAGGACGCCCAGCACGCCGTGCTCGCCGCCGAGGACCGCGACTTCTACAGCGAGTCCGCCGTCGACCCCAAGGCGATGATCCGCGCCGGCTGGAACACCGCCACCGGCAAGGGCAAGCAGTCCGGCTCCACGATCACCCAGCAGTACGTCAAGAACTACTACCTGGGCCAGGAACAGACCGTCACCCGCAAGGTGAAGGAGTTCTTCATCTCGATCAAGCTGGACCGAGAGAAGAGCAAGAACGCCATCCTCGAGGGCTACCTCAACACCAGCTTCTTCGGCCGCAACGCCTACGGCATCCAGGCCGCCGCCCGGGCCTACTACGGCGTCGACGCCGTGGGCCTCGACCCGGCCAGGGGCGCCTACCTCGCCGCGCTGCTCAACGCGCCCAGCGAGTACGACGTCGTCGCGCACCCGGAGAACAGGGGCGCGGCCGAGGCCCGTTGGAACTACGTCCTCGACGGCATGGTCACGAAGGGCTGGCTCAGCCGATCCGAGCGCGCCGGCATGAAGTTCCCCATGCCGAAGGAGGCCACCTCCTCCACCAGCCTGTCCGGCCAGCGCGGCTACCTCGTCAACGCGATCAAGGACTCTCTGCTCGAGAACAAGATCGTCGACTCGGACCAGCTCGCCGCCGGCGGTTACCGCATCACCACCACCCTGGAGAAGAGCAAGCAGGACGCCTTCGTCAAAGCGGTGAACGACCAGCTGATGTCCAAGCTGGACAAGAACCGCAAGGTCGACACCTACGTCCGCGCGGGCGGCGCCGCCGTCGACCCGCGCACCGGCAAGGTCCTCGCCATGTACGGCGGCATCGACTACGTGAAGCAGTACACGAACAACGCCACGCGCGGCGACTTCCAGGTGGGCTCCACCTTCAAGCCGTTCGTGCTCACCTCCGCCGTGGAGAACGGTTCCCGGACCCAGGACGGCCGGCCCATCACGCCCAACACGATCTACGACGGCACCAACAAGCGCCCCGTCCAGGGCTGGTCCGGCGGTGTCTATGCCCCCGAGAACGAGGACAGCCACTCCTACGGCGACATCACCGTGCGCAGCGCCACCGACAAGTCGGTCAACGCGGTGTACGCGCAGATGGCCGTGGACGTCGGCCCGGCGAAGATCAAGCAGACCGCGATCGACCTCGGCATCCCGGCCGGCACCAAGGACCTGAACCCCTACCCGTCCATCGCCCTCGGCACGGCCACCGCCAGTGTCCTGGACATGGCGGAGGCGTACGCGACGCTCGCCAACCACGGCCAGCACGGCACGTACACCCTGATCGACAAGATCACCAAGAACGGCCAGGACGTGGTCCAGCTTCCCGAGCGGAAGACCAGCCAGGCCGTCAGCCGCGAGGCCGCCGACACCACGACCTCGGTCCTGCAGAGCGTCGTCCAGAACGGCACGGCCACCAGCGCCCAGGCCGCGGGCCGCCCCGCCGCCGGCAAGACCGGCACCGCGGAGGAGGACACGGCGGCCTGGTTCGCGGGCTACACCCCCGACCTCGCCACGGTGGTCTCGGTGATGGGCCAGGACCCGGTCACGGCCGCCCACAAGCCGCTGTACGGCGCGATGGGCCTGCCCCGCATCAACGGCGGCGGCGCGCCCGCGCAGATCTGGGCGCAGTTCACGAAGGACGCGCTCCAGGGCAAGCCGGTCCAGGACTTCGACCTCAAGCTCCAGGACGGCGCCGACCAGACCCTGGAGCCCTCCACGGGCCCCACGGACCAGCAGCCCGGCACCACCGGCGCCCAGGACAACGGCGGCACCACCGGCGACCAGAGCACCCAGGGGCAGGACCAGGGCCAGACCCAGGGCCAGACGAACGGCGGCACCATCGGCGGCCCGACCGGTCCCGGCGGCCCCGGCGGCCCCACCGGGACCGGCGGCACCACGGGCGCCGGCGGCCCCACCGGCACGGACGGCACCACCGGGACGGGCGGCACCACGGACACCGGCGGCACCACCGGGACCGGCGGGGCGACGGGCGGCACAGGCGGCACCACGGGCGCCGGCGGCACCACCGGCAACGGGGGCACGACCGGGACCGGCGGCACGACCGGCGACGGCGGAACGACCGGGCCGGGCGGCGCGACGGGAGGAGCGGGGGTCTGAGCGGGGCGGCCGGGCGGCCGGGCGGTCACCGCCGCGACCCGGCCGCGCGGGGTCAGTGACCCGAGGTCGCCTTCAGCCCCACCACGGCCACCAGCAGCAGCGCCACGAAGAAGATCCGCGCGGCGGTCGCGGGCTCGCCGAGCACCGTCATGCCCAGGACCGCCGCGCCGGCCGCGCCGATGCCCACCCAGACGCCGTACGCCGTACCGATGGGCAGGGATTTCGCGGCGTACGACAGCAGGAGCATGCTGACGACGATGCCCGCGCCGGTGGCCAGACTCGGCCAGAGGCGGGTGAATCCGTCGGTGTACTTCATGCCGACCGACCAGCCGACCTCCAGCAGGCCGGCGAGGACGAGCAGGACCCACGCCATGGGGGCACCTCCGTGTTCCGGTGATCAACAGGGGGGTGCGTCGTCTTTGCGGTCCCGGTACGGCGCGTCTCGTCGGGTCCCTCGCGGGTCCGTCCAACGTAGCAAAGAACAAGCAAAAGGGGCTGGTGACAAGGATCACCAGCCCCTTTCGCACACCGCTCGCGCGGGCCCGCGGGCCGTAACGGACCCCCGGCCCACGGGCATACGGGCCTACGGGCATACGGGCATACGGGCCTACGGGGCCTGCGCAGACCGTCCGGCCTACAGGTAGAGCCCCGTGGAGTCCTCCGACCCCTCGAAGCGGTCCGCGGCCACCGCGTGAAGGTCGCGTTCGCGCATCAGCACGTACGCGGTCCCGCGCACCTCGACCTCGGCCCGGTCCTCCGGGTCGTACAGGACCCGGTCGCCCGGCTCCACGGTCCGCACGTTCTGCCCGACCGCGACGACCTCGGCCCAGGCGAGGCGCCGGCCGACGGCCGCGGTCGCGGGGATCAGGATGCCGCCGCCGGAGCGGCGCTCGCCCTCGGCGGTGTCCTGCCGCACCAGCACGCGGTCGTGCAGCATCCGGATGGGCAGCTTGTCGTGGTGGGTCTTCTCGCTCACGCCCCGAACCTACCTGTCTCCGACGGCTTCGTGCGCGGCCGGGTCAGCGCTTGCGGCGCCGGGACCCGAGGGCCAGCAGGCCCACGACCCCGACCACGACCAGCGCCACGGGCACGATGCGCTCCAGGCGCGGCGTGCCGTCCTCCGTGACCAGTTGTCCCTTCACCTCGCCGACGACCCGGTTCGCGCCGACGTAGGCACGCCCGAGCGTGTTGTCGACATGGGAGACGACCCTGGCCTTGGCGTCCCCGACGATCGTCTTCGGGTGCACCCGGACGCCGATCTCGTCGAGCGTCTCGGCCAGCGTTTCGCGGCGGCGTTTGATGTCCGCCTCGATCTGCGCCGGAGTTCTGGTGTCCGGTGTGCCCGACGTGTCCGCCACCGCGCTTCCTCCGTGGTCGTTTGCGACGTGTTCCGTGCAATTCCGGTATCTGTGGTCGACAGTCTGTCAGTTCCTCGCCGAACGCACTCATCGGCACCCCTCGGAAGCGGCCGGAAGCGGATTAGGCTCGTCGGGGTAAAGCCCCCTGTCTGTGAGGTAACGACGATGAGTGAGCGACTCCAGCCCGGCGACACCGCCCCGGCCTTCACCCTGCCGGACGCCGACGGCAACGAGGTCTCCCTGGCCGACCACAAGGGCCGCAAGGTCATCGTGTACTTCTACCCCGCCGCGCTCACCCCCGGCTGCACCAAGCAGGCGTGCGACTTCACGGACAACCTGTCGCTGCTGGCGGGCGCCGGCTACGACGTCATCGGCATCTCCCCCGACAAGCCGGAGAAGCTCGCGAAGTTCCGCGAGAAGGAGGACCTGAAGGTCACCCTGCTCTCCGACCCGGACAAGAAGGTGCTGGAGGCGTACGGCGCGTTCGGCGAGAAGAAGCTGTACGGCAAGACGGTCGTCGGCGTCATCCGCTCCACGGTGATCGTGGACGAGGAGGGCAAGGTCGAGCGGGCCCTGTACAACGTGAAGGCGACAGGGCACGTGGCGAAGATCATCAAGGACCTGGGGATCTAGAAAGATCTAGAAACCCAGCAAACCCCACCCCCGAGCGGCTCGTACCGCCCCTTCCGGTACGGGCCGTTCCGCATGCGGGGCGTGACGATCCGATCAACGGTTCGTTACTCCGTACGGACCGCGAACACGCGGCCGGAAGCGGAGGGATTCGATGGGGGACAGTGCGTACACCAAGGAGCGGCTGGAGGAGGCGGCTCAGGGGGCGCGGACGCTGTCGGAGGCGTTACTGCGGCTGGGGGTGGATCCGAAGAGTTCGAAGCGGGACTACATCAGGGGGCGGATGAAGAAGCTCGGGGTGAACACCTCGCACTTCGAGCGGGAAGGGGTGAAGTGGACGAGGGAAGTGCTCGAGCCCGTGGTCGCCGCGTCCACGAGTATCAACGAGGTGGTACGTCGGCTCGGGCTCGACTCCGTGGGGGGACATCAGACCAACATCGCCCGCCGCATCAAAGCGCACGGTATCGACACCTCGCACTTCACGTCCGTGGTGCGCACCGAACGCATGAGGTACAACCAGCGCCGCCGGACCGCGGAAGAGATCCTCGTCGAGGACACCTCGGCGCATGCTCCGCGGGTTCCGAGTCAGCGCCTCAGGAGAGCGATGCGCGAGGTGGGAGTGGAGGAGCGCTGCGCCCTCTGCGGAATCGAATCGGTCTGGCTCGGGGAACCGCTCCCGCTGGAGATCGACCATATCGACGGCAACTGGCGGGACAACCGCATCGAGAACCTTCGGTTCCTCTGCCCGAACTGCCACTCGACGACGGACAGTTACCGCGGCCGCGGCAAGAGCCGTGCTCAGAAAGGCCTCGTATGAGCACGGGTGCCCTCCGCCCACACCGCAGAGGCCCTAGCCCCACCCCCGACGAACTGCGTGCGGCGGTGGCCCAGTCGACCTGCCTCCGGGAGGTCTTGCAGCGCCTGCAGCGCCCCGACAACCGCTGGCAACGGGCGTTGCTACGCCAATGCATCGCCGAAGAGGGCCTGACGACCGCCCACTTCCTGGGACAGGGACACCAACGAGGGAAACGCAGCCTCAACGCCAAACGGCCTGAGGACATCCTGGTCCTGCACGACGGTCACCATCGGACAGACACCGCACGTCTACGCCGCGCGCTTCGGGACATCGGCGTGCCCGAGCAATGCGCCGGATGCGGGGTCGGTCCCGAATGGCTCGGAAAGCCCATGACGCTGGAGATCGACCACATCAACGGGGACTGGCGGGACAACCGTAGGGAGAACCTGCGGCTCCTCTGTCCCAACTGTCACGCGATCACCAGCACGTGGTGCAGAGGAGGTCGGCGAGCGATACACGGCGCCCAGTAGAGTAGGCGGCGCTGCGGGCCCGTACCCCAGCTGGCTAGAGGGCGCCGGTTTAGGTCCGGTGTGTCGTGGGTTCGAGTCCCACCGGGCTCACCGCAGCGGAGGGCGCACCATCCATGGGTGGTGCGCCCTCCGGCATGCTCGCTCAGCCCAGCAGTTCCCGCACCACCGGCACCAGGGCCCGGAATGCCTTGCCGCGGTGGCTGATCGCGTTCTTCTCGTCGGGGGTCAGTTCCGCGCAGGTGCGCGTCTCGCCCTCGGGCTGGAGGATCGGGTCGTAGCCGAAGCCGTTCGTGCCGGACGGGGCGTGCCGCAGGGTGCCCCTGAGCTGGCCCTCGACCACGCGTTCGGTGCCGTCCGGCAGGGCCAGGGCGGCCGCGCAGGCGAAGTGGGCGGCCCGGTGGGGGGCGTCGATGTCGGCGAGCTGGGCCAGGAGCAGCTCCAGGTTCGCCCGGTCGTCGCCGTGCCGGCCCGCCCAGCGCGCCGAGAAGATGCCGGGGGCGCCGCCCAGCACGTCCACACAGAGGCCGGAGTCGTCGGCCACGGCCGGCAGGCCCGTCGCCCGGGCCAGGGCCTGGGCCTTGAGCAGGGCGTTCTCGGCGAAGGTGACGCCGGTTTCCTTGACGTCGGGGATGTCGGGGTAGGCATCCGCGCCGACGAGGTCGTGCGGGAGCCCGGCTTCGGCGAGGATCGCCCTGAGTTCGGTGATCTTTCCGGCGTTGCGGGTGGCGAGGATCAGGCGGGTCATGCCGTCCAGTATCCGTGGGGTGGCGGCGCCCCTTCGCCGTGCCCCGGTTCCCTCAGGACGCAACGGCCTTCGCCTGTCCCTGTGGTACGAGGACGTACTGGGTGGTACCAGGACGTACCGGCCCTCGTCTAGGACGTGCAGACCTTCGTCAGTTCGCCGGCCGCGTCCGTGACCGGGCCGACGTCGGGGGTCTTGTCGCCGTTCTTGAGGGCTTCGCGGACGTTGCCGACGGACGTGCGCAGGCCGTCGACCGCCTTGTTGACGTCGACGTCGTCCGTCTTGTCGCCGATCTTGTCGAGGTCGTTCTCGATGGAGTTCAGGGAGGCGTCCGCCTGGCTCGGGTCGTTCGCCGCGTTCTCGACGGCCTGCTGGAGGTTGGTGACGCTGTCGGCTATCGCGTCGGCGGTCTGCACACAGTCGATCGCCTTGTTGACGGCGTCGCAGCCGGCGCTCGCCCCCACGGCGGCGAGTACGGCGACGGCGGCGAACGCGGCGGTGGTGGTGCGGCGACGGTGGTGGCGCGCGGCCATGAAACGGTTCCTCCCCGTGTGACGGTGCCGCGCCTTCCCCTGGAGGCACCGGCCGGTCCGGCGCGTACGGCACCGCGGGCGGGGCGCGGGTTCTGCCCGGCGCCCCGCCGCGTCGGCTGTGCGGCTACTCCTCAAAACGCCGGACGGCGCTACTCGGTTGCCTCGAGGGTCGCGCGCTGGATCGCGGTGAGCTGTTCGCAGCCCGTGGCGGCGAGGTCGAGGAGGGCGTTGAGTTCCTCGCGGTTGAACGGCGTCGCCTCGGCCGTGCCCTGGACCTCGACGAAGCGGCCGTCGCCGGTGCAGACGACGTTCATGTCGGTGTCGGCCTTGACGTCCTCCTCGTAGCGGAGGTCGAGGAGGGGGACGCCGCCCACGATGCCCACGGAGACGGCCGAGACGGTGCCGGTCAGCGGCTGCCGGCCGGCCTTGACCAGCTTCTTGCGCCGAGCGAAGGCCACCGCGTCGGCCAGTGCCACATAGGCGCCGGTGATCGCGGCGGTGCGGGTGCCGCCGTCCGCCTGGAGGACGTCGCAGTCGAGGACGATGGTGTTCTCGCCGAGCGCCCTGTAGTCGACGACGGCGCGCAGGGAGCGGCCGATGAGGCGGCTGATCTCGTGCGTACGGCCGCCGATCTTGCCCTTGACCGACTCGCGGTCGCCGCGGGTGTTGGTGGCGCGGGGCAGCATGGCGTACTCGGCGGTGACCCAGCCCTCGCCGGTGCCCTTGCGCCAGCGCGGCACTCCCTCGGTGAGGGAGGCGGTGCAGAGGACCTTCGTGTCACCGAAGGAGACGAGGACGGAGCCCTCGGCGTGCTTGCTCCAGCCGCGCTCGATGGTGATGGGGCGGAGCTGGTCGGGGGTGCGACCGTCGATTCGAGACATGGGTCCGAGCCTATCCGTACGCGGAGAAGGGGCCCCTCCCGCGGTGGAAAGGGCCCCTTCCGAGTGAGTGCCGGACCGCTGGGGTCCCGGGCGGGCTCACATCATGTCTTCGATCTCCGTGGCGATCGGGTCGGCGTCGGTGCCGATGACGACCTGGATGGCGCTGCCCATCTTGACGACGCCGTGGGCGCCGGCGGCCTTGAGCGCGGCCTCGTCGACCAGCGAGGGGTCGTTGACCTCGGTGCGGAGGCGGGTGATGCAGCCCTCGACCTCTTCGATGTTGTCGATGCCGCCGAGCCCGGCAACGATCTTCTCAGCCTTGCTGGCCATGTCTTCTCTCCCTGATCCGAACCGCTTTGTCGCAGTAACCCACAGCTGGCCCAACTTCGCGAGCGGTCCTGTCGTCGGCACCCGGGGAGGGGTTCCGGCGGTGCGACCGCCCGGACGCTGGTCTACACCACCTGAGGACCGCAGCCAAGCAGTGTGTCGTATTTCTCCCTCTATGGGCATTGCCTCCCGTATGCCCTGGGCCACAGAATTCGTGGGTTCCTTATCTCGCATTCACCGTGCTACAACAGGTCTACACCACCTGTGGTGTAGACCACGGAGACGCCGCCGTCCCCCCTCTCCCCTGTCCCCGGGCGGCGCCATGCCCACTGGAGGAAGTAGTGTCCACGGTCAGCGCCGCCCCCGCGGCTGACAAGAAGAAAAAGGGCGCGGGCGTGATGGCTGTTCTGCAGCGCATCGGCCGCAGCCTCATGCTGCCGGTGGCGGTACTGCCCGCTGCCGCCCTCCTGGTGCGTCTGGGCAACACCGACATGCTCGGGCGCCCCTCCTTCCCCACCTTCCTCACGAAGATCGCGGGCTTCATGGCCGCTGGCGGCAACGCGATCCTCGACAACATGGCGCTGCTGTTCGCGGTGGGCATCGCGATCGGCTTCGCGAAGAAGTCGGACGGTTCGACGGCGCTCGCGGCGGTCGTGGGCTACCTGGTCTTCAAGAACGTGCTCGCCACGTTCACCGACAAGAACCTGCCCCAGGTGGCGCAGGTCGTGGACGGCAAGGTCGTCATGGTGAACGCGCCGGTGGACGCCAAGGTCCTCGGCGGTGTGGTGATGGGCATCGTCGTCGCCCTCCTCTACCAGCGCTTCTACCGGACCAAGCTGCCGGACTGGGCGGGCTTCTTCGGCGGCCGGCGTCTCGTTCCCATCCTGTCGGCCTTCGCGGGCCTGGTCATCGGCATCGTCTTCGGCTACATCTGGCCGGTGCTGGGCACCGGTCTGCACAACTTCGGTGAGTGGCTGGTCGGCTCGGGCGCCGTCGGCGCGGGCATCTTCGGTGTCGCCAACCGTGCGCTGATCCCGATCGGCATGCACCACCTGCTGAACTCGTTCCCCTGGTTCCAGGCGGGCGACTACCACGGCAAGAGCGGCGACATCGCCCGCTTCCTGGCCGGGGACCCCACCGCGGGCCAGTTCATGACGGGCTTCTTCCCGATCATGATGTTCGGTCTTCCCGCGGCGTGCCTGGCCATGGTGCACTGCGCCCGCCCGGAGCGGCGCAAGGTGGTCGGCGGCATGATGTTCTCGATCGCGCTGACGAGCTTCGTGACGGGTGTGACCGAGCCCATCGAGTTCACCTTCATGTTCATCGCGCCGGTGCTGTACGCGATCCACGCGGTGCTCACCGGTGTCTCCCTCGCGCTGACCTGGGCCCTCGGTATGAAGGACGGCTTCGGCTTCTCGGCGGGTGTGGTCGACTTCGGCCTGAACCTCGGCATCGCCACCAACCCCTGGGGCCTGGTCCTGGTCGGCCTCTGTTTCGCGGTGGTCTACTACGCGGTCTTCCGCTTCGCGATCACCAAGTTCAACCTGCCCACGCCGGGCCGCGAGTCCGACGAGGAGCTGGCGGAACTGCAGAAGGCCGAGGCCAAGTAGGCACCGGCCGTCAGCACCGGCCACGAACGGGCCCCGGGAGCCGATCGGCTCCCGGGGCCCGTTCGTCGTGGGGGTCCGCCGTGCGTCGTGGGGATCCGCACGGCACTCGCCAGATCCCGTACGACAGGTGATCCGTACGGCGCTCGCTAGATCTCGTACGACACCCGCGGCGCCGCCAGGTCCACCGGTCCCGGGTACGCCGCGCGGGCGTCCTCCAGGTTGACCTGGGGGTCGGTCCACGGCGGGATGTGGGTGAGGACCAGGCGGTGGGCGCCGGCGCGGGCGGCCGACTCGCCGGCCTGGCGGCCGTTGAGGTGGAGGTCCGGGATGTCCTCCTTGCCGTAGGTGAACGCGGCCTCGCACAGGAAGAGGTCCGTGTCGTGGGCAAGGGCGTCCAGGGCCTCGCTCACGCCCGTGTCGCCGGAGTACGTGAGCGACTTGCCGCCGTGCTCGACGCGGATCGCGTACGCCTCCACGGGGTGGCGCATGCGTTCCGTGTGGACGGTGAAGGGGCCGATCTCGAACGTGCCCGGCTTCACCGTGTGGAAGTCGAAGACCTCGCTCATCGAGGAGGCCGAGGGGGTGTCGGCGTAGGCGGTGGTCAGGCGCTGCTCGGTGCCTTCGGGTCCGTAGACCGGGACCGGGTGCGCGCGGCCGCCGTCGTGGCGGTAGTAGCGCGCGACGAAGTACCCGAGCATGTCGATGCAGTGGTCGGCGTGCAGATGGCTGAGGAAGATGGCGTCGAGGTCGTAGAGACCGCAGTGGCGCTGCAGCTCGCCGAGGGCGCCGTTGCCCATGTCGAGGAGCAGCCGGAAGCCGTCGGCCTCGACGAGGTAGCTCGAGCAGGCCGATTCCGCGGACGGGAACGACCCCGAGCAGCCGACGACGGTGAGCTTCATAGAGCTGGAACCTCCGCGTGGCGATATGGAAAAGGGCAGGGACGGGGGCGGTGACGGGGGTCGTGCGGTCCGTCGAGCGTAAGGCGCGGAAGGTCGGGTCGCGCCTTCGCCAAGGGCCGTTGTGGGGGAACTCACCTGTGGTGTCACCGGTTCGGCTGGAACGGGGGCGCATGAGGCTTATGAGAGGGCGCACGGGAGTTGAAGGAGGGCGGGCGTCCCGGCGGACGCGCCGGTACCGTCGTCCTATGGACACGTCCTGGTGGCTCGCGCTGGCGGCGGTGGTGCTGCTCGCGCTGGTCGCGACGCTGGTGGACGGGTGGGGGCGCGGCGGGCGCCGTCACCGTGCGGCCACGCGTCCGGCGGGTCGCACGCGGGTCCATCCGCGCCCGGCCGAGATCTGGTGGGCGGACGTGCCCTCCCAGGGCCGGGCGGCCGGCCGGGAGCGGCCGTGTCTGGTGCTGACGGTGCACGGGGACAGCGCGACGGTCGCGGGGATCACCAGCAGGTTCCACGACGAGCGGGCGGGTGTGATCCCGCTGCCGCCGGGCATGGTGGCCGATGCCCAGGGCCGGCCGAGCTTCCTGGAGACGGACGAGCTGCGGGACGTGCCGCTGTGGGACTTCCGGCGGCGGGTCGGGGTGGTGGACCCCGCGCTGTGGGACCAGGTGCGCTACCTGGCGGGGTGAGCCGGCGGTGCGGGGCGAGCGGTGTCATCGCGTCGCCACCATGACCGTGACCGTCCACCGCTCGATGCCCAGGCACGACATCTGGCCGGGGTGCTTGGCGCACAGGGGGCGGGTCGCGGTGAGCCGTGCCGTGCCGGGTGCGACCGCGTCGAAGGCGGCGATGGTGTCACCGGGTGCGCTGCCGATGCCGGCGTTGACGGCCTTCAGCGCGCCGCCCATGACGGTGACGGGGCTCCAGGGCCGGTCCTTGCTGCCGGCCAGGGTGAGGCGGAGCCGCCCGCCCCCCGTCAGACAGACGGCGTGGCCCGTGTCGGCGGCGGTGAGCCGGACTTCGGGCGCGCATTCCGGTCCGGTCGCCGTGGGGGACGGTGGAACCGGGGCGGCTTTCGAGGGCGGAACGGAGGGTGGTGCGGAAGGTGATGCGGACGGGGAAGCCGACGGCGGGCGCGACGGGGCTCCTCCGGCGCCTGTCACGCCTGAGCCCTGGCCGCCGCAGCCCGCGAGGAGCAGTGCCGCCGCGGCTGCGACGAGGGGGGTGGTGATGGTCCCGTGGGGGGTCGTACGGCGCATGGGGCGGCCGCCTTTCCTCAAGCCCGTGCCCTGTGTGCTGGCCCTTGCGCTGCTGTGACGTTTCTCCGGCGCATCGGGATCCCTGCCTCCGTCACATCGCGGGATCGTGTCCGGCACATCGGGGATCGATCCCTGTCTCCAGCACACCGGGATCGTGTCCGGTGCACCGGAACTCCTGTCTCCAGCGCACCAGCATCCCCGCACAACCGCCACCGGGCCCGAACGCCAGCGGGCCCCGGCCGCACCCGCGGCCGGGGCCCGTCGCACCGGAGTGCGTCACGAGGTCAGCCGGTCGTCAGCGCGGTGTCGTCGACGACGAAGCTGGTCTGGAGGGAGGAGTCCTCGACCCCGCTGAAGGTCAGCGTGGCCGTGGAGCCGGCCAGCGAGGACAGGTCGAAGGACTTCTGGGCGTAGCCCGAGGCGGCGTTGACGTTCGAGTACGTCGCCAGGGTCTTGCCGCCCGCGGTCACCGTGAGCTTGTCGTACGCGGTGCTGCCGGTCTCCGCGGTGTCGATGTGCAGGTAGAAGGTGAGCGTGGCCTTGCAGCCGGACGGGATGGTCACCGACTGGGACACGGTGTCGGTGTGGCTGGAGCCGTAGCCGTCGAGCCAGGCCTTGTAGGAGCCGCTGTGCGCCGCCTCACCGGTGTCGTTGGTGATGACCCCGCTGCTGGCGGTCCAGGCGGTGTTGCCCGACTCGAAGCCGGGGTTGCCGAGGAGCTGCGTGCTCGTGCAGGTGCCGCCGGAGGAGCTGACCGTCCAGGTGAAGGAGGCCGAGCCGGAGGCGCCGGTCGTGTCCTGGGCGGTGACGGTCACGTTGTAGGTGCCCGCCGTGGAGGCGGTGCCGGAGATCAGGCCGGTCGAGCTGTTGATCGACAGGCCGGTCGGCAGACCGGTGGCGCTGTAGGTGAGGGCCGCTCCCGCGCTGTCGGAGGCCGAGATCTGCAGGCTGGCCGAGCCGCCGGTGGTGGTGGACTGGCTGCCCGGGTTGGTGACGGTCACGGTGCTGCCGCTGCTGCCGCCAAAGGAGAAGGCGGACGTGCCGTTGGGGGTGCCCCAGCCGGTCGGGCCGTCGTAGCCGGTGCGGGCGGTGCAGAAGTACGAGGTGGAGCAGCTGCCGTTGCTGCCGCTGGTCACGTCGTACAGGTTCGAGGTGTGGGAGTACGGGTACTTCGCCGGGTAGTCGGCGGAGCCCGGGGTGCCCGCGAGGGCGTAGACGCCGGCGATGATCGGGGCGGAGGCGCTGGTGCCGCCGTAGACCGCCCAGCCGGAGCCGCCGTAGGTGTCGTAGACCGCGACGCCGGTGGCCGGGTCGGCGACCGCGGAGACGTCGGCCTCCATGCGCTTGGCGCAGCCGGTGTCGGTCTGCCAGCTGGGCTTCGGGTCGTAGGCGGAGCAGCCGGAGCCGGTGCCCTCGGTGGAGCTGGTGTTCCAGACGGACTCGGTCCAGCCGCGGGACGTGGAGGACGTCGACAGCGCGGTGCCGCCCACGGCGGTCACGTACTGGGAGGTCGCCGGGTACTCGGCGCCGTAGCCGGAGTCACCCGCGGAGACGGTGATCGCGACGCCGGGGTGCTTGAAGTACGAGGTGTCCTCGCCGGTCTGGGAGGAGGACTCGGAGCCGCCCCAGCTGTTGGAGACGAACTTGGCGCCGAGGGCGACCGCCTCGTTCTCCGCGGTCCCGAGGTCGGAGTCGGTGGCCGAGTTGGCCTCGACGAGGATGATGTTGCAGTTGGGGCAGACGGCGCTGACCATGTCGATGTCGAGCGCCTCTTCGCCGGCCCAGCCGGTGTCGTTCGTCGGCAGCGAGGTGGTGGAGCCGGTCTGGCTGACCTGCTTGAAGCAGCCGTTGGCCTTGGTGCACGCCGACAGGCCGAACTGGGAGCGGTAGGCGGCCAGGTCCGACTCGGCGTTGGGGTCGTTGTAGGCGTCGACCACCGCGACCGTGAGGCCGGAGCCGCCCGTCGAGGGCAGGTTGTAGGCGCTGTGCAGGTTGGCCGGGCTCAGGCCGGAGGGCGCGGCGGCCAGGGCCGCGGCGAGGCTCTGCCTGATGTCGGTGCGCCGCTGGGCGAAGCAGGACGCGTGGCCGGCGGCGGGGGTGGCGCACAGGTGCTGGGTGGGCACCTTCTGGCCTGCCTTGCCGGTGGCGTGGACGGTCTGTGCCGTGGGGGCCGTCAGCGCCTTGGCGTTCTGGGCGGCGCGGCCGGAGTGCGAGGAGAGGGTGGTGTCGGGGGCGCTGTGGGCCCCGGCGGCCGGGGCCGCCATGAGACCGGCGACGGTGAGGGCGAGTGCGGGGACTGCGGCGGTGAGAAGTCTTCGCAGACTCCGTCGCCGCTTGCTCGGGCGTGACGCACGCATGGGGGTGGTGCCTCTCTCGTGTGAGGCCGGCGCCGCGCGGACCTGGGTGGGGCCGTGCGCGGAGCCGCAGCCGGACGTGGGGATTCACGAGCTGGGTGACAGGCCGTGACGCGCGTAGCGGCGGCGGTTCGCGCGAGCATGGGCATGACACTTGGACCATTTCGAACGCCCGCGATGCCGAATGAGCGTGACATGACAGGGTGCGCCAGACCGTAACCCGCGGTGGAGAGGGGCGGGCAGCCCCGAAGAGAGATCTTTACCGCTCCATGAGCAGCGCTTAGCCCCCTCATAGGAGGGGGTTGACGCGTTGATGGCGGGCCGGGCCCCCTCACGGGAGGGGGTTTGCACGCTGTGGGGAGAGCTGGGGCGAGGGCTGGGTCCGGGGACGAGAGGGAAGACCGGTACCGCGACCCCATCGCGGTACCAGGACCGGCTAAGCCCAGAGCTGCCCTTGCAGTTTCCCGATCGCCTCTTCCGTGGTGGCCGCCGTGTAGACGCCGGTCGACAGGTACTTCCAGCCGCCGTCGGCCACGATGAAGACGATGTCGGCGCTCTCGCCCGCCTGGACGGCCTTCTTCCCGACGCCGATGGCGGCGTGCAGGGCGGCGCCCGTGGAGATGCCCGCGAAGATGCCCTCCTGCTGGAGGAGTTCACGGGTGCGGGTCACCGCGTCCGCCGAGCCGACCGAGAAGCGGGTGGTCAGCACGGAGGCGTCGTACAGCTCCGGGACGAAGCCCTCGTCGAGGTTGCGCAGCCCGTACACCAGGTCGTCGTAGCGGGGCTCCGCCGCGACGATCTTCACGTCAGGCTTGTGCTCGCGCAGATAGCGGCCCACGCCCATCAGCGTTCCCGTGGTGCCGAGGCCGGCCACGAAGTGCGTGAGGGAGGGCAGGTCGGCGAGGATCTCGGGGCCGGTCGTCGCGTAGTGCGCGCCCGCGTTGTCCGGGTTGCCGTACTGGTAGAGCATCACCCAGTCCGGGTGCTCGGCGGCCAGCTCCTTGGCGACGCGCACCGCGGTGTTGGAACCGCCCGCGGCCGGGCTGGAAATGATCTCGGCGCCCCACATGCCCAGCAGGTCCCGGCGCTCCTGGGAGGTGTTCTCCGGCATCACGCACACCATCCGGTAGCCCTTGAGCTTGGCCGCCATGGCCAGGGAGATGCCCGTGTTGCCCGAGGTGGGCTCCAGGATCGTGCAGCCGGGGGTGAGCCGGCCGTCCTTCTCCGCCTGCTCGATCATGTGCAGGGCGGGGCGGTCCTTGACCGAGCCGGTCGGGTTGCGGTCCTCCAGCTTGGCCCAGATACGGACGTCGGGGGACGGCGACAGCCGCGGCAGGCACACCAGGGGGGTGTTGCCCACCGCCGCCAGTGGGGAGTCGTAGCGCATCGGTGATCAGCGACCGTCAGGCCATACCGCCGGCGACCGCCGGCAGGATCGTCACGTTGTCGCCGTCGGCGACCTTGGTGTTGATGCCGTCGAGGAAGCGGACGTCCTCGTCGTTCAGATAGACGTTCACGAAGCGGCGCAGCTCTCCGCCGGCGGCCTCGTCGACGATGCGGGCGTGGATGCCCGTGTGCCGGGTCTCAAGGTCGGCGAGCAGCTCGGCGAGGGTCTCCCCGGTGCCCTCGACGGCCTTCTGGCCGTCGGTGTACTGGCGGAGGATGGTGGGGATGCGGACCTCGATGGCCATGGCTTGGGGCTCCTGTCGGGAGAGGTGAGGTCGGAGGGCGCGCGATAGCGCGAAGATCGAGGACTACGCCGGGTGCGGCTCCCCCGCGCTCTCGGCTGCGCGGCGCAGGGGGTGCCCCGTCGGCTCACGGCCGTACGGCGGCAGGCCGACGTCAACAGATGGCGCTGTTCAGCCTGCACAGGTCGACGTGCAGCCGCGCCACGAGCAGCGTGCCCGGCGCCTTCTTGCTCACGTCGTCCAGAACCATGGGGTCATCGTATCGATTCCCGCGCCGCTGCCCGGAGTGTGATCTCGTATGGTGGATGAATTCTGCCCGAATCGCGGGATCAGTAGCTCTCCACCACGGTGACCTCCTCCTCCGTCACCTCGCCCGCCACGATCCGGAACGAGCGGAACTGGAAGGGGCCCGCGCCGTCCGTGTCGGCGGTGGAGACCAGGACGTAGTGGGCGCCCGGCTCGTTGGCGTAGCTGATGTCCGTGCGGGACGGGTAGGCCTCGGTCGCGGTGTGGGAGTGGTAGATGACCACCGGCTCCTCGTCGCGGTCGTCCATCTCCCGGTACAGCTTGAGCAGGTCGCCGGAGTCGAACTCGTAGAACGTGGGCGAGCGGGCCGCGTTCAGCATCGGGATGAAGCGCTCGGGGCGGTCGGAGCCCGCCGGGCCCGCGACCACGCCGCACGCCTCGTCGGGGTGGTCCTGGCGGGCGTGCTCGACGATCCGGTCGTACAGGGCCTGGGTGAGGGTCAGCATGACGGTCAGGATAAGCAGCCGGGCACGAGGGGCCGCGCCCGGCGTTCGGCTCCGGGATCTCCGGGAACTCAGGGAACGCGTCCAGCAGGGCGGCCGCACATGACGAGCGGGCCGTTCCCTGCCGAGGAGTGGCACGGAACGGCCCGCACGGTGGGCTACGAGAGTCAGCCGACCCGCTCGAACTCCCGCTCGCGGCGCTGGGTGACCTCCGGGTTGCGCGCCTTCAGCACGGCCCAGCCGACACCGAGGGCGACCGCCCAGCCCGCCATCACGTACAGACAGGTGCGGGAGTCGTGGTCGTAGGCGATCAGGCCGGTGACGAACAGCAGGAACACGATGGCGATCCAGCTGCACACCGCGCCGCCCGGCGCCGGGAAGGAGGAGGCGGGCAGCCGGCCCGCGTCGACCGCGCGGCGGTACAGCACGTGGCTGATCAGGATCATCAGCCAGGTCCAGATGCCGGCCGCGGTCGCCACCGAGGTGACGTAGCCGAAGGCCTTCTCCGGGACGATGTAGTTCAGGATCACGCCGATGCCCATGAAGGCGACGGAGATCGTGATGCCGAGCGCCGGGGTCTTGGACGCGGACAGCCGGCTGAAGGCCTGCGGGGCCTCACCGTTGTCCGCGAGGGTGCGCAGCATGCGGCCCGTGGAGTACATGCCGGAGTTGCAGGACGACAGGGCCGCGGTGAGCACCACGAAGTTGACGATGCCCGCGCCGGCCGGGATGCCGATGACCGCGAAGGCCTTCACGAAGGGGCTGACGCCCGCCGCGAACTCGGTCCACTTCACCACGCACAGGATGACGGTGAGGGCGCCGACGTAGAACAGGGCGATGCGCCAGGGCAGGGTGTTGATCGCCTTCGGGAGGGTCTTCTCCGGGTCCTCGGACTCGCCGGCCGTCACACCGACCAGCTCGACGGCGAGGTAAGCGAACATGACGCCCTGGAGCGTCATCAGCGAGGAGCCGATGCCCTTGGGGAAGAAGCCGTGGAACTGCCAGAGGTTGGAGACCGAGGCGGTGTCACCGGCGGCGCTGAAGCCGAAGGTCAGCACGCCGAGGCCGATCACGATCATGCCGATGAGCGCGGTGACCTTGACCATCGAGAACCAGAACTCGATCTCGCCGAACAGCTTCACCGAGATCAGGTTGGCCACGAACAGGACCACCAGGAAGACCAGTGCCGTCACCCACTGCGGGACGGACGGGAACCAGTAATGGACGTAGATCGCGGCGGCCGTCAGCTCGGCCATGCCGGTCACCACCCACATCAGCCAGTACGTCCAGCCGGTGAAATAACCGAAGAACGGGCCGAGGAACTCGCGGGAGTACTCCGCGAAGGAGCCCGAGACCGGACGGTAGAGGAGCAGCTCGCCGAGCGCCCGCATGATGAAGAAGATGATCACGCCTGCGAGGGCGTACATGAGGATCAGGCTGGGTCCGGCCTTGGCGATGTTCGCCCCGGCGCCCAGGAACAGGCCGACGCCGACGGCGCCGCCTATCGCGATCATCTGGACCTGACGGCTGCCGAGCCCGCGCTCGTACCCCTCCTCGGGGGCGTCGCCGCCCACGGCCTCACTGCCGTCGTACTGCTTCCCGACCTGCGATGAGGTCATGTTGGTGCGCCTTTCTCCACGCCGATCCGAGCCAGTCCCATGGCTTCGGATCGGGTTCCGATCCCCCCGGATGTGATGGAGCTGTGCCTGGCCGGCGATCCGCCGGCTCGGTGGCGCACCCGAGCGGACATGGGTGGTGTCCGTCGGGCGGTCGTGAAGGTGTATCACGGCCGCATCGTTGATCGGCGGTGTGACATGTGACGCACCGCACCGGAAGAAGTGGACAAAGAGAAGTCGAAACAGACAAATACGACCACGGAGGTGACGGGATCGTTATCCGGATCTGAGCGTCCCCTGAGCGAACACCGGATGACGGCCCGGCGCGGAACACATTCCGCGCCTCAATCCATCACGTATTCCGCCGTTTCAGGGCATAACGCATTCCGCCGTTTCAGGGCATAAGGGGCGAGCGTTTCAGGACATGAGAGTCACGCGCTTCAGGGCATAAGGGTCGTGACGAGGGTTTCCTGGAGGCCGCCGAGCCACAGATAGGCCATCACCATCGGCTTGCGCGGGTCGTCGTCCGGCAGCTCGTAGAGGTGGTCGCTGTCGTCCTCGTCGAGGATCTCCAGCCGGGACCCGATCGCGAGGCGCAGGTCGTTGAGGGCGCCGAGCCACTGCTCGGAGTCCCCGCGCGTCAGCTTCAGGACCCCGCCCTCCCCGCTCACCGAGGTCACGCCGTCCAGCGAGCGGATCACCGCGAGGGCGTTCTCGCGCTTGCGCGCGCGCAGGTCGTTCTCGGTGAAGCGGCGGAACTCGGCGGAGTACGCGCGCCGCTCCTCGGCCTCCTCGAAAGAGGCCGGCTCGGCGCCGGGGCCGCCGTAGGCGTCCGGGAGCAGGCGGCGCAGCACCGGGTCGGCGGGCGGCTCGCTCGGGCCCTCCGCGAACAGCTCGGCGAGCGGGTCGTCGGGGGCGTCCTCGGCCGGGCCGGGCCCGATGAGCTCCAGCAGCTGAACGGCCAGCGACCGGATGATGGAGATCTCGACGTCGTCGAGCGCGACGGCCGCGCCGCCGCCGGGGAGCGGTTCGAAGTGTCCTGGCATCGTCTTTTCAGTGCTTGACGGGTCTGCGCCGTGCGCTATTTACGGTCCTGCTGAAGGGTGGCCCACAGACCGTATCCGTGCATGGCCTGGACGTCGCGCTCCATCTCCTCACGCGTCCCGCTGGAGACCACCGCCCGGCCCTTGTGATGGACGTCGAGCATGAGCTTGGTGGCCTTGTCCTTGGGGTAGCCGAAGTACGTCTGGAAGACGTAGGTCACATAGCTCATGAGGTTGACCGGGTCATTGTGAACGATCGTCACCCAGGGGACGTCCGGTGCCGGGACGGCGAACTGTTCCTCCGCCGACTCGGTCTTTTCGATCTCAAGAGGTGCGGGAGCCGTCACACGGCCCATGCTGCCATCTCACGGGGCGCCACGCACAAACGGACACCCGTGCCATCGCCATAAATCGTCAGACTGACGAGATGGGAGTACGATCAGCGGTCGTGCTGCATACCCTGGGGGACGGCCCCCGGCCCCCGGCCGACGCCGGGGGGACCGGCAGAGTGATGTGCGAGGAGAGCTTGGTGGGCGTAGCGGACCTTGGGTTGCCGGTGGACGTACCCTCGACGGCGCTCTTCACCGACCACTACGAACTGACGATGCTGCAGGCCGCCCTCGCGGCGGGGACCGCCGAGCGGCGCTCCGTCTTCGAGGTCTTCACCCGGCGGCTGCCCGAGGGCCGCCGCTACGGCGTCGTGGCCGGTACCGGGCGCGTCCTGGACGCGGTCGAGAACTTCCGCTTCGACACGGCCGTCCTCGGATTCCTGCGGGAGCGCGGGATCGTCGACGAGGAGACGCTCCAGTGGCTCGCCGCGTACCGCTTCGGCGGGGACATCTGGGGCTACCCGGAGGGCGAGGTGTACTTCCCGGGCTCGCCGATCATGCGGGTCGAGGGCTCCTTCGCCGAGTGCGTGCTCCTGGAGACGGTGATCCTGTCGATCCTCAACCACGACTCCGCCGTGGCGGCCGCCGCCTCCCGGATGTCCTCCGCCGCCGACGGCCGGCCGCTGATCGAGATGGGCGCGCGCCGCACCCACGAGCTGGCCGCCGTGGCCGCCTCGCGGGCCGCCTACGTCGGCGGCTTCACCACCACCTCCGACCTGGCGGCCGGTTTCCGGTACGGGATCCCGACGGTCGGCACGTCCGCGCACGCCTTCACGCTCCTGCACGACCGGGAGCGGGACGCCTTCCAGGCCCAGGTGGAGTCGCTCGGCCGGGGCACCACCCTGCTGGTGGACACCTACGACGTGGCCGAGGCCGTGCGGGTGGCCGTGGAGGTCGCCGGGCCCGAGCTGGGCGCGGTCCGCATCGACTCCGGCGATCTGCTGCTGATGGCGCACCGGGTCCGGCAGCAGCTCGACGAGCTGGGCGCGGCCAAGACGAAGATCGTCGTGACCTCCGACCTGGACGAGTACGCGATCGCCTCGCTGCGGGCGGCCCCCGTGGACGCGTACGGCGTCGGCACCCAGGTGGTGACGGGCTCCGGGCACCCCACCTGCTCGATGGTCTACAAGCTGGTCGCCCGCGCCGAGTCGGCCGACCCGAAGGCGCCGCTGGTGCCGGTCGCGAAGAAGTCGACCGGCGGCAAGACCTCCATAGGCGGGCGCAAGTGGGCGGCGCGGCGGCTCGACGAGGAGGGGGTGGCGGAGGCCGAGGTCATCGGCACCGGGCCGGTGCCGGACGCACTCGTGGACCGGCAGCTGCTGGTCGAGCTGATCAAGGGCGGCCAGGTCGTCGCCCGCGAGCCGCTGGACGTCGTACGCGACCGGCACACGGCCGCGCGCGCCAATCTGCCGCTGTCGGCGACGCAGCTCTCGCGTGGGGAACCGGTCATTCCGACCGAGTACGTGTGAGGCGGGTACGGGTGAGGGGCGTGTGTCGCGTCGGGTTGACGCGACACGAGGAACCCGGGGACCGGACGCGGTGCGGTCCGGACCGGCCCGTCTTCCGGGCGCATGAACGGGCGACCGGGGGGAATGCAACGGCAGCGCGCTCACGCACCCGACCGATCCTCCCGTGCCCCCTCCCGTCCGCCCCTCGAAGTCTCTAGGCTCGGTAGGTCGTACAGACGGCCGGGCCCCGCGCCTCTCCGCTGTCGAACCGCTGCCGACCCGAAGGACACCGACCATGCGCCGCGCCTTGATCGTCGTAGACGTGCAGAACGACTTCTGTGAAGGCGGCAGCCTCGCGGTGGCCGGGGGTGCCGACGTGGCCGCCGCGATCACCGAGCTGATCGGGCAGGCCCCCGCCGGGTACCGCCATGTCGTCGCCACCCGGGACCACCACATCGCCCCGGGCGGGCACTTCGCCGACAACCCCGACTATGTGCACTCGTGGCCCGCACACTGTGTGGCGGGCACCGAGGGCGTCGGCTTCCATCCCAATTTCGCCCCGGCGGTCGCCTCCGGCGCGGTCGACGCCGTCTTCGACAAGGGCGCGTACGCGGCGGCCTACAGCGGCTTCGAGGGGGTCGACGAGAACGGGCGGTCGCTGGCCGACTGGCTGCGGAACCGGGAGATCGACGAGGTGGACGTGGTGGGCATCGCCACGGACCACTGCGTGCGCGCCACCGCCCTGGACGCCGCGCGGCACGGCTTCCGCACCCAGGTGCTGCTGGACCTGACCGCCGGGGTGTCCGAGGAGACCACCGAGCGGGCGCTCGAGGAACTCCGGGAGGCCGGGGTGGAGCTGTCCGGCAAGCCCGTGGTGTAGCCCCGGCTCACACCGGCGCCGCCGTCTGCCGCAGCAGGGCCCGGATCGGGTGCCACAGCTCCTGCGACAGCTCCTGGCCCGCGCTGTCCGGGGCCGTGCGCCAGATCAGGCCGTCGGGGTGGTGCAGGACCGCTGTGACCTCGTCGGGGGTCGGCGGGGCCGCGTTGCCGCGCAGGTACACCGCGCGCAGGCCCAGGTTGCGCAGCCGCGTCAGCGCCCGGGCGCGGTTCTGGGCGAGTACGAGTACGCGGACGAAGCCGCCCGCCGAGCCGGGACTGGGCAGGTTCAGCGCCACCACCACACTGCCGCTCGGCAGCTTGCAGAAACCTCCTGCGGCCATACCTGTTCACACCCCCGTGAAACCTGATGTCAATAAGAGAGCCACAGGACGCACCTAAACACGATCGGCCGCGACCCGCCAGAGGGTCGCGGCCGATCATGCTTTGACCTGCGAAAATGTTCTACCGCCTGTGAGCGGTTCCACTCCGGAGAAGATCATCCGGGAGGTGTCACCGGGACGGCTGCACCGCCACCGTCAGTACGCTGCCGTCCTTCGTCTGCCGCAGGAGCCTGATCTTCGTGCGGGTGTCCGGCACCTTCACACTCGCGTACGGGGTCGCGGAGTAGTAGTAGGTGCCCTTGTGGTCGTCGAAGACCGGGATGCCCGGCCGGCTCTGGATCTTGGTGGCCACGCTGTCGCTGTGCAGCGTGATCGCGTCCGTCGGCTCCAGGGTGAAGGTCGAGTCGAAGCCCTGCATGCGCGTGCGCAGATAGGTGCCGTCCGCCCACTTCAGCGGCGCGGCGTGAGCGTCGACGGGCAGGATGAGCCCCTGGCCCGGGTGCTCACTGACGTTGTTGTCCGCCTGCGAGGTGTCCCAGTACCAGACCAGCAGGCCGTTCTGGTACGGGTAGTGCTCCACCCAGTTCGGCTTGGTGTTCAGGAAGCCGAAGTTGTACGGGCCGGTCTTCAGGGTCGCGTCGTACGACACGTACTGGCGGTTCTCGGCGATGTAGTACTGGGGGTAGTCGCCGCTGTAGGAAGCGCCCTTGACCGAGAAGCCGTTCACCGCCCAGTCGCCGGTGCCGTTCTCGGCGCCGTCGGTGAAGACGGGGGATCCGTCGGCGGTGAG
The DNA here is from genome assembly GCF_053595355.1 of Streptomyces sp. NPDC002513. NCBI lineage: Bacteria > Bacillati > Actinomycetota > Actinomycetes > Kitasatosporales > Streptomycetaceae > Streptomyces > Streptomyces sp. NPDC002513. The sequence continues at coordinate 6,899 of NZ_JBSFXK010000035.1, read as the reverse complement.
GGTGATGTCGTCCGCCGCGAAGCCCTTCTTGGCCACACCGGTGTCGGTGGTGTAGCGGAAGCGCAGCTTGATCTTCTGACCGGCGTAGGCGTCCAGCGGGTAGACCAGGTCGCCGTAGCCGTCGAGGGTGCCGGTGAGCGCGGGCTGGTCGCTCGCGTCGCGCGGGATCGGGACGCCGTTCACCGTGCCGTCGACCGGCTTCCAGGTGGTGCCGCCGTCGGTGGAGACCTCCGTGTACAGGAAGTCGTAGTTCTGCTCGATGTCGTAGTAGCCCTTGAGGGACAGCGCGGCGGACGATCTGCCGGTGAGGTCGACATCGCGGGTCAGCGTGTTGTTGAGTCCGTTGCCACTGCCGCTCCACCACTGGTACGAGCCGCTCGCCGGGGGGATCAGCTCCGTGGTGACGGTCTTCTTCGGCAGCGTGACGAGCACGGCCTGCGGGTCCTCGGTGTTGTACTCCGTGTACCCGACCTTCGTCAGCGACGTGGCGCGGGAGGTGACGGTCCGGTAGTTCAGCCAGCCCAGTTGGAGCTTGTCCCAGGCGGTGAAGTCACCGGGGGTGTCGCCGATGCTGTTCTTGCCGGTGCCGAGCCAGGAGCCGGAGGACATCAGGTCCCAGAACCCGGTGGAGTTGTCGGCGTTGCCGGTGGTGTCGTAGTTGTCGGGCAGGCCCAGGTCGTGGCCGTACTCGTGGGCGAAGACGCCGAGTCCGCCGTTCTCCGGCTGGATGGTGTAGTCGCCGACCCACACGCCGGTGTCGCCGATCTGCGTGCCACCGAGCCTGTTGGTGTCGGGGCCGGTGTTGCCGGCGTCGGTGCCGTACGCGTACCAGCGGTGGGCCCAGATCGCGTCCTCGCCCTGCGCGCCGCCGCCCGCGGACTCGTCCTCGCCGGCGTGCACGATCTGGAAGTGGTCGATGTAGCCGTCGGGCTCGTTGAAGTTGCCGTCGCCGTCGTGGTCGTAGCGGTCCCACTGGTCGTACTGGGCGACCTTGGCCTTGATCTGCGCGTCGGTGTCCCCGGCGGCCTTGCGCTGGGCGACCCACTGGGCGAGGGCGTCGCTGACCAGGTTCCACACGCAGGTGTCGCACTGGTTGGTGCCGTACCGGGCCTCGTTGTAGTCGACCTTGACCCAGTCCTGGACCTGGCCGTCGACCGAGTAACGGCCGGAGGACGCCTTCTCGTAGAACTGCTTGAGCGAGTTCTTCTTCGGGTCCGCGGAGAAGTAGAGGTCCTGGTAGTGCTGCCGGTCGTAGTCCGGCTGCCAGGCGGTGCTGTTGTCCGTGGCGCGGTCCGGCGCGGCTATCTGATTGTGCCCGGGGCCGGCCGTGCCGCCGTACTGCGACGTCTTGGTGCCGAACTCCGCGAGGATGGTGAAGATCTTGTCGGTGCGCTCGCGGGCGAGTTCGACGTACTTGCCGCTGCTGAGCTTCACCACCTTCGAGGCGCCGCGGTCCATGACCGACGCCTTGCCGGATATGACCCGGTTGAGCGCCTCCTCGCGCTGGGCCTCCCGGGTCTTGCTCAGCGGTCCGTCGAGATTGTGCCCCCTGCTCCCGACCGGCTGCGGGTCGTGCCGGTGGACGGGGGCCGCGGGAGCGTTCCCGCCCCCCTGGGCCACGGCGGTGGTCGAGAGGGTGGCGGTGGCCGCCGCCAGCGCGACGACGGTCGCGCCCGCTCTGAACGTCCAGGGTCTGCTGGTCACTTGAAGTCCTCCCCGACGCGCCCGGTCACGCGGAAGGGGGTCCTGGTGGCAGGGAAGGTCCGCGCGGGGTACGCGTGTGTCAAGTGACGACATTTGACCGGAGGTTTAAGAGAAAAGACAGATCTTGACTTGAACAGGTCAAGTGCATTAGGAGAACGAGGTGTTCGGCATACACACGACGCACGAACGGCGTACGGGCGATGCGCGGATGCCTTGCAGACGGCATAGTCACCTGTCAACCGGCGCGCGCACCTGTCCGGTTGGTGGACTGCATGACTCCGTGCGCCCCCCATGCATCCGCACCGTGGGTTAGGTCACGCTTACCGGCCGTTCCCCTCGGGCATGGAGGCGAATAGAATTGACAGGCGGAGCGTGGGAATGGTGACGGATTACCCCGTCGACACCGTTGTCATCCCGCGATTCTTAGCCACGTCACGTGCCCCGCAGTCGGTTGTTCGTTTCGTCCGCATTTTTCGCACTTTCCGCATTGTCCGTGTTGTCCGTGTTGTCCGCATCCTCCCCCATCGCGAGAGGCACGGGGGGAGACCCCCACCCCCGAGGAATGACCATGCCTCGTCCGAACGCCGCACAGCTCGCCTACGGTTCCTGCACCGTGATCTTCTCGACCCTCGCCATGCTGTTGCTGTCCCAGACGAGTTCGGGCCTGGGGATCACCGTGATCGTCCTCGCGGCCCTCGCCCTCGGACTCCTCGTCTCCGTGACGGTCCCCGTACCGAGGTCCGCGTCGGCCGCCGGCCGGCGCTCCGCTCCGGCCGGGCGCCCGACGGCGTCCGTCGGATCGGCCGCGCCCGCCGAGCCCGCGCACGAGCCGGCGAACCCCTGAACCGGGCGCCGCGCTCCCCGCACCGCGCGGGACCCCACGCACCATGACGCACCACCACGTCGAACGGACATGAACCGGCGGGCCCTTGCAGCACGGGCCCGCCGGTTCATACGTACGCCGCCGCCGTCGCGCTCATCCCCCGGGACCGGTCATACCGTGGTCACCTCCACGGTCTTGGCCGCCTTGTCGTGCAGCCCCTGCTTGTAGGGCCGGTCGAAAAAGCTCCAGCCGCCGCAGATCGCCGTCCAGACGCAGGCACAGCAGAACGCGAACGGCAGCCACAGCACGGCCGCGCGGATCAGCGCGGTCTGCACGGAGGGGGTGGAGCCGTCCGCCAGATCGGCCACCCGCATGTTCAGCAGCCGCTTGCCGAGCGTCTGGCCCGACCGGGAGATCATGACGGTGTCGTACGCGATGTAGAGCACGGCGGCGATCACGGACTGGCCGATGGACTTGCCGTACTCGATCCTGTCCGCCTCCACGTTGTACTCGATGGTGTGAGTCGCCCAGGACACCAGCCAGACGGCCACCCCCACGATGATCATGTCGATGATCCGGGCGAGCACGCGTTTGCCGCTGTCGGCCAGCGGGGGCATTCCGGCGAGGGGATCCGTGCCGCCGTAGGGGCCGGGGCCGTACGGGCCTCCGCCGCCATACGGCCCTCCGGCGCCGTACGGTCCCCCCGCGCCGTAGGGGCCTTCGCCGCCGGGGGGACCGCCGCCGGGGGGCGGGGGTGCGCCGTAGGGGCCGCCGCCGGGCGGGGGTTCACTGCCCCACGGGGGGCCGCCGCCCTGCTGCGGGCCCCCGTGGGACGCGGACCCGCCGCTCTCGGACGACGGGGGCTGCTTCTTTCTGAACGGGTCGTCCTCCGGAGAGTCCCCGGAGCCGGGGAGCGGCGGTTCGGTGCTCATGGCCCGAGTCGACCGCGAACCCCGCCGCTCCGCATCCGTAGAGGTCCGTCCGGGTCAGCCCGCCACGAACGTGTGCGCGGCCTTGTCGTGCCAGCACTGGCGCCAGGGACGGTCGAACAGACACCACAGGACGCCGACGACACCGATGCCCAGCAGACCCGGAACGCTGTAGACCAGCCAGCGGCACAGGGCCAGACCGAAGGTCGGCGGTTCATGGCCCTCGATGTCCCGCACCTGGATTCCGCACAGCTTCTTGCCGAGGGTGCGGCCCCAGCGGGCGGTGGGCAGCGCCTCGTAGAGCACACCGAAGCCGAGGAGCACGGCGAGCACGATGGCGAGATAGACCGAGGTCGTGCCGTCGAGCAGCCAGACCGTGACGGTCCGCCCGGACAGCCGGGCCGCGTCGATCTTGCCGTCGATGTGGTCGATCGCCTTGCCGGCCAGCGGGACCGCGGCCGCACCCGTGACCGCCGCCAGGACCAGGGTGTCGAGCAGCCGGGCGGCCAGCCGCTTGCCGAGGCCCGCGGGCCGGACCGCCGCCTGCGCCCGGGCGGCCGCCAGGAACGGGTCGTCCACCGGCGGCTTCCACGGGGCGGGCGGCCGGTCGCCGCCATCGTCCGCGCTCGCGAGCTGATGCACCTGCTGCGCCCATGAGGGCTGGCCGCCGCCGGGGCCCGTGGTCAGGGGCGTGGCCGGGCCCGTGGACTGCTGCGGCAGACTCGCCGCCTGCTGTTGGAGGCCCGCCACCGGTTGCTGCTGGAGACTCGGCGTCGGCTGCTGGGAGAGTGAGCCGGGCGGATGCTGGACGGGCGGTCCCGCCGCGGGGGCCTGGGGGGCCGACGGCGACGGCGTCCGGGGAGCCGGGGCGGTCCGCGGCGGGGTGGCCTGGGGTACCTCCGGGTCCAGGCCGAGCGCCTGGCGGGCCGCGGCCTGGGCGCTGGGCGTACGCGCGGCGGGGTGCCCCGCGGCGGAACCGGCCGCCCCCGCGCCCTGCTCCCCCCTGCGTGGGGAGAGCGCGCGGAAGGTCATGGTGCTCTCGGAGGGAACGGGCTCCTCGGTGCCCGCGGTCCGGGCGGGGCCCGGGGCGGATCCGGCCGCGGCGGGCGGGATGGTGGCGGTGCCGTCCGTCCGGATCGCCCTGCCGTCGGGCGCGCCCTCGCGCGGCAGCCGCGGGTCGGGAGTCTCGGGCGCGCCCTCGCGCGGCAGCCGCGGGTCGGCGGTCTCCGGCGCGCCCCATGACACCTGACGGTCCTGGTCGCCGCCGAACCCGGACTGCCGGGAGCTGTCGGCGCCCCAGGCCGAGGCGGGGTCCGGGCTGCTGTCGTGCGGGGCCGCGGCCGGGCGCGCCGGGCCGGGCGCGCCGGCGGGGTCCTCGTCGAAGAAGTGCGGGCCCGTCTCCTCCACGGAGGGCTGTACGGGGCCCGCGCCGGGCGGGGCCGGCGGGGTGCCGTCTGCGGGCGCCGGCCGACTGGTGCCGGGCACCCAGGCGGCCCCGTTCCAGTACCGGACGTATCCGGGAATGGACGGATCCGGGTAGTAGCCTTCGCGGGGCCTGTCGTCACCGGGTGCCGGGGTGGGGGCGCTCATGTCCGTCGTCCCGTATCTGCTCGCGGGGTTGTGTGGGCGTCCACAGCTCTGTGTGGACATCCACATCTATCAGAAGCGGGCAGGCAACACGGCCCCTCCGCCCGTACCCGCCCCTTTCCGGGCGAGAGCGCGCACGCCCTTCACATACCCGGAACACACACCGAAAGAAATCTCTCCTCAACGCGCGTTCACTCCTGCGGGCTCTCCTCAGAAGACCTTGCCCGGGTTCAGGATGCCCAGGGGGTCGAAGACCTGTTTGATCGCCCGGTGCGTCTCCACGCCCACCGGGCCGATCTCGCGCGCCAGCCACTCCTTCTTCAGCACGCCCACGCCGTGCTCACCGGTGATCGTTCCGCCGAGTTCCAGGCCGAGCTGCATGATCTCGTCGAAGGACTCACGGGCGCGCCGCGACTCGTCGGGGTCCTGTGCGTCGAAGCAGACGGTCGGGTGTGTGTTGCCGTCGCCCGCGTGCGCGCAGACCCCGATGGTGAGCCCGTACTTCTCGGCGATCCGCTCGACCCCTTCGAGCATGTCGCCGAGCCGGGAGCGGGGCACGCACACATCGTCGATCATCGTCGTGCCCTTGACCGCCTCCAGCGCGGTGAGCGACAACCGGCGGGCCTTCAAGAGGAGTTCGGACTCGGCCGCGTCGTCGGCCGGGACGACCTGGGTGGCGCCCGCGGCCTCGCACAGCGCGCCGACCGCCGCGAGGTCGGCGGCCGGGTCCGGGGTGTCGAAGGCGGCGAGCAGCAGCGCCTCGGTGGTCTCCGGCAGGCCCATGTGCGCGAGGTCGTTGACGGCCTTGACGGTCGTACGGTCCATCAGTTCGAGCAGGGACGGTCCATGACCCTCCGTCATGATCCGGCAGACGGCGTCGCAGGCGTCGGCCGCGGACGCGAACTCGGCGGCCAGCACCAGGTGCCGGGGCGGCTTCGGCTTCAGGGCGAGGACCGCGCGGACCACGACACCGAGCGAGCCCTCGGAGCCGACGAAGAGCCGGGTGAGGTCGTATCCGGCGACGCCCTTGGCGGTACGGCGGCCGGTGGACAGCAGGCGCCCGTCGGCGAGGACGACGTCGAGGCCGAGGACGTACTCGGCCGTGACCCCGTACTTGACGCAGCACAGGCCGCCGGAGGCCGTGCCGATGTTGCCGCCGATCGTGCACATCTCCCAACTGGAGGGATCCGGCGGATAGAAGAGGCCGTGTTCGTCCACCGCGCGGGAGAGCGTGGCGTTGACGACGCCGGGCTCGACGACGGCGATGCGGTCGACCGGGTTGATCTCCAGGATCCGGTCCATCTTCGTGAGCGAGAGCACGATGCAGCCGTCGGAGGCGTTCGCCCCGCCCGACAGGCCGGTGCGGGCGCCCTGCGGGACGACCGGGATCCGCAGTTCGGTGGCGGTCCGCATGACGTGCTGGACCTGCTCGACGGTGCGCGGCAGAACGACCACGGCCGGGGTGCCGGCCGTGCAGAAGCTCGCCATGTCGTGTCCGTACGAGGCCGTGATGTCGGGGTCGGACAGGACGGCCTCGGCGGGCAGGCCCGCCCGGAGGCGGTCGAGGAGGTTGCCGGTGACGTCGTCGCGCGGGGCTTCGATACGGCTCATGATCACAGCGTGACACCCGGGAGCGGCGGTGGGAACCCCGTCCGCGGGGGCGGGCGGCCCCTCCGGGACCTGGTGCCAGGGTCCCGGAGGGGCGGGGGTCAGGACCGCTAGGGCCTGTTCTGAGTTTCCCGTCGTTCGAACAGGCCCTAATAGGGCTTTGTTAGGTCCTGTGGTGGGGTTCGGGAGTGGGGGCGGGTTGGCCGCATATCGAGCAGGCGCCGGTCCAGGTGGCCAGGATCTTCTGT